>JAPPHR010000060.1 GCA_028820995.1 Rhodospirillales bacterium
TGGAAAGCGTGTTCACCGAAAGGTGTCCGGGGTTCGAATCCCCGTCCCTCCGCCACCATCCCTTCTCTAGTTGGTTGAATCACACGAATATTTGATTGACCGGCGAGCCGGCCCGGGATTGGCGCTCTTGTCAGAACGCGATGTGCAGTCCTGCGCCTACCAGGTGATCGCCGCGCGCGCCATCGCCCGAGCGCCCGGAGTATCCCAGGACGATGCTCGCTTGTCCGCCAAGGCTGACTGCGACGCCGAGATCGGCGCTGATCCAGCCCCGGGGCGGCTTGAAGCCATCCGCCGTGAACCGGCCGGCCATGGTGTTCGAGCCGGCTGAGACGGAGACGGGATCGTCCTCGAGCTCGCGCTCATAGGAGACGGCAGCGTAGGGGCGCACGAGGAGGCCGCTCACCTCGTCTTCGCCGGCGATCCGGTAGCCGCCGCGCACGACCAAAGAGCCGCGCTCGAACGTGGAGAAATTCATCGCGGTGGGGGCCTGCCCGCTCTCGCGATAGCCGTCCACCTCCTGATCAAGCCAGGAGAGGCCGATCACCGGCCCATGACGGACCGTCTCCGGTGCATCGAGAGTCCATCCCAGGCCGACATCGACGCCAAACTGACTCCCCGCTGTGGAGCCGCGCTCGAGACTGACCGCAGGCCCCAGAGCAATGGAGCGCTCGATGTCCAGCCTGGTCCTGCCCAGATTCAGCGCGCCGCTCACGTGAATGGCGCCCATCCGCCAGGTCCCGTGCAGAGAGCCCACGGTCGTATCGCTGTCGAGGTCAACCCCCGAAGCGCCGTCGTCGTGACGGCCCACACTCACTGCCGCGCCCCACCAGAGGTCATCCGCTGCGTGATGATCGAAGCCCAGGGTGACTGCCTGCTCGTCGGCCTCCGCCTCGCCGAGGCGCGGCGGCGCGTCGATCGCGCGCCGGCCCGAATGCGCCTGCACGTAGCTCCGCCATTGCCCAACCGGGCTCTCAAGAGCCATGTTGGAGAGTTGCTGGGCTGCGACAGCGCTCCGGTGCGCGGCCACTGCCGCCTCGCCGGATTCACCGGCAAGCGAGACCTGGATCGGCGCCGCGAGCGTCGCCGTCACGACCGAAGCCAGCATCGCGTGCGCCGCGCCGCTCGGGTGTTTGCCGTCGGCGAACAGGTAGGTGTCATTGGTGCCGGGCGCGTAGGTCACGGGCGAGCCCGAGCCTGCCGGGGCGCATGCCAGCAACGACACGTCCGTGCCCGCAGGCGTGCAAGCCGTTCCCCGGACGTTGGTGAAGCCGTATGCCCTCGGGTCCTGCAGCACTTGCTCGAACAGACCGAAGGCGTTGATCGGAACGATGCCGTCGTCGAGCCTGCCGAGCCCTTCGTCCAGGGCCTGGTTGTAGGCGGCCGAGAGGGCCGTCAGCGTTTGCGGGAGACCCTGAATCGGGACACTCCGGGCAAAGGGTGTCGCGCCCGCATCGGGAAGGTTGAAGACCACGATGTGACGCGCACCGGCCTCTTGCAGACGCCCAATCTCCTCCACTTGGCTCCTTGCGGTTGCCGGGATGGCGGTCTGGGGATCGATTGGCGGGACGCGGGATCCGGGCAACGCGGACTCCAGTATCGCCACCAGATCGTTGCCGCCGGCCCAGAGCGCGTAAAGGGCGTCGGGATCGGCAGCGCCCGAGGGGCGCGACATGAGGTGCAGGCCGATCTGCGCGCCGATCCCCGGTGAGAGGGGATTGCAGGGATTGTCCGGGTTCGCGCAGGCTCCGCCGAAGGCGTAGTTCGTTCCGCCGGCGAGGGAGTTCGTCCCCGACACGCCCATGGTCTGCGCCACGCGTTCGGCCCAGATGGGGTCCGGGTTGGTGGTGAAGCTGCTTCCCGGCGGCAATCCCAGCTGAAGCCCCTGCGCCGCGTTGCCGGAATCGCTCAGACTGTCGCCGAACACGACGACGGCGCTGTATTCCTGTGCCCGGACGCCGGTCGCGCAGGTGACGATAGCAAGAACAATCAAGAGTGCGCGGGCATAACGGCGCATCGCGTGCCTCCCTGCTGGCATTCGATCAGCGTCCGCAGCTACCGGTTACGGGAGGTCTTTCAGGCCGTATCCCGCCCCCGAAGCATGTCGCGGAGAGTACAAAGCTCGTCGAGAACGCGGGTGGCGCGGGCGCGGGCTTCACGGTCGAGAGTTCCCTCCACCTCGACCCTGTCCGGTGCTTCGGGTGCCGCAGCCGGCCGCGATGCCCGCTCGCGCAGCAGCTTCTGCACGCCGCGCACGGTGTACCCCTCCGAGTGCAGCAAGTGACGAATATGGCGCAGCAACGCCACATCCTCGGGCCGGTAGTAGCGCCGCCCGCCGCCCCGCTTGAGGGGCCTGATCTGGGGAAACTTGGTCTCCCAGAAGCGCAGCACGTGCTGCGGCACGGCGAGCGCCTCCGAGACTTCGCCGATGGTGCGGAAGGCGTCCGGCGATTTCGGGGTGCCCGCGCTTGCGGGCTCGACACCCTGCATCGCCTAGTATGAGGGCGGCCCGCCGGGCCGATCGATGTCCGCCGTCTCCGCATCCTCGCCCTCTTCAGCCGGCGCGAGCGAGCTGTTGATGCGGTCCTTCAACACGTGGGAAGCACGGAACACCAGGACGCGACGCGGGAGGATCGGCACCTCCTCGCCGGTCTTGGGATTGCGGCCGATGCGCTGGCCCTTCATCCGCGCGCTGAAGCTGCCGAAGGAGGAAATCTTCACCGGCTCGCCGCGCGCGAGCGCATCGGCGATGAGGCCGAGGACGGATTCGACCAAATCCGCCGATTCCTTGCGTGACAGGCCGATTTCGCGGAAGACAGCCTCGGCGAGATCGGCGCGGGTGACCGTTCGCCCGGCCATTGTTTCCCGCCTCCCTTATGACGGCGGCCACGGTAATGCCTTGTGGCCCAAGCGTCAACCAAGACTCGCATGCCGGGCCGCAACCGACATTCAATTGTCGGGCGCACTCAATATCTTACAAACGAGTCATATCACAGACGTATGACGCCGGCCCCCCAGACCAGCCCGCCGCCGATGGCCTCCACCACCAGCAGGTCTCCCGGCGTGATCCGCCCGTCGTCGATGCCGGCGCTCAGCGCGAGCGGGATGGAGGCGGACGAGGTGTTGGCGTGGCGGTCCACGGTCACGATCGTCTTCTCCGCCGGAATGCCGAGCTTCTTGCCGGTCGCATCGATGATGCGGCGGTTGGCCTGGTGGGGAACCAGCCAGTCGACCTCGTCGGCAGCCACGCCCGCGGCATCCATCGCCTCGCCCGCGATCTCAGCGAGATTGGCGACGGCATGGCGGAAGACCTCGCGCCCCTGCATCCTGAGATGGCCGGACGTCTGGGTCGAGGAGACGCCGCCGTCCACGTAGAGCGCCTGGTAGTGGCGCCCGTCGGAGCGCATGCGGACGGAGAGCACGCCGCTGTCTTCGGTGCTGCCGGCACCGGTCTCCGCACGCAGCACGGCGGCGCCGGCGCCATCGCCGAAGAGCACGCAGGTCTGGCGGTCGTCCCAGTCGAGGATGCGCGAATAGGTCTCGGCACCGACGATGAGCGCCGTCTCGGCAGCGCCGCTCTGCACCATGCTGTCCGCCACCTGGAGCGCGCAGACGAAGCCCGCACACACGGCCTGGACGTCGAAGGCGATGCCGCCTGTCATGCCGAGCCTGGCCTGCACCTTGGTCGCGGTGGCGGGGAAGGTGTTGTCCGGCGTCGACGTCGCCAGCACCAGAAGGTCGAGAGAGTCCACGCCGATACCGGCCGCCTCCAGCGCCGCCTGGCTCGCCGCGCAGGCGAGGTCGGAGGTCAGCTGGTCATCGGCGGCGACGTGGCGCTGCCTGATGCCGGTGCGGGTCTTGATCCACTCGTCGCTGGTGTCGATGCGGGTCGACAGCTCGTCGTTGCTCAGCACCCGCTCGGGCAGATAGGCGCCGCAGCCGACCAGCCGGGAGCGGCGCATGGCTAGAGCGCAGCCCTCTTCGGCTCCGGCAGCTCGGCAAGCTGGAGGCGCGACAGCTCCTCGATGATCTTGGGATTGATCCCCTGGCTCACCATGTCGAAGGCGACGCCGATGGCGTTGGCGAAGCCCTTGTGATCGGTGCCGCCGTGGCTCTTCACGACGACCCCGTTCACGCCCAGGAACATCGCCCCGTTGTAGGCGCGGGGGTCGACGCGCTCCCTGAGCAGGCGGAGCGCCGGCCGCGCCAGCAGGTAGCCCAGCCGCGAGAACAGCGACCGCCGGAAGGCACTCTTCAGATACTCGGTGTAGAGGCGCGCGGTGCCCTCCGCCGACTTGAGCGCGATGTTGCCGGCGAAGCCGTCGGTGGCGATCACGTCGACCGTGCCGGCGGCGATGTCGTCGGCCTCGACGAAGCCGTGGAACTTGATCGGCAGCCCGGAATCCCGCAGCACCGACGCAGCGGTGCGTATGGTCTCGCTGCCCTTCAGCTCCTCGGTGCCGATGTTGAGGAGGCCCACCGTCGGCTCGCGGACGCCGAGAACGTTGCGGGCGAAGACCTCGCCCATCACGGCGAACTGCGCGAGCGTCGCCGAATCGCAGTCGATGTTGGCGCCGAGATCGAGCATCACGCTCTCGCCCCGCACCGTGGGCACGATCGAGCCCATCGCTGGCCGGCCGATGCCCGGCAGGGTCTTGAGCGCGAACTTGGAGAGCGCCATGAGCGCGCCGGTGTTGCCGGCCGAGACCACGCCGTGCGCTGCGCCCTCACCCACGGCGTCGATCGCGAGCCGCATGCTCGAGCCCTGGCGCTTGCGCAGCGCCTGCACGGGCTTGTCGTCGTCGGCGATCACCTCTTCGGCATTGTGGACGGTGCTGACCGACCTCAGGCGCTTGAAGCGCTCCAGGCCGGCGGCAATCGCCTCCTCCTTGCCGAAGAACATGAAGCGGAGGCGCGGATAGCGCACGCGGGCGATGTTGGCGCCCCGGATCACCACGTCGGGTGCGCCGTCCCCGCCCATCGCATCGAGGGCGATCACGATCTCCGATTGGCTCATCCTGGGGCCTTCGCCTCGGCCTGGTGTTCGGCTAGGCCTCGCCCTCGATCACCTCGCGGCCCCTGTAGTAGCCGCAGGCCCGGCACACGTGGTGGGGCAGCTTGTGCTCACCGCAATTGGGGCATTCGGCCGGGTTGGCCTTTGCCAGCGCGTCGTGCGACCGACGGCTCCCGCGCCGCGCGCGAGAGACTTTTTTCTTGGGGACGGCCATCGATAGCTTCTCACCGCTAGAGTGCGCCGACGCTGCACCATCGATTCAGCTGCATCGCATCGGCCGCGCCTGCACTACACGAATGACTCGCACATTACAATTTGCTTTTGAGTTGGCCAAGCGCCGCGAACGGCCCGGCTGCCGCTTCGCCGCTCGACTCGCCGTTTTCCGACTCCTCCTCGCCTGCTGAGTAGGTTAGCGGGCCGTCGGGCGCGTCCGGGTGGCGCGGATAGGGGTCGAGGAAGAGGGCGAGATGCTCGGCCACCAACTCGCTCACATCGATGCCCTCGGCCGGAAGCGGCTCGGCCTCGTCACCCTCCGCCAGAACCTCGACCTCGGCCTCGGCTGAGTCCTCCGGCAACGGCGTGTAGAGGACGGAGACCGATTCGGAGAGCGTGCGCGGCACGGGCTCCAGCGTCACCACGCAGTTCTGGGCGAGCCGTGCCCGGATCGTTCCGCTCACGCGAATGGCCCCCTCGGCGTCGTCCGCCGGTTCGAAGCGAAGCGCCGCCGCGAGCTGCTCCAACGCCAGCAGATCGAGGCGGCGTTTGAGCGCGTCCCTCTCCGCAGCAGCGAATTCGATCTCGAGGGTGAGGCCGCGCGGTCCCAGCTCGTCGAGCGCGATGAGACGCCGGCTCCCGGCGTCTGCGGGCCCGTCGGCGCTCATGGACTGGTCTCCGCCGCAGGAGCGGCCGCAAGCGAGGGCACCGGCGGCAGCCCAAGCTCGCCGCCGAGCAACGCCGTAGAGCTGTGACGGTCGAGCGCATCCAGCAGCGTCTCGACATAGCCGGCGAGCGCCTGCACGCGGTCGGCGGCCGGCGGGTCGTTGTTGAAGACGTTGCGCTCCAGCGCCTCGGCGATGGAGCGGCGGCGGTCGGCGCCCGGCGCCAGATCGAAGGCTTGGTCGTAGGCCATCGCGCGCCCGTAGAAGGCGCGCGCCATCTGCTTCACCCGCTTGCCGACGCGCAAGTCGCCGACTCCCATCTCCCGCAGGCTCTGGTCCATGTCGTCGAACATCACGTCGAAGAGGGCCTGGCTCATTTGACGGCCCGCCTCGTCGCACTGGCGAAGCCTCCGCATCAGCGGCACCACATGCAGGACGATCAGGTCGAAGCGGCCGTCGAGCGTATCCGCAACCCCGCCCTCGGTGTAGAGCGTGGGGTCGCGCGCCTGGCGCACTGCCGCCGTGTAGAGGCGTCGGGCCGCCTCGCGCCGGCGCTTGCGCCCCTTCAGATGACGCCAGACGCGCCCGACCGCCACGGTGCCTCGTTCCTCCTAGCCCGCGCCGTTGACACGCCCCGTCAACGCGCGCAGGTTTGCGCGGCTTGGCGAGCGGAGGTGACTTTCATGATGCTCCGGCGCAGACACGGAGAGACTGTCGCGCCTCATGCGCGGGGACGGCGCTTGCGGCGTGCCCTGCTTGGCTGTGCGCTGGCGGCGGTGCTGCTCGCCGGCTGCACGCCGCAGGTCCATCAGCAAGGATTCGTGCAAGACCCCGAAGCGCTGGCCGAGATCAGGCCCGGCGTGCAGACCCGCGAGGAGGTTGCGAGTCTCCTGGGCTCTCCGTCGGCGGTGGGGACCTTCGACGACGCGCACTGGTACTACATCAGCCGCCGCTCGGAGACGACGGCGTTCTACTCGCCCGAGCTGGTCGACCATAACGTCATCGTGATCGCCTACGACGAGAGCGGCGTGGTGGCGGAGATCTCCTCGGTTTCGCTCGAAGAGGCACGGGCGATCGCTCTCGCGGAAGAAGAGACCCCGACGCGCGGGCGAACTCTCGGCTTCTTCGAACAGCTCTTCGGCAACATCGGCCGGCCGGCCGCGCCTACGCAGTAGCGCTTCGCGTCCCCTCGGTCTCCTCCCGGCGCTGTGGCGCATCAACCGGCGACGAACTTCGCGATGATGGCGAGCAGCAGGATCGCCACGATGTTGGTGATCTTGATCATCGGGTTGATGGCGGGCCCGGCGGTGTCCTTGTAGGGATCGCCCACGGTATCGCCCGTCACCGCCGCCTTGTGGCTGTCCGAGCCCTTGCCGCCGTGGTTGCCGTCCTCGATGTACTTCTTGGCATTGTCCCAGGCCCCGCCGCCTGCGGTCATGGCGATGGCGAGGAAGAGCCCGGTCACGATCGTGCCCATGAGCGCAGCGCCCAGTGCCGAGAAGGCGGCCGACTGGCCCGCGATCGCCCAGATCACGATGTAGAGCACGATCGGCGCCAGGATCGGCAGCAGCGAGGGCAGGATCATCTCGCGAATGGCCGCCTTGGTGAGCAGATCGACCGCGCGGCCGTATTCCGGCTTGCCCGTCCCCTCCATGATGCCGGCGATCTCCCGGAATTGCCGGCGCACCTCTAACACCACGGCGCCCGCGGCACGGCCGACCGCGAGCATCGCCATGGAGGCGAAGAGGAAGGGCAGCAGGCCGCCGTAGAAGAGGCCCACCACCACGTAAGGATTGCTCAGCGAGAAGTCGAGCTCGACGCCCGGGAAGTATCGCACCACGTCCTCGGTATAGGCCGCGAACAGCACGAGCGCAGCGAGGCCGGCCGAGGCGATGGCGTAGCCCTTGGTCACCGCCTTGGTGGTGTTGCCCACCGCATCCAGCGCGTCGGTGGTCTTGCGCACGTCCTCGTCCAGCTCCGCCATCTCGGCGATGCCGCCGGCGTTGTCGGTCACCGGGCCGTAGGCATCCAGCGCTACCACCATGCCGGCGAGCGCCAGCATTGCCGTCACCGCGATCGCGATACCGAAGAGGCCGGCGGCGAGAAAGGCGAGGATGATCCCGGCCGAGATGATGATCGCGGGGATCGCCGTCGCCTGCATGGAGACCGCAAGCCCCTGGATGATGTTGGTGGCATCCCCTGTGGTCGACGCCTTGGCGATGCCGCGCACCGGCCCGAACTCGGTCGACGTGTAGTACTCCGTGACCCAGATCATGAGGCCAGTCACCACCAGCCCGATCAGACCGCAGAGGAAGAGATCGAGGCCGGACGCCGTCACGCCGCTGACGGTGAACTCGGTGCCCCAGCCCACCACCCAGTCGGTGATAGGATAGAAGGCGATGGCCGAGAGCACGGCGGAGACCAGGAAGCCGCGATAGAGCGCGGGCATGATCTTCTGGCTCTTGCCGAGGCGGACGAAGAATGTCCCGATCACCGAGGCCAGAATGCAGGCGCCGCCGATGGCGAGCGGATAGAGCATGAGCGATTGCTGCAGCGGCCCGGTGAAGAACACCGCGGCCAGCAGCATGGTGGCGACGATGGTGACGGCATAGGTCTCGAACAGGTCGGCCGCCATGCCGGCGCAGTCGCCCACGTTGTCGCCCACGTTGTCCGC
>JAPPHR010000116.1 GCA_028820995.1 Rhodospirillales bacterium
GCGGCCCCTTGTCGCGCAAGGAGAAGCTGCCGAACCCCGAGATCTTGACCGTCTCCCCGGCCTCCAGCCGCTCCGCGATCGCCTCGATCACGGCGTCGACCAGCGCCCGTGCCTCGCGGAGAGGGAGGCCCTCTTCCGTGTGGACGGCCCCTGCCAGAACGGCTCGGGTCACCGTTGCCATCGCCAATCATCCTTGCGGCTTTCCGCCAGCGTAGCCCGGCCGGAGGGCCGGTCAAACCACGGGCACGCCACCGGCGGCGCTGGAGCGGATGGCAGACCGCCGAGGGCGAGGGCGGCCGGGACGGGGGCGGGCCGCTGGGGGCCGGAGAGAGCGCTCGTCTCCCCGGCGGCCGATCCACCCAGACACAGGAGGGAGACATGTACGACGACGCAGTCCGGGCCGGTGGGCCCGACCCTATTCCCAACGACACCGATCCCGATTGCTCCCCTGCGGCGGCAGACGCCGACGCGCTGCTGGCCGCCGTCGGTCTCTCGTCCCATGCGATCCGCGAGGTCCTGGGCCACCCCGCAGGCGCCGGCGAAGGCGGCTGACGGGAGTTGGGGGAGGGCTTGGAAGGGGTGAACGGGGAGGGGCTCGAGAGAGATCCGGCCCGTTCATCAACCTTCGTCATCAACCAGGATGAACAGGAGACGAATCATGGCATTCGGACTGAACCGCGCAGAAGTGATCGGCCGCTTGGGCGACGACGTCACCATCAACCACCTGGCTTCCGGCGGGCGTGTGGCGAACATGAGCATCGCCACCGACGAGTCCTACATCGACAAGCAGACCGGCGAGCGGGTCGACCGCACCGAGTGGCACCGGAATATACGTAAAACATCTAACACATTGATATAGTGTGAAATTTGACAAGAGGTGATTTCGTCGTAATCAAAATGAAAGGAAAGTTAGTCTTGCTTTTGCGCGTTCCTACGTACGGCAATGGCGATATGCCTACAGAACCAATGAAGGCGTGGACCGGGTAGGAGGGGTCGTTGCCGAGCCCCTCCCCCCAGTTGCGGTAGGAATGCGCATTGCTGCGCACCCCCCGCGCAGATCTGGACGTGGTCTCTCAACCATCCGGCTCCTACTCGGGTGATTGACGGCAAACCGCTGGTCCGGCCATGGGTGACGGATGGAGGCGCGCGGCCACAGGATTTCGGTCACGCGCTCCAGTCGCTTCCAGTCTAAACGGGCTCTCTGGGACCGTCGGCGCAATGCGCGCATCCACAGGCGTTGCAGCCTGCCGCGGAACGCACGGACGAACCGGCTCGACCCTGGGACGGCAAAGTAGTTGAGCCAGCCTTGGTAGACCTGCCCAAGCCACGCGCCGACTTCCCAGACGTCGTGATGCCAGCGCTTGCGGAGTACCTCGTCGATGCGCGCCAGGGTCCTGTTGACCCGTTTCGCGACCGGTTTGCGGCCAAGCCGGAAACGGCCTCGCTGGGTCGTCGTGCAATAGTGCGTGAAGCCCAGGAAGTCGAATGTCTCCGGCTTGCCCGCCCCGCGCCCTCGTCGGTTCATGACTGCGAACCGCCCGAACTCCACGAGGCGGGTCTTGTCGGGGTGAAGGCTGAGGCCGAATCGGGCCAGCCTCTCCCGAACGTTGCGGAGGTGACCTGCCTGATTGAGCAGCGTGTCAACCAGCAGTAGGTGTTCGCCCGCCATCACGGCCTGACTGGCGACGGTGTGTCGCAGGTCACACAGGCGAAGGCTGTCAAGCTTCGCGTCTTCGCAGACCATGTTGATCGGCGCGCACGTTGGACGACGATCGGCATTGTAACTTGTTGATTTGACGTGTCCCAATAAGGTCAGACTTGGATGTCGATCAACAGCGAGCGTGCCAGTCGTCCCAGACACCTTCACAAGTGTCGGCACAAATTGCTCAAAATTACCACTAAGATACGACCGAATCTGACGTATCTCTGCATTAGGCTTCCTCCAGATCACGGATTTGGAGAGAACCATGAGGACTGCCTACGAGCGCCAGCTCACTGTCGCTTACCTCGCCAATGCAGCCGCGCGGCTTCATCACCGGGACCGCGAGGCCGAGGCCCTGGCCGAATGGCTCGCCGACCGCGACAACCGCTCGTTGTACGAGAACAAGAGCCTGTTCTCCCGCCTGGTCCGGGCCGGCATCGAGCCCGACGAGCGAATGACCGCGCGCCAGTTTCGGTGTCTCCGGCAGGCCCTGCGGGAGGGATGCGCGGCGGTGAAGCGGACCAGATACGACCGGACCGCGCAGCGGCTGCGTTGCCTGGGAGAAGCCACCGGGCTCTCGCCGACCGACATCGACATCCTGGAGCTCTTGCTGCGCTACCAGACGCAGCCGCTCATCGAGTCGCTGATCGACGATGTCTTCTATCGTTCCACCAGGCGGACGAGGCCTCTCAACGTCAGGGGAGCGGCCATGCCCGCTCTCCTCGGCGTATCGGCCAATGCCGTTCACGGCCGCCTCACCGACAGGGCGCCGCTGGTAAGCTCGGGGCTTGTTGCCACCGATAGCGACGGCGACGTGACGGCCGTTGACCGCCTGCGGCGGCTGACGACGATGCCAAACAACGCCGGCCTCGACGTGAACCGCCTGTTGTTGGACGCAGCACCCGCCAGCGAGCTGCAATGGTCGGATTTCGACCACATCGCCGAGGGTCGCGATCACATCGAACGCCTGATCCAGGGTGCGCTCCGGACCTCCGCGCCGGGCGTGAACATCCTGCTCTACGGCCCGCCGGGGACCGGCAAGACAGAATTCTGCAAGGTGCTGGCCGAGCGGCTGGGCGTGACCCTCTACAGCGTCGGCGAGACAGACTACGATGGCGATGAGCCCAGCCGTGGCGAAAGGCTTCAGGAGCTCCGGCTCGCCCAGCGCCTTCTCGCACGGAACTGCCGCTCGCTCCTCCTCTTCGACGAGATGGAGGACCTGCTGTCGGGCTCCGCCACCGCCGGCCTCTCGCTCTTCGGGCAGCCGTTCTTCGGCGGCACCCGGAACGCGGGCTCCAAGGTCTATATGCACCGCCTGCTGGAACGGGCGCCGGCCCCGACCCTCTGGGCGATGAACGATGCGCGTGCGGTCAGCCAGACCTTGCTTCGCCGCATGATGTTCGCGCTCGAGCTTCGCCCGCCGACGACGGCTGTGAGGGCGCGGATCTGGACCCGGCAGCTTGAGCATCACGGCATCGAGGCGGGACCCGACGAGGCGCGCGCGCTGGCGCGGGAGTTCGCCGCGACGCCCGGCGTGGCGGCTGGCGCCACCGCGGCGGCGGGGATTAGCGGAGGCGGTATCGATACGGTGCGGCGCGGCGTTCGCGGTCTCTCCAGGGTGCTCGCCTGCGACGCGCCGCCCCAGGGAGCGCCGCCACTCTTCGATCCCGCGCTGATCCGGGGCGATACCGACCCGGTCGCGCTCGCGGACAGTCTCGTGGGTAGCGGCGAGCAGCGCTTCTCCCTCTGCCTCCAGGGGCCATCGGGCACGGGCAAAAGCGCCTTCGCCCGCCACCTCGCCGAGCGAATAGGGATCGACGTCATGCAGAAGCGCGCCTCGGACCTGATGTCCTGCTGGGTCGGAGGGACGGAGCAGAACATCGCCGCCGTCTTTGCCGAGGCGCGGGACACCGGCGCCTTCCTCGTTTTCGACGAAGCCGACTCGTTGCTCGCCGACCGGCGCGACGCCGAGCGCTCGTGGGAGGTCAGTCAGGTGAATGAAATGCTCACGTGGATGGAGAGCCATCCGCTGCCGTTCGCCTGCACCACCAACTTCGGCGAGCATCTGGACTCGGCGACGCTCCGGCGCTTCGTCTTCAAGGTCACGCTCGACTACCTCTCGCCCGGGCAAATCGAGGCCGCCTTCCGCATCTACTTCGGGCTCAGGGCGCCGGCGGACGTGACGGCCCTCACCGCCCTCACCCCCGGCGACTTCGCGGTGGTGCGGCGGAAGGCCGCGCTCCTGGGCCGGCTGGAGGAACCAGAGGCGCTGGCCGCCATGCTGAGCGCCGAATGTGCCGCCAAGCCTGATCGGCCGCGCCCGGTGGGTTTCCGGGCATAGGCGCGAGGTTGGCGGGCGCCGCAGGTTCCGTGCCCCGTGCCCGCCCGCTAAGGTAGAGGGCACGGAGTCTGCGGGTCAGGAGGACGGCAGCAGGATGCGTTACGCGCGCCTGTCAGACATCGTGCAGCTGGCAGTCTTGATGCAGGGCCGACACACCGGCGTGACGCTTGACGAGATGGAGGCTCGGTTCGGCGTCAGCCGGAAGACGGCCGAGCGCATGCGCGACGCGGTCGAAACGGCGTTCGGTCCGCTGGAGCTCGCGGAGAGCGACGACAACAGGAACCACTGGCGGCTACGCTCCGATGCCGTTCGCCGCCTCGTCCCTCTCTCGGCCGAAGAGGTGGCGGAGCTTGAAGCTGCCGCCGGGACCCTGGAGCGCACGGGCTTCGAGGCGCGCGCGGCGGCGCTGCGGGAGCTGGACACCAAGCTCCGTGCTACCCAGCACACCGGCACGCTGGAACGGATCGAGGCCGATATCGAGGCGTTGGTGCAGGCCGAAGGACTTGTCATGCGTCCCGGCCCCAGGCAGCAGCTAGACACGGGCCTGCTTGCGTGCCTGCGCGAGGCCATCGCGACCTGCCGCATCGTCGAGGTCCGCTACTTGTCGCAGTCCACGGGCCGGCACAGCCGCCAACGCATCGAGTCCTACGGCCTGCTCTACGGCAACCGCGCCTTCCTGGTGGGGCGAACGGACTGGAAGAATGCGAACATGCGACTGTGGCGGCTCGCCAACATGAGCGAGGTCCGCGTGACGAGCGAGAGCTTCGCGCGCGACCCCGACTTCGATCTGGAGGCCTACGCCCGGCGCTCCTTCGGCACCTTCCAGGAGGAGCCCATGGACGTGGTGCTGCGTTTCACGCCCGAGGCGAAGCGAGACGCTTCTGCCTTTCTCTTCCACCCCAGCCAAACGACCGAAGATAACACCGACGGCACGCTCACCGTCCGCTTCACCGCCGGTGGCCTCGACGAAATGTGCTTGCACCTCGTCACCTGGGGCGAGAGTGTCACGGTGGAGCGGCCTGTCCGCCTGCGCCAGCGCCTCGCCGAGGTGTGCGCGTCGCTCGTGGCGCATCACGGAAAATCCTGACATAACGAGAATGGGCCTTGCCAAAACGTGATCCAGCGCAAAGAGGGGTCTCATGACAACGATGTTCGAGTATCTGTCGAAGTGGAAACAGCCCTTGCCCGAATGGTTGGCTTGTGGCGATTTCTCTTTGCGTAACTTCTTTGGTGGTCGCACCGTGTTTTATCCAGGTTCGGGTGCTGATGGTCATCCCTTGACCATTTTCAACAAGAGTCACAGCGCTCATTGTTTCTTTTTCGTCGATCAAGAGTACACCGCTCCAAATCCTCTCCAAAGACTAGGTAGATCGCCTCTTGGGTATGAAACGATTTTCGAAAAGCACTATTCTGCCGCGGAGTTAAAGAAAGATAGCGCAAATCAGTTGTTGAAGGGTACACTAAAATTACTGGAGGCTGAACCAACCTGCATTGGCCCTAGAGTGTATGGCCGCGCGGCGGATCCAGAAATGCAAGCCGCTGCAGACTCGAAGTCTGCGGTACGGTTGCTCGTGTACGAACGAAATTCAATCTTGGGCGAAGATCATGGAGCGGAACGATTTGCTGTATTCTGCCTGGGAATGGAGGCACGTACAGCATATGAATGGTTCTATGGCACAATGTTTCGAGATAACCCCCCATTCGCAATATTGCTCCAGGATCATGGTTTTGGAGGCGATTTTGCCGCCAATCGAGACAATGGATTTGGCGATCCCGATGGTGTGTTATATCGCGCCGCAGAAGAAGCCGGGCTACCAGAATTCTTGATCGTCGCGGAAAACACGAGTAGCTGGCGCGACTATGTTCGAGTAAAGGGAGTTGATCCAGATATCGGCGGCATGGCGGGACACGAGCGTCGCCTCTTTGAGCGGAAGGGATAACCGCCACAAGAGTATGGGGTTAGCCAAGTCCCGTTGACGCTCGGCGGGGCAACGTAGGCGCAATGAAGGATAGGTTGGAGACGGTGTTTGGATTCGATTTGCGTAGCCGCCCTAACCAGCTTTACATTTATTCGTCGAAGTTTGCGGCCGAGGCATGGGGTAGACTCCCTCTTCCAACGCAGCCAGACAATGGAGGATCTCGCCGACGGTACCCTCACCGTCCGCTTTGCCGCCGACGGCCTCGACGAGATATGCTGGCACCTCGTCACCTTCGGCGAGAGCGTCTCGTTCGAGAATCCCGCCCGCCTCCGCCAGCGCTCCGTCTCAACGTGCGTGGGTCTTGCCGCGCACCATAATCGGAATGACTAGGAGAGCCTTCGATGGCATTACAGGGCACACTGGATGGACTCTGCGGCCCATACGCGATCGTGAATGCCTATCATCTTTGCGATCTGGACGAGGATTGGTTGGGACAGGACATTCTAGAGATTTCGTGTTCTGAGCTTCAGGGCTGGCCAGAAGCCCTTTGGTCAGGAACTTCCTTCGAACAGATGAGGCAGATGCTGGATGCCTGTCAACAGCGGCTCAAGAGTGCATATGAGGAAGCCAATGTCGACTATCCCATTACGGTAGACTACCCCTTCGAAAAGCAAGTTCCTGCAACGAGCAAGAGATATTGGAAGGAATTTGACAATAAATTCAAGAACAACCATGTCGTTTGCGGAATTGCGGGAATGGAACATCCCGATAAGCATTGGTTTGCGTTTATCAACTGGAGAGATTCGCTCCTCGCGTTCGATTCCTTTACAGCACCGTGGAGCGGATTTCATCGCATGCCTCGAAGTCGTATCCACGCAGGGTCAAGAAACATAAGTGACTACATATTGAATCGCGAAGAGTTGATTGTTTTCAATCAGGCGTGACAACACACTCAGCGTTATCCGTTATCAGGCTGGTTTCCTTTTCTCAACAATCTACTGAACCGCGATAAGGATGGAACAAACAGCACGCCACACTGTCATCGCCCATAGCCTGCTGAAGATGCGGGAGCGGCGGCTGGAGGCTGCGCGGGTGCGTCGGCATGGGCTGCAGGTCATGACCTTCGAACAGGTAGCAGTCTGTCGGACTTTGGGGGAGGTTATCAGCTAGAATTCGTTCATGAGCAGATTCGTGGACTGCGGGCGGAGCCAGGCGCTTTTGCTTCCGCCCGATCTTCGGGACTGGGTCCCGGAGGATGATCTGGCGCACTTCGTGATCGAGGCGGTTGAGCGGGTCGACCTGGGCGCCTTCAAGGTGAACCGTCGCGGCAGCGGCTCGGCGCAGTATCACCCTCGGATGATGCTTGCGCTGCTGATCTACTGCTATGCCAACGGGATCTTCTCGAGCCGTCGGATCGAGCGCGCGAGCCGTCGCGACTTAGGCGTGCGCTTTGTGGCGGCCAACAATCATCCGGACCACGACACGATCGCGAGCTTCCGGCGCGAGAACCTTGGGGCGGTGACTGAGAGCTTTCTCCAGGTTCTGCTTCTGGCCAAGGAGCTGAAGCTGGTGAAGGTGGGTGTGGTGAGCGTGGACGGCAGCAAGTTCGATGCCAATGCGAGCAAGCATCGCTCGGTCAACGTCGCTCGTACCGCCGACAGACCACAGCCAAACCGTTCATAATCGAGATCCGACCCCAAAGTCCGACAGACTGCTAGCCCGCCTATTCATGGACTGTCTGGCATTTGAGCCTTCTTTGATGGCGCGCGTCCGTGCCTGACGCGGTTTGGCGCCGATATCTGAGGTGGCCGAGTAGGAGGGGTCGTTACCGAGCCCCTCCCCTCACAGACCCGAGCGAGCGGGACTACCGCACTCGGTTCCTCACATGCCAGGTTCGCTCAGGCGGCATAGATCGAGTGCACGACCGTGGCCGGCGGCAGGGGGTATCGGTCGAGGATGTCCGTCATGCGATCCCAGGTCACGCGCCCCTTGCGGCTGCGGCGCGCGAGCGCCTTGCGCCAGTGGCGGATGACCCAGTAGCGGAAGCCGCTGAGACGTTTGCTGTTCCCCGTCAGACCGTAGTAGCCGCAGTGGCCCCGGATGGCCCGTGCAAGGTGTCGCTGCTGCTCGTCGAGCGGACGATGCCGATTGGCCTTGCACCACTGGTGCACTGCCCTCAGCGCGCGGGTGAAGCGACCCTTGGCGGTGATCTGGCGAACGACGGTCCTGCCTCGCTGCGAGCGTCCCCACACGTGGGTGAAGCCGAGAAAGTCGAACGTCGTGTCCGGATCGTGCCCACGCGGGCGCGTCGGCCGGAAGTCCACGTAGCGCGTCTTGGTCTCATGGAGCGTGAGCCCGTAGCGACCGAGACGTTTGCCCAGAACGTCGAGCATGCGCCGGCCGCTCCGGGCGTCCTCGAAGGCCATCACAAAGTCGTCGGCAAACCGCACGAGCTGACACGACCCTCGCAGCCGGGGCTTCGCCTCCCCCTCGAACCACACATCCAGCACATGGTGCAGGAAGACGTTCGAGAGCATCGGATATGGGAACCTTATGATTCTGGGAACCTGATCCGCTGCG
>JAPPHR010000017.1:0-27721 GCA_028820995.1 Rhodospirillales bacterium
CTTGAGCCGGCGCAGCTTCGCCACCCACTTGGCCGGCTCCCAATAGGTCACGCGCGGGTCGGTGAGCCCTGCGGTTGCGAAGATCGCCGGGTAGGCTTGCGCGCTCACGTTCTCATAGGGCGCGTAAGCCGCGATACGGCGGTAGGCCTCGGCGTCCTCGATGGGGTTGCCCCACTCCGGCCATTCCGGCGGCGTCAGCGGCAGGTCCGCATCGCACATGGTGTTGAGCACGTCGACGAAGGGCACCTCGGCGACGATGCTGGCGAAGAGATCGGGCCGCATGTTGGCGACCGCCCCCATCAGCATGCCGCCGGCGCTGCCGCCGTGGGCGTTGACGCGTCCCTTCGCCGTGTAGCCCTCGGCGATCAGGTGCTCGGCGGCGGCGATGAAGTCGGCAAACGTGTTGGGCTTGTTCGCGAGCTTGCCGTCGAGATACCAGCCGTAGCCGCTGTCCGAGCCGCCCCGAATGTGGGCGATGGCATAGACGAAGCCGCGATCCACCAGGCTCAACCGGTTGGTCGAGAAGGCGGCCGGGATCGCATGGCCGTAAGCGCCGTAGCCGTAGAGCAGCAGCGGCGCCGAACCATCGAGCGCCGTCGTGCGGCGATAGAGGAGGGAGACGGGCACGCGGGCGCCGTCGTGGCTCACGGCGGTCAGGCGCCGGGTGACGTAGTCGGCGGGGTCGTGCCCGCTGGGTACTTCTTGCGTCTTGCGCAGGGTGCGGGTGCGGGACGCCATGTCGTAGTCGAAGGTCTGCTGCGGCGTCGTCATCGAGCTGTAGACGAAGCGGAGCGTCCCGGTCTCGAACTCGTAGCCCGGCAGGAGCGCGAGGTCGTAGGCCTCCTCCTCGAAGGCGATGGTGTGGGCCTCGCCGGTCTCCAGGTCGGTGACGACGATGCGCGGCAGGCCGCCGACGCGCTCGAGCCGCACGTGATGGCCGGTGAAGAGGAGCTGGGCGCGCACGTAGGTCCCGGCCTCGTGCGGCAGCCAGTCCCGCCATGCCGCGCGTTCCGGCGCGTCGGCCGGCGCGGTGACGATCTTGAAGTCGGTGGCATCGTCGGCATTGGTCAGGATGAACAGGCGGTCGCCCCGATGCGTGACGTCGTACTCGATGCCGCGCTCGCGGGCCGCGACGAGGCGGGGCGCGCGCTCGGGCGCGGCGGAGTCGATCAGTCGGACCTCGGAAGTCGTGTGGTCGTGTGCCGAGATCATGACGAAGCGCCTGCTCTCGGACTCGCCGATTCGGAGGAAGAAGCCGGGGTCGGATTCCTCGTAGACCACGGGGTCCGTCTCCGGCGCGCTGCCCACGCGATGGCGGCGCACCTGGTAGGGGCGGTGGTTCTCGTCGATCACGGTGTAGAAGACCGTCTCGCCGTCGGCCGCCCAGATGACATCGCCGTAGGCATCGTCGATCGGCCCGTCGATGACCGCGCCGGACGCAATGTCGCGGACGAAGAGGCGGTAGCGCTCCGAGCCGTTGAGGTCCAGCGTGTAGGCGAGGCGGCGGTGGTCGTGGCTGTGCTCGCAGTCACCAATCCTGAAGTAGGCCTGGCCCTCGGCCTCGCGGTTGCCATCGAGCAGCAGCGCTTCCGCCGCTTCGTCCTCGCGGGGAACACGGCAGTAGAGTGGATGCTCGCCGCCTTCGACGTAGCGGCGGTAGTAGGCCCACGCCCCGTCCGGCGCCGGCACCGTCGAGTCGTCCTCCTTCATGCGCCCGCGCATCTCTGCGTAGAGCGTCTCTCTCAGCCCCGCGTAGGGAGCGAGGAAGGCCTGCGTGTAGGCGTTCTCGGCTTCCAGATAGGCGCGGATTTGCGCGTCGAGCGCGTCCGGCTCGCGCATCACCCGCTGCCAGTCCGGATCCTTGAGCCAGGCGTAGTCGTCACTCCGTGCGGTCCCGTGCAGCGTGGCATTGACGGGCCTTCGGGCCGCAACGGGGGGCTTGGGTTCGGGCGAGGACATGGAACAACCTTCTCGGGACAGGAGCGGACTCCTAGCCCAACTCGAAGGCCCCGCCCAGCCCGCAGGGCAGTAGAGACCCCGCGACGCCTTCGCGGTGCCGCGTCGATCGACTATGGTCAGGCGCGCGAACTGCAGGAATCGGCCAGACCGTGAGCGCAGAGCAGACCGCCATTGAGGTGCCCGAGGGCTACCGGCCGCTCGACGTGGAGACCCTCGCGCCCTATCTCGGGGAGCACCCGGCGCTTCGCGAGCGCCTGGGCGGCGATCCTGCCGCCTGGCAGGTGGAGGAGGTCGGCGACGGGAACCTGAACCTCGTCTTCCTCGTGCGCGGCCCGGCCGGCGGGCTCTGCGTGAAGCAGGCGCTCCCATACGTGCGGCTGGTGGGCGAAAGCTGGCCGCTGCCGCTCGACCGCGCCTTCTTCGAGCACGAGGCCCTGGTGGAGCACGGCCGCCACGCGCCAGGCCTCACGCCCGCCGTCTACCGCTTCGACCCCGTGCTGATGTTGACGGTGATGGAGCTGCTGGAGCCGCACATCATCATGCGGCGCGGCATGATCCAGGGCATCCGCTACCCGCGCGCCGCCGCCGACATGGCCGAGTACATGGCGCGCACTCTCTTCTTTACCTCGGACCTCGGCATGCCTGCGGCCGAGAAGAAGGCGCGCGTCGCGGTCTTCTGCGCCAACACGGCGCTTTGCAACATCACCGAGGACCTGATCTTCACCGAGCCCTACATGGTCCACGACAACAACTGGTGGACCTCGCCGCAGCTCGACAACGCTGCCGCCGCCGTCCGCGCCGACGCGCCGCTGAAGCGTGCGGTCTCCCGCCTCAAGTGCAGGTTCATGGGGAGCGCCGAGGCGCTGATCCACGGCGACCTGCACACCGGCTCGATCATGGTGACGCAGGACGACACCCGCGTCATCGACCCCGAGTTCGCCTTCTTCGGTCCCATGGGCTTCGATACCGGCGCCTTCGTCGGCAACCTGCTGCTCAACTATTTCAGCCAGGACGGGCACGCGACCGAGGCCGACGACCGCACCGCCTACAAGGCGTGGGTGCTGGAGACGGTGGAGGAATTCTGGGGCGCCTTCGCCGAGCGTTACGGCGCGCTCTGGGCCGAGCGCGGGGGCGATGCTTACCCGGCGGCGCTCTTCGCCGGTGCGGAGGGCGAAGCCTCGCTGGCCCAGGCGCGCGACGCCGCCATCGCCGACCTCTTCACCGACACGCTGCAGTTCGGCGCCGCCAAGATGATCCGCCGCCTGCTCGGCATCGCCCACAACATCGACTTCGAATGGATCGAGGACCCCGACCGGCGCGCCGCTTGCGAGCGCCCTGCCCTCCTCCTCGGCCGGGAGCTGCTCGTCAACGCCGCCTCTTATCGGACGATCCAGGCCGTCACCGACGCAGCGCGGGATTTCCAGGCCCGAGCCGGTGCGTGACGGGGCTTTGCCCGCTACGATCACCCGAACGACCAACATCAGGAAACGGAGACCAGCCATGACCATCCAACGCTTCGACGTAGGCCCCCGCATGAGCCAGGCCGTGGTGCACGGCGACCGCGTCTACCTCGCCGGCCAGGTGGCCGACGACACCAGCGAGGACGTCGCCGGCCAGACCCGGCAGGTTCTCGCCAAGATCGACGCCCTGCTGGCCAAAGCAGGCTCGTCGAAGGAGCAGATCCTGACGGCCAACGTCTGGCTCTCCGACATCAGGACCTTCAACGAGATGAACAGCGTGTGGGACCCCTGGGTCTCCAAGGAGAACCCGCCCTGCCGCGCCTGCGTCGAGAGCAGGCTGGCGACGCCGGATTACACGGTCGAGATCATGATAGTGGCCGCGCGCTAGCGGCCGCTGCATCGAGGGGTGCCTGAGCGCACGGGAGGGAGACATGAGCGACGCAGTGACGGCCGGTGCGAACCGGCGCTACGACATCATCCCCTGGGCCGCGCAGAACGCGCTGGACCCGGTGATCGAGATGGAGAGCGGCGAAGGCCCGTACTTCTACGACACGGCAGGCAAGCGCTATCTCGACTTCTCGTCGCAGTTGGTGAACGTCAATCTCGGCTACCAGCATCCCAAGGTGATCGCGGCGATTCAGGAGCAGGCCGGCAAGCTCTGCTACATCGGCCCGCACCACACCACCGCGGCGCGCGAGCGGCTCGGCCGCAAGCTCGCCGAGATCGCGCCGGGCGACATCCAGACCGCCTTCTTCACCGGCAGCGGCAGCGAGGCCACCGAGATCGCCATGATGATCGCGCGCCTGGTGACGGGGCGGCGCAAGATCCTGGCCAAGTACCGCTCGTATCACGGCACCACGTCCGGCTCGATGTCGGCGAGCGGAGACCCCAGGCGCCTCGCCGTCGGCTACGACCACCCCAACATCGTCCGCTTCCTCGACCCCTACTGCCACCGCTGCCCCTTCTCGCTCTCCTACCCCGGCTGCGGGGTGCAGTGCGCGAAGAGCGTGGAAGAGGTGATCGAGCGCGAGGGGCCGGGGCAGATCGCTGCGGTCATCGTCGAGCCGATGACGGCGGCCAGCGGCGGGATCAAGCCGCCGGCGGAGTACTTCCCGATCCTGCGCGAGATCTGCGACCGCCACGGCATCCTGATGATCGCGGACGAGGTGATCTGCGGCTTCGGCCGCACCGGGCGCTGGTTCGGCATCGAGCACTGGGACGTGGTGCCCGATCTGATGGCGGTCTCCAAGGGCATCACGTCGGGATACATCCCGATGGGCGCCGTGCTCATGCGGCCCCACGTCGCCGCCAACTTCGACGACGAGTGGTTCCCCCTCGGCTCGACCCAGACCGGCAACCCCATCGCTTGCGCCGCCGCCTGTGCCGCGCTGGACGCCTACGAGAACGACGGGCTGATCGAGAACGCGGCCCGGATGGGCGAGGTGCTGGCGCAGGGCTTGGATGACCTGAAGGCGCGCCACTCGTGTGTCTCGGACGTGCGCTCGCTCGGCCTGCTGGCGTCGATCGAGCTCACCGCCGATTCCGCGACCGACGCGCCGTTTTCGACTGCGCCGAACCACGGTGCGGTGAACGACCTCATCAAGCGCCGCTTCATCGAGAACGGACTGGAAGCCCGGACCTGCCTCAACGGCATCCTGATCGGCCCGCCGCTCTGTATCGACGCGGCCCAGATCGGCGACGCCATCGCGATCCTCGACACGATCCTGGACGAGGTCGACGCCGCACTCGGCTGAGGCAGAGCGAGTCCGTCCTTGGCGGACTCGCCGGCATCCTGTCGACCGACGCCGCGTGGAGGGCCGCGGCCGGGCGCGGCCACTGTGCGCGCGCATTCCGACCACAACGCAGCAGGTCAGACACAAGCATAAGTTCAAGCTGTCGGGAGTCCCTTATGTTTCTACGGCATATGTGAGTTCGTCCATTGTAAATTCTTAGCTTTCCCCAACAAAAATTGTATTGGAATTCACCTGTATCCACATGCAACGGTTTTGCGAGAGACGGGAAATGTCGCTCGTGAAGAAGATCACTTACAATGCTGTCTTCTTCTCGACGAATTTCCAACGAATCGCTCGCAAATACGTCGCCACTCGACCGTTGATGGAGGTGTACCCGTGTTCAAATTCGGTTTCAACGACCCAGTAGTGCGCAGCGCCTTGGCCGCCTTTGTCGGAGCCATCTCGTTCATGGCGTTGCTGTCATTTCTTCTCGACTAACGCCTGTCAGGGACAAAGGGAACCCTGCGGAATCCGGGTGGAGAATGGCCGTCGCATGGGGGGAACTCTGCTTGGGCTAAATCGTGATCTGGCGCGGTAAGGGCGACGGCTGTTCATCCGCCGCGCGATCGGCCTATTGCTTGATCGCGCCCAACGTGAACGCCCGCGCGAGGTGTTTCTGAATTAGAAACCCGAAGAGAACGATGGGGAGCGCCGCCGCCGCCGCAAGCGCCGCCTGCACGCCGTAGACGCCGGTATGGTGGTGCAGGTAAAGCGGCACCGTGACGATGACCTTGTCGCTCAGCGTCATCGTCAGCAGGAACTCGTTCCAGGTGAGGATGAAGATGAAGAGGCCGGTAACGGCGAGGCCGCCCCGGATCATCGGCACGGTGATGACGAGGTGCGCGCGCAGGCGGCTCATGCCGTCCATCATGCCGGCCTCCTCGATGGCGGGCGGCACCTCGTCGATGAAGCTCTTCAGCATCCAGAACGAGAACGGCACGGCGAAAGCCGTGTGCACGAGGATGACCCCGATATAGGTGTCGCGCAGGCCCACCGAGGTGAAGAGGAAGAGCGCGGGGATCGCGAGCGTGATCGGCGGCACGGCGCGGACGGCGAGGATCGCGATGGCGAGCCGGTCGCTGCCCGCGCGGTAGCGGGAGAAGCCGATCGCCGCGAGCAGCCCGACCGCGAGCGCCAGCATCGTGGCGGCGCCGGCGATGATGCAGGACTGGAGAATGGCCTCGAGCCCGGTGCCGCGCGAGGTGACGTAGTTCATGTCCAATTGCTGATAGAGCGGCGCGTAGTTGCCGAGCGTGAGGTCGCGGGGCACCCAGGGCTGCGGCACCGCCGCCCATTCGCCGAACGGTTTGAGCGAGGTCGAGACTATCCAGAAGACGGGGAAGAGCGCGAAGACCAACGCAGCCGCGAGGCCGAACGCGTGGTGAGACCGGAAGCGGGATGAGGTCACGGGCGGGCAGCGGGGCGATGCGCGGTACAGGGCCCTCGGGGCCCCGGAGTTGGAATGCGGCTTACGACTCCGCGATCTTCTTCTGCTTTTCGACCAGTTTTTCCTCCGGCGTTCTGCCCCGGCCGACGTGGAACCTGTCGACAAACAGCGGTCTCTTCGCGCCTTCCCGGTACCAGCTCATTACCATGGGTATCTTCGCCATTCGGAACAAGCCGATCTGCGGGCAGCGGCGGTCCGTCTCCCGCGCGAGTTCCTTCACCCGCTCCGTCTTCTCCCGCGTCTTTACGTGGAGGTCGAAATTGATTTGCTCGTACTTGGGCTGCAGGTGCAGATCGAAGAAGAAGCCCCGGATGTCGATGAGGGACCGGATATCGGTCCGCAGGCCCTGATACTTGAAGCCCTGGTCGCGGGCCACCACGGTGATCGTGATGGAGGTGCAGGAGGCCAGAGCGCAGAGTTGCGCGTGCACCGGAGTCCAGCCCCGCGACCGCCCCTGCAGCTCGGGCGGGTCGCCGATATCGAAGCCTTCGGGCTCGTCGAACATGATGGAGGGCTGGCCTTCGTAGTAGCCCTCCACGCGCATCTGCTCGAAGGACTTCGTGCTCGCGTCCGAGATGCCGATGTAATCCGGATAACGCGCCTCTCGTTCCATTGGGTGGTCCCTTTCCGCCCGATCGTGCACCGGCGCAGAGTCTATGCGCCCGCCACACGAGCGGCAAAGGCGGACCGACGCGGAGGAGCGCGCCCGGAGAGAGCGCAGGTAACGATTGGCGAGGCGAGACAACGGGCGTATCCATGGACGCGAACCGCGCAGAGGGACGGAATCTGCCATGGCGGAACGACCATCTTCCCCTCAGGAGGAGACTGAGACGGCGTGGCAATACCAGCTCCGCGTCGATCTTGCGGACGACGCCGCCGAGGCGGCGCGGGCGGGGGCGGAGCATCCGGAGCTTGGGCCGCTGCGCCGGATTCTCGCGGCACATGACGCGGCGCTCGTTTGCCAATACGACGCCTTCGCCGGCTACTGCGCGGAAGCCGAGGCGCAGGGCGTCGAGCACTATCCCCTCTACACCTGGACCAAGGCGGTGATCGCCGATCCGGCCAAGCAGGCGAAGTACGTCAAATCGTTCTCGATCCACGTGGGCGGCGCGGAGGTCTACGCCAAGGACGCGGCAGACGCGCTGGAGGCCGCACTCAGGCCGCTGGAGGGCGCAGGCGCGGTGACCCGGCTCGCGAAGCACGACACCGATCCGGCCAACAACCCGCAGATGCCGGAGAAATACCGCTCCGGCTCCTGAAGCGAGAGCCTTAGCCGCTCCCGTCGACGGCGAGCTTCTCGCGCAGGTAGGGGATGAGGCCGCCGGCCTGCAGCATGCCGCGCTCGGCGGTGGAATAGGGGGCGATGGCGAGCGCGCCGCCCCGGCTCAGATTGCGGACCTGGGCTGCGTCCCAGTCGATCTCGATCTCGTCCCACCGTGATACGAGGCCGGTGATGCCGGGACAGGCGATCTGCGGGAAGCCCTCGGCGATCTCCTCCCGCCAGTAGCCGGTGGCGAAGGAATCTGCGATCACGGCGCGGACGCCCAAGCGGCGGAGCCCGATCATCGGTGCGAAGTGCGGGTGGCCGTACCCGAAATTATCGGCGCCGACGACCACGTCGCCTGGCTCGACCTTGTCCGCGAAGCCGGGGTCGAAGCGGCGCATGGCGCAGGCCGCGAGCGCGTCCGCATCGGTGAGGCGGATGTTCTCGACGCCCACGATCTGGTCCACGTCGAAGTCCGCCTCCTCGAAGACATAGGCGACGCGGCCCCGCAGCGGAGCCAGACTCACCGGGCCTCTCCCGCCAGATAGGGGCGCGGATCCGCGATGCGCCCCTCCAGCGCCGACGCCGCCACCGCGGCGGCGTTGCAGAGATAGATCTCGGAGTCCGGGCTCCCCATGCGCCCGGTGACGTTGAGCGTGCCGGTGGAGACCGCGCGCTGGCCTGCGGTCATGGTCGCGATGCGGCCGTAGCAGTAGTCGCACGACGACGATGTGACGAAGGCGCCGGCCTCGATCAGCGTCTCCAGCAGGCCCTCCCGCGCCGCCTGCGCCATGATCGCCTGGCTGGTCGGCACGACGTGAAGCTGGAAGCCCGGCGCGACGCGGCGGCCCTTGAGCACCGCCGCCGCAACCCGCAGGTCCTCCAGCCGGCCGGAGGCGCAGGAGCCGAGATAGCCGGCCTGGACCGCGAGCCCGGCATGGTCCGCGAGATCGGCGGTGGCCGCGGGATTGGGCGGCACCACCACGACGGGGGCCAAGCCGGTGAGGTCGACCTCGTGCAGCGCGGCGTACGTGGCGTCCTCGTCGCTCGCCTGCGGCGCGAAGGGCTGGGCCACGTGGGCCGTCGCGTAGTCGAGCGCGAGGCGGTCCGGGTTGCAGATCGCGGTGAGCGCGCCGGTGAACATGGCGAGCCCGGTGATGGTCTGGCGCCCCTCCAGCGAGATCGCGCCGAGCGCCGGCCCGCCCAGCTCCAGCACCTGAAAGCGGCACGACCGCGGGCCCAGGACGCGCACCAGATGGTGAAACACGTCACGCGCCATGACGCCGGGGCTCAGCGTTCCGGTCAGGTTCACCCGCGTGGTCTCGGGTACGGTGAAGTCGATCCGCTCGCGAACGAAGGCCTCCAGCAGCTGCGTGTGGATGCCGATGGCGAGCGTGCCGAAGGCGCCGAGCTGCGCGATGTGGCCGTCGAAGTGGACGACGAAGCCGCCGGGCACAGCGTAGCCTGCCTCCGCCGCCACCTGATGGCCGATGCCCTCGCGCTCGTGGAGCCTGACGCCGTTCTCCGCGCACCAGGTGCGGGTGACGATGTGCAGCTCCTCCTCCTCGGGCGTGTTGGCGGGCACCATGTGGTCGATGAAGAGAGCGTAACGCTCCGGCTCGGCGACGCGCTCGATGCCGAACTCCTCCTTCATCTGCTTGAAGATGAGGTCGAGATAGCCGGGAAAGTCGTAGCCCAGCACGTAGTCGGGCTTGACCTCGACCTCCGTGCCGGCGGGCACCGGCACGCCCGCCCTGCTCGCGCGCCCGAGTATCTTTTCGGCGATCGTGTAGCCCATGGCCTTCCGCCCGTGCCTCTCCGTCTCTTCACCCAATGGTAGCCCGGAATTCGCGCGACGGTCATGGCCCGCGCAGCGCTTAGCGGCTTGCCGCAGTCAGTCCCCCGCCTGCGCGAGCAGCGAGGCGTTGCCGCCGGCCGCCGTGGTATCGACGCAGAGGTGGCGTTCCAGCACGTAGCGCTCGGCCGCGTCCCGTTCCGTGATCAGCGGCAGAATCGGGCCTGCGCGCCGGGCGAGGGCTGCGCGCATCGCCTTGAGCACGTCTCGCTCCGCGCTGCAGGCGACGGCGGCGACGCCGATCACTGTCGCGAGCGTATCCGGTTCCACCTGCCCATCCAGGATGACCGCGTGAGGATCTGCGGCGTGAGCGGTGAGCGCTGCGCTTGCGCCTGCGGCGACCGCCACGACGGCATTCCCCGCCGCGCGGGCTGCGGCGACCTGAGCCTGCACCGCGTCGGCGCCGGGGCCGAGGCAGAGCACCACGCCGCGCGGGGCGAACGAGAGCCGGTTGGATTCACCCGTAGGCCCGGGCAGGTCCATCGGTGCGAAGCGGCCTCCGTCTCCCCGATGCGTCCGTGCCGAATCGCCGCGCGCGGCATCGGCGATGGCGGCGGAAAGCAGCGTCTCGCTTACCACCGCGCCGGCGGGAACGCCGCCTGCGGGCGCGGCACCGGCCGTCAGCCGCCTCACATAGTGCGGACCGCCCGCCTTCGGTCCGGTGCCGCTCAGGCCTTCGCCGCCGAAGGGCTGCGAGCCCACTACCGCGCCGATCTGGTTGCGGTTGACGTAGATGTTGCCTGCACGCATTCGATCGACGATGTGCTGCACGCGGTCGTCGATGCGCGTGTGCAGGCCGAAGGTGAGCCCGTATCCGGCGCGGTTGACGGCATCGACGACGCCGTCGATCTCGTCGGCGCCGAAGGCCGCAACGTGCAGCACCGGGCCGAACACCTCTTCGGCCAATGCCTCGATGCCGTCCACCCGCAGCACCGTGGGCGGCACGAATGTACCGTCTTCGGGCGCCGCGAGCCGCTTGAGCACGCGCCCCTCGCGCTCGGCCTCTTCGCAATGCTCCGCGATGCGGCTGCGGGCGTCCTCGTCGATTACAGGGCCCACGTCCGTCGCCAGCGCCCACGGGTCGCCGATGCGAAGCGCATCCATGGCGCCGGACAGCATCGTGAGGATTCGCTCCTCGACCTCGCGCTGGACGTAGAGCACGCGCAGCGCCGAGCAGCGCTGGCCTGCGCTCTGGAAGGCCGACGCCACGATGTCGCGCACCGCCTGCTCGGGCAGCGCGGTGGAGTCCACGATCATCGCGTTGAGCCCGCCGGTCTCGGCAATGAGCGGCGCGTCGGGCGCGAGGTGCGCCGCCATCGAGCGGTCGATGAGGCGCGCGGTCTCGGTCGAGCCGGTGAAGCACACGCCGTCGATGCGGGGATCGGCGACGAGTGCCGCCCCCACCGTCGCGCCGTCGCCCGGCAGGAGCTGCAGCGCGCCCTGCGGAATGCCGGCCTCGTGCATGAGCCGGATCGCCCGCGTCGCAATGAGCGGCGTCTGCTCCGCCGGCTTGGCGACGACCGCGTTGCCGGCAGCAAGCGCACCGAGAATCTGGCCCGAGAAGATCGCGAGCGGGAAGTTCCACGGCGAGATGCAGGCGATGACGCCGCGTGCGCCGCGTTGCCCCTCGCGGCTCGCGCGCAACGCCTCGTTCGCGTAGTAGCGCGCGAAGTCGCAGGCTTCCCGCACCTCCGCCACGCAGTCGGGCAACGTCTTGCCAGCCTCGCGGGCTGCGAGGGCGAAGAGCTCCGGCGCGTGCTCTTCGTAGAGATCGGCCACGCGACGGAGACTCTGCGCCCGTTCCTCGACGCTCGTCGCAGCCCATGCCGCCGCGCCGTCACGAGCCGCCTCCAGGGCTGACTCGATGTCCGCCGGCGCGGCTTCAGTCACGGTGCCTACGATGTCGTCCCGCCGCGACGGGTTCCGCACCTCGATGCGGCCGGCGCCTTGGACTGGGCCCGCGATCAGCGGTCCCGCCTGCCACATCGCGGTGCGGAAGGGCTCGCGCGCCGTCTCGATGACTTCGACGGTGAGGGGATCGGTGAGGTCCCATCCCTTCGCGTTGCGGCGGTCAGGGCCGAAGATGTAGGCGGGAGCCGCAATGGACGGGTTCGCCGCCGCGCCGCCGAACCCATCCAGCATCGCGATGGGATCGCGCGCGATCTCGTCCGCCGTCACGCTCTCATCCACGATCTGGTTCACGAAGGAGCTGTTAGCGCCGTTCTCGAGCAGGCGGCGGACGAGGTAGGCGAGCAGATCGTGGTGCGCGCCCACCGGCGCATAGATGCGGCAGCGCAGCCCGTGGGCTTCGCGCACCGCCGCGTGCAGGGCCTCGCCCATTCCGTGCAGGCGCTGGAACTCGAAGTCCGCCCGCCCGTCCGCCATGTGCAGCACGGCCGCAACCGTGTGCGCGTTGTGCGTCGCGAACTGCGGATAGAGGCGATCCGTCATCCCGAGCAGCCTGCGCGCACACGCGAGATAGGCGACATCGGTGGCCGCCTTGCGGGTGAAGACGGGGAAGCCGTCGAGCCCCAGCACCTGGGCGCGCTTGATCTCGCTGTCCCAGTAGGCGCCCTTGACCAGACGCACCATGATTCGCCGCCCGTGCGCGAGGGCGAGCGCGCCGGCCCAGTCGATGACATGCATGGCCCGCTTGCCGTAGGCCTGCACCACGACGCCGAAGCCGTCCCAGCCGGCGAGCGCGGGATCGGCAAGCACCGTCTCGATCACGTCAAGCGAGAGGTCGAGGCGGTCCGCCTCCTCGGCGTCCACGTTGAGGCCGATGCCGGCCGACTTGGCGAGCAGCGCGAGCGCGCTAAGGCAGGCCGTGAGTTCGGTCATCACCCGGTCACGCTGGGCGAACTCGTAGCGTGGGTGGAGCGCGGACAGCTTGACCGAGACCCCCGGCCGGTCGCGGATGCTCTCACTCTGCCCGACGGCGGCGAGCGCCGTGATCGAGTCCGAATAAGCGAGGTGGTAGCGCCGCGCGTCCGCCTCTGTCCGGGCCGCCTCCCCCAGCATGTCGTAGGAGAAGCTGCAGCCCTGCGCCTCCTGCTCGGCGGCGCGGGCCATGGCCTCGCCCATGTCGCGCCCAAGTACGAAGTGATGGCCGAGCTCGCGCATCGCCTGGGCCACCGCCGTGCGGATGACCGGCTCGCCCAGCCGCCGGATCGCGCCGTGCAGCACGCCTGCAAGACCCTCTTCCGCCTCGCCCAGCACCTTGCCCGTGAGCAGCAGCGCCCAGGTGGACGCATTGACCAGCGGCGAGCTGGACTGGCCGAGGTGCGCCGCCCAGTCCGAGGCGCCGATCTTGTCCTCGATCAGCGCATCGATGGTCTCGCTATCGGGCACGCGGAGCAGCGCCTCGGCGAGGCACATGAGCGCCACGCCCTCGCGGGACGAGAGACCGTACTCGGCGAGGAAGCCCTGCATGATCGAGGCGGTGCCGCTCGTCCGGACCTCGCGGACCAGATCCGCCGCATGGGCGCTGATCGCCTCCCGGTCGGCCGGCGCGAGACCGGCGGCGTCCACCATCCGGCGGACGGCATCCGCCTCGTCCTCGATGGCGGCGCCGCGCATCGCCGCCCGAACGTCGGTAAGACCCTGCGAGACCCAGCCGGGCCGGCTCACCGCCTCTTGCCGCCCGCGCTGATCCCGATCGCGGCGAGGATGACGAGCCCGGTGGTGAGGTCGCGGTAGAAGGGATCGGCGTTCAGGATGTTGAAGCCGTTGCTGATGAGCGCCAGCAGGAACACGCCGCCGAGGCTGCGCCACACCGCGCCGGCGCCGCCGTAGATGCTGGTGCCGCCCAGGATCACGGCGGCGATGGCCTGCAGCTCCATGCCCTGGCCTGCCGCCGCCTGCCCCAGCGCCACGCGCGATGTCGCGATGATCGAGGCGAGGCCCGCCGCGAAGCCCGCGATGGCGAAGGTGGCTGTCTTGACGCGATCCGTGCGGATGCCGGAGAGCACGGCGGCCTCCTCGTTGCCGCCGACGGCGAAGACGCGCCGCCCGAAGGCCGTCCGGGTCAGCGTGAAGGTCAGGATCATGGCGAAGACCGCCATGATCCAGACGGCGATGAAGACGCCGCCCGCCTTGTCGCGCCCGAGCCAGGTGAAGGTGTCGAGGCGGACGGAGATCAGCCGCCCGTCGGAGATGACGATGGCGACACCCTTGAAGATCAGGCTCGTGGCGATGGTGGCGAGGAAGGAGTGCACGCGGAGCGCGTTGATCACAACGCCGTTCATGGTGCCGAGAATGAGGCCGATGAAGGGCGCCACGAAGAGGCCGACGTAGGGGTCCACGTTGATCGCGATCCAGGCCGACATGACCGAGCCCATGGAGAAGATCGCGGCTACCGAGAGGTCGAACCCGCCCGCGATGATCACCAGCGTCATCGCCGACGCCATGATCGCGAGCGGCGCGTTCTGGTTGAGGATGTTCAGCAGGTTGCGGGGCGTCAGGAAGTTCTCGGACAGCATGCTGAGCGCGATGACCAGGAACACGATCATGATCAGGACCGCGTAGGTCTGCAGGAAGCGGCCGATATGGAAGCCCTTGATGATCATGCCGCCCCGCGTCTTCGGCTCTGATGCTGAAAGAGCAGGTCGAGAAGGTCTGCCTCGCTCGACTCCTCGGGGATCACCTCTTCGACGATGCGGCCGCCGTCCGCCAGGTAGGCGCGATGGGCGAGGCCCAGCACCTCCTCGATCTCGCTGGAGATGAGCAGGACGCCGGTGCCGCCGGCGGCGAGTTCCGCAATCGCGAAGTGGATGCGCTCACGGGCGCCCACATCGACGCCGCGGCTCGGCTCGTCGAGGATCACGATGTCGGGATTTTCCATCAGCCACTTGCCGATCAGCACCTTCTGCTGATTGCCGCCGGAAAAGGTCGCGACGTTGCCGTTGGGGTCCGCCGGGCGCACGCGGAAGTGCTCGATCAGGCTCAAGGCGCGCGTCCGCTCGGTGCGGCGTCTCATGACCCCAAGGTGCGCAAAGCGGCCGAGATGAGGCAAGGTCATGTTGGGGGAAACGCGCATGGTCAAGATCAGACCCTGCTTGCGGCGGTCCTCCGGCGACATCACCATGCCGAGCGCGGCCGAGCGCCGGATGGAGCGCTTGCGGTAGACCTCGCCCTTGAGCCGGACTTCGCCGCCCGTCGCCGGGTCGGCACCGACGATCGCCCGCGCGATCTCGCTCCTGCCGCTGCCGACGAGGCCGGTGAGGCCGACGATCTCGCCCCGCCCCACCGAGAGGCTCGCGCCGTTGGCCCCCTGCTCGCTCTGGAGATCCTCTACTTCCAGGATGGGCTCAGGCGTCGCGGGCCGAGCGCGCGGCGGGAAGGGGGTTTCGCTCTTGCCGCCGCCCAGCATCGCCGCCACGAGACTCGACCGGGTTTCGCCGGCGGCCGGCGCGGTCTTCACGTGCAAGCCGTCGCGGAGCACGGTGATCCGGTCGGAGACCTCAAGAATGTCATGGAGAAAGTGCGAGACGTAGATGATCGAGCGCCCCTCATCCCTGAGCTTCCGCATCGCGCGGTGAAGCTGCGACACCTCGTCCCGCGAGAGCGAGGACGTGGGCTCATCCATCACGATGATCCGCGCTTCGCGCGCCAGCGCGCGGAGGATCTCGATCTTCTGCTGGTCGGCGATGGGGAGCCGGGAGACGATGGCGTTGGGATCGAGCTGGAAGCCGCTCGCCTCCATCAGCGCCGAGAGACGCTCGGCCTCGGTCCGCCGCAGCACCCCCCAGCGCTGGTCCTCCAGGCCGAGAAAGACGTTCTCCGCCACGGTGAGCGCCGGTACGAGCTGGAGTTCCTGGTGCATGATCGCGACGCCCTGGGAGAGCGCCGTAAGCGGGTTCCAAGTGCTCGCGCGCTCGCCAAAGACGTCGAGCGTGCCGGCGCTCGCCGCATAGTAGCCGCCGAACACCTTGCCGAGCGTGGATTTGCCGGCGCCGTTCTCGCCGATCAGCCCGTGGATTTCACCCGGCAGGATGTCCACCGACACGTCGCGGAGGACCCAGACTCCGGCGAAGGCAACACCGATCCCGTTGGCCCTGAGCGCCGGCTCGCTATCCATATCCTCAGTCAGGCGCGCGGCTCGGATCCCGTCTCGTCCACGGTGAGGTCCGAAGCGATGCGGACGCCATAGTCCCTCCAGGCTCCGTCAGGGGAAACATACCCCCGTTGCACGTCGCGCCTCACCTCCTCGAACGGGCGCGCCTTGGGATCGCCGTTGCCGCCGCCGCCGCCCGTCCTGGTCTCGACCACGGTGCCGGCCGCCACCGGCCGGGCCCGCATCTTGAGCGGCCCTTCGGCCGACCCGTCGGGGTGGGTGATCTCGACCCTCGGGCCCCTCGCGTCTTTGCCCCCGTTCAGCCCCCACGCTGGCGTGAGCGAGCGCTCGAACCAGAGCGCGCAGTGGCAATCCTCGAGCGCCTTGTAGCGGCGCAGGACGCCGCAGCCGCCGCGGTGCCGTCCCGGCCCGCCGGAATCGGGGCGGATGGCGAACTCCTCGAGGCGGACGGGGAACTTCGTCTCCATCACCTCGGCAGGGATATTGCGGAAGCTGCCGTTCACCAGGTTGATCAGCGCGCTCTGGCCGTCGCCGTCGTTGCGGCCGCCCCAGCCGCCGGCGGTGGCCTCGATGGACATCCACTGCCCCCGCTGGCGATCCACGGAGAAGAAGAGGGACACCATCGAATCGCCGTAGTGGGCGGCGGTGGAGCGCTCGGGGATGGCCTCGGAGAGGCAGGAGATGAAGAGGTCCGCGAGCAAGCCGAGGCCGGTGAAGTACCACTCGCAGGCCGCAGGCTCCTTGGCGTTGAACAGGCAGTCGTCCGGGATATGGACGGTCATGGTCTCGAAGGAGCCGCCGGTGATCGCGCGCTCCGGGTTGATCATCGTCTTGTAGGCGAGGCGGAGCAGCGAAACGGTCTGGCTTGCGCCGCAGTTGACCGAGCCGGGGACCATGCCGGAGGAGCCCGCGAGGTCGACGATCAACTCCTCGCCCTTGATCGTGAGCGTCAACGCAACCTTCACCGGGTCTTCGCCCGCGCCGTCGCTGTCGAGATAGCCTTCCCGGTACCAGGTGCCGTCCTCAATCGCCGCGATCGCCTCGCGGTCCATGCGCCGCGCCTGCTCGAAGATGTTGTCGCAGGCGGCCCGGTAGGTATCGATGCCGATGCGCTCCAGCAGTTGGGATAGCCTGCGCTCGCCGGTGCGGACGGCGGCAATCTGGGCGCCGAGGTCGCCGATGCTCGCGTCCGGCAGGCGGGTGTTGAGGCGCAGCAGGTCGAACCACTCGCGGATGGGCTTGCCTTGCGCGACGATGCGGGTGGGCCCGAGGCGCAGCCCCTCCTGGTAGATGTTCGTGGACCCCATGACCGTGCCGGGGTCGATGGCGCCGATGTCGTTCCAGTGCGCGCGCGCGGCGCCGAAGCCGATAAGCTCGCCGCCGAAGAAGATCGGCCCCACCACCGACACGTCATGCAGGTGCGAGCCCTGCATGTAACTGTCGTTCATGATGAAGACATCGCCCGGGGCGATGTCGTCGCCGTAATAGTCGATCACATGGTGGACGTTGGCATCGATGGCGCCGATGAAGAGCGGAACGCCGCTCGACTGGCCCAGCATGTTGCCGTCTGCGTCCAGCAGCCCGACGGCGCTGTCCCGGCCCTCGTAGATCACCGCCGAGTGGGCAGAGCGCCAGAGCGAGGCGTTCATGTCCTCCGCGCAGGAGACGACAAAGTTGCGCACGATCTCGGTCGTGACGGGGTCTGCCACGTTGCGCACCATCGTGTCATTCATGATCCCGCCTCCAAGGTCATGGAGAGGTGGCCGCCCTCGATCACCGTGGCCTTCCAGCCGGGCGGCACCAATGTGGTCGCCGTCGATTCCTCGATGATCGCGGGGCCCGCCACGGTATCGCCGAATTCGAGCCCGTTGCGGTCGAGGACCGGCGTCTTCAGCGCCCGGCCGGCGAAGAAGACATCCCGCTCACGCGTGGGCCGTGCGGGTTCCGGTGCAGGCGGGGCTGAATCGGGCCGCGCCAGCCGGCCGAGCGCGGCCAGGCGGATGTTCGCCATTTCGACGCGGTTCTCCGGGCTGGAATGGCCGTACTGCCGATCGTACGCCACATCGAAGCTCTTGCGCACGGCCTCCATGTCGATGGGCCCCTCCGGCACAGGGATCGTGAGCACGTATTCCTGCCCGTAGTAACGGAAGTCGATGGAACGCTCGAAGGCGATGGCGTCATCGGCGATGCCCTCGGCGAGCAGGTGCCGGCGGCCCCTCTCCTCCAGCCCGGCGAAGGCGTCTTCGAGCACGGCAGGCTCGATGAGGTCCCAGAAGCCGTAGAGGGTTTCCTTGTAGTCGTGGCGCACGTCGGTCTGCAGCATGCCCCAGGCGGAGAACGCGCCGGGGTGCACGGGCACGATGACCTCGCGAATCTGTAGCTCTTCGGCCAGCGCCCCTGCCTGGGCCGGGCCGGCCCCGCCGAAGGCGACGAGGGAGAAGTCGCGAGGGTCGATGCCGCGTTGCACCGTGATGGTGCGGATCGCATCGGCCATCTTGGCGTTCACGACATCCACAACGCCTTGCGCCATGGCTTCCGTCGAGAGCCCGAACATGTCGCCGATACCCTGCAATGCGCTGACCGCCGCATCGCCGTCGAGCGTCATTTCGCCGCCGGAGAAGTTCGCGCCATCCAGGCGGCCGAGCACGAGGTTGGCGTCGGAGACCGTGGGCTCCGTTCCGCCCAGACCGTAGCAGGCAGGCCCCGGCATGGAGCCCGCCGATTGGGGGCCGACGCGCATGGCGCCTGCCTCCTCCCAGGCAATGGAGCCGCCGCCTGCGCCGATGACGTGGATGTCCACCACCGACATCTGCACTGGCAGGCCCTCCAGCTTGGCCTGGTTGGAGCCCGACGGCAGCCCGTCGATGATCAGGCTCGCATCGAAGGAGGTGCCGCCCATGTCGATGCAGATGAGGTTGGGCCGGCCCGTGGCGGCGGAGAGCGCCCTGCCGCCGATGGCACCGCCCACCGGGCCGGAGAGGAGCGTCTGCAGCGGAGTCTCGCTGGCGGTTTCCGCCGTCATCACGCCGCCGTTGGACTGCATCACGTGCAACCCCCGGCCTTCGGGCAGGCGATCGTTGAGCCCGCCGATCAGGGTCTCCAGATATCCCCGCACCACCGGCGCGAGGTAGCTGTTCATCACCGTGGTCGAGGTGCGCTCGAACTCGCGCCACTCGGGCGAGACCCGGTGCGAGAGACCGATGGGGATGCCGGGCAGGCGGGCGGTGAGGTACTCGGCCGCCTCCAGCTCATGCGCCGGGTTCTTGAAGGCGAAGAGGAAGGCGATGGCGATCGCCTCGAACCCCTCTTCCGTCACGGCATCGACGAGACGGTCGAGGTCCGCCGTTTCCAGCGGAGTTACGACCTCGCCGGTCGCGGCCATGCGCTCGCGCGCCGTGAACGTGTGCTCGAGCGGTGTCAGCGGCTCGGGCTTGTTCCAGCGGATCGAGAAGATCTCGCCGCGGTCGTTGCCCTGGATCGTGTAGATGTCCCGAAAATTCTCGGTGGTGAGCAGCGCCACCTTGGCGCCCCGCCGGGTCAGCAGCGCGTTGAGCCCCACCGTCGTGCCGTGCACGAAGAATTCGATCGCCGCGTCGGTCGGAATCGCCGTCTCGATGCCCCTGAGCACCGCAAGGCCCGGGTTGTCCGGCGTCGAGAGAACCTTGGCTGCGCCGCACGCGCCGGTTGCGCAATCCTGGTACACGATATCGGTAAACGTGCCGCCGATGTCGGCGGACACCCGGTAGTGTCGGGTCAAATCGGCATCCCCCGGCGAGAAACGGCCGCCGGGGCCCGAAGGCCCCGGCGGGTATCGTCGGTTACTGCTCCCACTCGCCCCTGAAGTCGGGATTGTCGTCGAGAATGGCCTTGTCGATCATGGCCTGGAGCGGACCCGAGACGTCCATGTTGATGGCGTTGGTGACGGGCTTGCCCTCGATGGCGTTGGCGATCTGCTCCATCGCCAGCGCGCCCATGGTCTTCGGGAAGTAGGCCAAGGTTGCGTCCCAGCGCCCTTCGCGGATCGCCTCGATCGAGATCGCCGCGGCGCCGCCGCCGATGAGGTAGAGGTCGGCCACGTTGTAGCCCTCGGCCTCCAGCGCGATTTCCGCACCCACCAGATGCTGGTCGGCGTTGGACAGCACCACATGCACGTCCTTCGCCGCCTGCAGCATGTCCTGCATCGCCTTCAGCGAAGTATCCGGCGAATACCAGCCTTCGCCGACCCCCACCACCTTGATGTTGGGGTACTGGGCCAGGACCTTCTCGAAGGTTTCGAGCCGGAGATTGTCGAAGGGGAAGGTCTTGAAGCCGATGATGATGATGACGTTGCAGGGATCCTTGTCCGCGCAATGGGCCGCCGCGGCCTCGGCCTGCCAGGTGGCGCCGTCGACGGGCGGCGATGCGACGGTCGCCGTAATGCCGGGCACCTGCGGCTCCAGAGTGGTGAGGTCCGGCCCGATCGGGAAGAGCACGGTCGCGATCGGCACACCGGCCTCGATCACCTGCTCGAACGCGCCGGAGATGCCGACGGGGTCGTTGGGCGCCACGACCATGCCCGCGAAGCGGCCGCTGGCGAGCACGTCCTCGATCTGGCTGTACTGGTGGATGGCGTCGAATTTGCCGTCATAGATCTCGGCCTCGTAACCGAGCTTGATGGCCATTTCCTCGACACCTTCGTACGTGGCCTGGTTGAAGCCGTTCTGCGAAGAGGCGGCGAAGAAGGCGACCTTCTTCGATTGCGCCATTGCCGGCGAGGCAAGGGCGAGGGCCAGGGCCGCAGCCGCCAGCACCAGTGTGATGGATCGTGTCATTTCAAGCTCTCCCTCGTCTGACTTGACTTATCCCCAGTCTATCATTATGCCAACATAATGCAAGACGACATGACGTCGAGATCACTCACCTAATCTAGAGCACATGGCAACAGAGACCAAAGCAACGCCACGAAGGCGCGGAAGGCGCGGCGCGCTTCAGGTCTATGACGTGCTGCGCGAGGAGATTCTGTGGGTGCGGATCGCGCCCGGCTCGGCCCTGGACGAGCGCGACCTCGCCGCCCGCTTCGAGGTCTCCCGCACGCCCATCCGCGAGGCCCTGCTCCTCCTTGCGGGCGAGCGGCTGGTCCAGTTCCTGCCGAACCGGACCAGCATCGTGGCGCCGTTCTCGCTCGACAATGCGGGCGACTATCTGGACACCGCGCTGATCATCTCCCGCGCGGTGGCGCGGGCGGCGGCGCTCTCTGGCCGGGCCGAAGCGGCAGTGTTGAACGAACGCGTGCAGCGCTTCGTCCAGGCCGTGGAAGCGGAAGACTGGGAGGCGTCGCTCAGGAGCTCGCTCGAGGTGCTTCGCCATCTGGCGGGGCTTTCCGGCAACATCTTCCTCATCAAGTTCTTCGATGAGGTCATCGATGGGGGCATGCGCATGTGGGTGCTCCACTACTATCCCAATGCGACCGCCGATGAGCGCCGCGTGGCAGTCGGCCGTCTGGAGGCGCTGGCCGAGGCAGTGCTTGCCGGCGATGCCGCCGCGAGCGACAGCGCCATCGAGCAAATGATCCTGGCCGAAATCGCGATCATCGCCCGCTCCCTGGAGCCCCAGTTCGGCGCGGAGATGCGGCTCGACCGCTTCGGCCAGGGGTTGGACGCCCTGTGACGCGGCATGCCTGGCGTCGTGACCGCACAGCGGCGCTGATACGGAAAGCCAGCCTCGATGCCGCCGCCTTCGTGCCCGGGCCCAGCTTCCACTACCTGACCGGCCTCGACTTCCCTCTCATGGAGCGTCCGACGCTGCTGTTCGTCACGACCGGCGGCGGCATCGTCGCCATCATGCCTGAGCTCGAGCGCCTCAAGTGGTCCAGTGCCTTTCCCGATGCCGAGACCTTCTACTGGCAGGACAGCGACGGCTTCGAGGACGCCTTCGCGGCTGCGACGCGCGCGCTCGGAGCCGCGGCGGTGGGTGTCGAGGGCGGGCGGATGCGCATGTTCGAATACGAAGCGCTGCGCCGCCACATGGGAAACGGCGACGTGCGGAACGCCGACGCGGCCCTTCAGGCGCTCCGTATCGCCAAGGACGAGGATGAGATCGCGAGCCTCTCCCGCGCCATCGAGATCAGCGAGCTGGCGTTGGGCGAAACCCTGGAAGAGGGGTCCGCGCCGGCGCTACCGAGCGCGCCATTGCGGCGCTGCTGAAGACCCGCATGCTCGCCCACGGATCGGCGGAATTCGGCTTCGATCCGATCGTGCTGGCGGGCGCCAACGCCGCGAACCCGCACGGCACGCCGGGCGAGACGCCGCTCGGCCCCGGCGATGCGCTGTTGATCGACTTCGGAGCGAAGATCGACGGGTTTAGCGCGGACATCACGCGCAGCTTCTTTTGCGAACACGTGAGCGAGCGCCACGCGGAGATCTACGAGACCGTGCGCGAGGCGAATGCGCTCGGCCGCCGCGTGGCTGGCCCAGGCGTTACGGCGCACGATCTCGATACTGCGGTGACCGGCGTGCTCCGCGCCTCGCCGTTCGCGGACCTGATCGTGCACAAGACCGGCCACGGACTCGGTCTCGACGTGCACGAGGCGCCGCAGGTCATGGTGGGCAACCACCAGGAGCTGGAACCCGGATTCGTCATCACCATCGAACCCGGCCTCTACGGCGCGGGCGACGTCGGCGTCAGGATCGAAGACGACGTGACCATCACCGAGGACGGCTCTCGCTCGCTCACGACGTTTCCGCGCGAGCTCCGCCTGATCGGCTAGCGCACACTCTCCCGGCGGCCCAAGCCTCTCACTTCTCGCCGCTCCGGCAGCTGTTCGGCACCGGAGGTCACGATCGGCGGCTGTCGACGACTTGACCCTCAATTCGATCCCGACTATTAGATCGATCTAATCTATATTCTCGTTGATGTGTGGTCGGTTTGTTCTCTCCCGTCACTTATCGGATTAGAACGATCTTAGAATTGAGTAGGGAACTTGGAGACGGAACAGCACAGCGGATGAGCCCCAGTGAGAAAGCTTCGAGCCGAGCCTCCCGGCGCGTTACGGTGACCGATCTGGCCGACGCTGCCGGGGTGTCGCGCTCGACCGTCTCGCTGGTGCTGCGCAACAGCCCACTCGTCAAGCGCGAGACCAGGCGGCGGGTCGAGGAGGCCATCGAACGCCTCGGCTACGTCTACAACCGCAACGCCGCCAATCTCCGGCGCCAAACCAGCGACATGGTCGCCGTGGTCATCCACGACCTGACCAACCCGTTCTTCGCCGAGCTGGCGGTCGGGCTGGAGGAAGCCCTGGAGGCTGCCGGCTACGTCTCGCTCATGGCCAACACCGGCGACGACCCTGAACGCCAGCGGCGGGTCATGGAGACCATGCGCGAGCATGGCGCGGCCGGCTTCATCCTCTGCCCGGCCATGGGTACCGAGACCCGACAGATGGCAGCGATGACCGGGTGGAACGCGCCCGTCATCCAGGTCATGCGTTGGCTGCCAGACACCCGACTGGGCGTAGTCGCTCCAGACTATGCGCTCGGAGCACGCATGGCTGCCGAGCGGCTGTTGACTCTCGGCCATCGGCGTATCGCCTTTCTCGGCGGCAACGAAGCCAACATCGCGACTGTAGAGCGCGTCCGCGGCTACCGGGCTGCGCTGGAGGCCACCGGCATTGCGGAAGACCCCACGCTCGTCGTGCCGGCCGCAGTCAATCGTGGAGGCGGCGTCGAGGCGTTGCGGACCGCTCTGGCCCTCGATCGACCGCCTACGGCCGCCCTCTGCTTCAGCGACGTGGTCGCCTTCGGCACGCTGGATGCCTTGGCTGCGGCGGGGCTGGCCGTGGGACGCGACTTCAGCGTCATCGGCTTCGATGATATCGCCGGCGCTCGCCACACTTTGCCGCCGCTGACCACCGTCGCAGTGTATTCGCGAGAGCTGGGTCGGCGTTCGGCAGCCGCGCTGCTGCGCCGCATCGCCGACCCGAGCGAGCCGCCGGAGCAAGAGATCGTGGCGCCCTCGCTGATCGTGCGCGGCACCTGCGGTCCCGTGCCGGCGGAGGCATGACGCAGTGACCCGCGTGATATCGGCGGACCAAGCAGCGGCGCTGATCCCGGACGACGCCGTCGTCACGGTCAGCTCTTCCAGCGGCCTCGGCTGCCCCGATCGCGTGCTGCGCGCCATCGGCGAGCAGTTCGAGAGCGCCGGCAGCCCGCGCGGGCTGACGACTCTGCACCCCATCGCCGCAGGCGACATGTACGGGATCGAGGGCATCGGCCATCTCGCCCGGCCCGGCTTGCTCGCCCGCGTGATTGCCGGGTCGTTTCCTTCCGGCCCCTCCTCCCTGCCGATGCCGGCCATTTGGCGCCTCATCCTGGATAACGCGATTCCGGCCTACAATGTGCCGAGCGGGATCCTCTTCGACATGACTCGCGAGGCCGCGGCCAAGCGGCCGGGCGTGCTCACCAAGGTCGGGATCGGCACCTTCGTCGATCCGAAGCTACAGGGCTGCGCCATGAACGACGCGGCTGCGGCTGAGCCCATCGTCCGCCGCACGGCGTTCGACGGCGGCACCTGGCTCTACTTCCCGGCGATCGTGCCCGACGTCGCCATCGTTCGCGGCACCACCGCCGACGCGCGCGGGAATATTTCCTGGGAGCACGAGGGCGCCTACCTCGGCGCTCTCGACCAGGCGCTGGCGGCACGCAACAACGGCGGCATCGTGATCGCCCAGGTCAAGCGGCTTGCCGATGCCGGCACGTTGAAGCCCATGGCGGTTCACGTGCCCGGCGTGTTGGTGGACCACGTCGTCGTCGAACCGGAGCAGTGGCAGACGACGCAGACCGTCTTCGATCCCGCCATCTGCGGCGAGACCGTGCGGCCCGTGGACGAGTTCGCGATCCCCGACTTCGGGCCGGAGAAGGTCATCGCCCGGCGCGTCGCCATGGAGCTCGGCTGCGGCATGGCGGTGAACATCGGCTTCGGCATCGCCGCCAACGTGCCCCGAATCCTGCTGGAGGAAGGCGCGCATGGCGCCGTCACCTGGGTGCTGGAGCAGGGGGCGGTCGGCGGGGTTCCCCTGTTGGGATTCGAGTTCGGCTGCGCGGCCAACGCCGAGGCCATCGTCTCCTCGCCGCACCAGTTCACCTATCTGCAGGGCGGCGGCTTCGACGCCTCGCTGCTCTCGTTCCTGCAGATCGACCGGGAGGGCAACGTCAACGTCTCCAGGCTCGCCGCGCGCCCCCAGGTCACCGCCGGCGCCGGCGGTTTCGTGGACATCACCGCCAACGCGCCGCGCATCGTCTTCGCCGGCTACTTCACCGCCGGCGCCAAGCTGAACATCGCCGGCGGAGCGTTGAAGATCGAGGCCGAGGGACGGGTAAAAAAACTCGTTGAGGAGGTTGAGCACGTCACATTCAGCGGCCGCCGCGCCCGCGAACTGGGACAGGACGTCCTGTACGTGACCGAGCGCTGCGTCATGCGCCTGGGCGAGGCTGGCCCGGAGGTGGTCGAGATCGCCCCCGGTATCGACCTGGAGCGCGACGTGCTGACGCAGTCCGGTTTCGCGTTAAGCGTTGCGCCCAACGTGAAACCCATGCCGGCGCAGTTGTTCCGGCCGGAATCCATAGGCCTGACTCTGCAGGAGCGCGCAGCGTGAGCGACGGACGCGTCATCTTCGCGCGTGACGGCGCCATCGCCCGCATCACGCTGGACCGCCCGGCCAAGCTGAACGCGCTGACGCCGGCGATGCTGGCGGCGCTCGGCGATACCGTCGGCCGGATCGATGGCGACGACGACATCCGCGCCGTCGTCCTGAGCGCGACCGGCGAGCGGGCCTTCTGCGTCGGCGCCGATATCGACGCCTGGGCCGCAGCCGGCCCGCTCGACATGTGGCGCCACTGGGTGCGCGACGGCCACGCCGTGTTCGACCGCATGGCGCGGCTGCGGCCTCCCCTGATCGCCGCGATCGAGGGCCTGGCCCTGGGTGGCGGGCTGGAGCTTGCGGCGACCTGCGACCTGCGCATCGGCGGCGCCGACGCCGCGTTCGGGCTGCCCGAAGCCGATGTGGGCGTGGTGCCTGGGTGGTCCGGCACGCAGCGCCTCGTCCGTGCGATCGGACCGGCACCGGTCAAGCTGATGGCGCTGGCCGGCGAGCGGCTGGACGCCGGTGCCGCCGAACGCGCAGGCGTGTTGCACAGAGTCGTGCCGGCCGGCGCGGCACTCGACGCAGCGCTCGACATGGCCGCCCGCATCGCGGCGCGCGGTCCAATCGCCGTGCAGCTCACCAAGCAACTCATTAACGCCGCCGTCGGAGAGGACACCGCGCGAACGCTGGAAGCGCTTGCGGCCGGCGTCGCCGGCGGCACGCAGGACATACGCGAGGGCGTGGCCGGCTTCCGCGAGAAGCGGCCGCCCGTCTTCTCCAACCGATGAGCGACGGCATGACGATGGATTTCAACTTTGGTATCGGACCGGCAGCCAACGGAATGCGCGGGCGAGCCGGCCGCACCGAGTATGAGAAGCGCATTCACGCAACCGATGGGAGACCTGACATGAGACTCAAATCTTACCTTGCAGCGGGCGTCGCCGGCGCCGCGATGACCCTTGCGGTGGGGCTGGCACCCGCCGCCCAGGCGGCCGAAGAAGTGGAGGTCCTGCACTGGTGGACCTCGGGCGGCGAGGCGGCCGCCCTCAACGTGCTCAAGCAGGACCTGGAAGGCCAGGGTGTCACCTGGCAGGACATGCCTGTCGCCGGTGGCGGGGGCACCGAGGCGATGACCGTGCTTCGCGCGCGCGATACCGCCGGCAATCCGCCAACCGCTGTGCAGATGCTGGGCTTCGACATTCAAGACTGGGCCGCCGAGGGCGTGCTCGCCGACCTCAACACCGTCGCCGCGAGCGAGGGCTGGGACGGTGTCGTGCCGTCAGCGCTGCAGCGCTTCGCCAAGTACGACGACAAGTGGATCTCCGCCCCGGTCAACGTGCACTCGACCAACTGGGTTTGGGCCAACAAGGCGATCCTGGACGAGCTCGGCATCGCGGCGCCCTCCACGTGGGATGAGCTGGTGGCCGCGCTCGACAAGATCCAGGCCGCCGGCTACGTGGCGCTCGCCCACGGCGGCCAAGCCTGGCAGGAGGCCACGATTTTCGACGGCGTTCTGATGTCCACGGGCGGGCCCGAGTTCTATCAGCAATCCATGGTCGAGCTTGACCCGGCCGCTCTCGGCTCCGATACCATGAAGGCGGCGTTCGATCGCATGGCGACACTGCGCTCCTACGTGGACGACAACTTCTCGGGCCGCGACTGGAACCTCGCCACCGCCATGGTCATCGAGGGTCAGGCAGGAATGCAGATGATGGGCGACTGGGCCAAGGGCGAGTTCCTCAACGCCGGCAAGACGCCTGGCGTCGACTTCGTCTGCTTCCGCCATCCCGGCACGCAAGGCACGGTGACCTTCAATGCGGACCAGTTCGCCATGTTCGCGGTCGGCGAGGAAGGACGTCCCGCCCAGGAGAAGCTGGCGTCTGCGATCATGTCGACCTCGTTCCAGTCGGCCTTCAACGTGGTGAAGGGGTCGGTGCCCGCACGCACGGACGTCTCCGACGAGGCGTTTGACGACTGCGGCAAGAAGGGCATGAAGGACCTGGCCGAAGCCAACGCCAACGGCACGCTCTATGGCTCATTTGCCCATGGCCACGCGTCGCCGGCGTCGGTGAAGAACGCCATCTATGACGTCGTCACTGCCCACTTCAACGGCGAGTTCGATTCCGCGACCGCCGTCGAGGAGCTCGTGAACGCCGTCGAAGCGGCGATGTAGCAGACCAGGCCGACCGGCTCCGGCGGGGGGGGGGGGGGCGGGGGGGGGGGGTGGAGGAACAGGGGGGGGAGGGGGGGGTTT
>JAPPHR010000017.1:27731-63982 GCA_028820995.1 Rhodospirillales bacterium
CCCCCCGGCCGCGCCCCCCCCCCCCCGCGCGTGCCCGCCCCGCCCCCCCCCGGGCCCCGGGGCTCCCCCCCCCCCCCCCCGCCCGGCCCCGGGCGGGGGCCCCCCCCCCCCTCGGCCGTATTCCCCAACTGCGGGGCATACGGGTGTATCCTTCGTGATGGACTACGGCCGTTACCTTCGTGGCTGGGCGCAACATGCGTTGCCCCGGCTTGTCCTCGCGCCGAGTTTTGCGGCGATCGTTCTCTTCGTATACGGCTTTATCGTTTTCACCGCGTACCTGTCGTTCACCAATTCCCGCATCCTGCCCAAATTCAATCTGATCGGCTTCGAGAATTACGAGAAGCTGTTCGGGCTGCGCCACTGGTCGACGGCGATCGAGAACCTGGCGATCTTCGGCGGGCTCTATATCGCCATCTGCACCGTGATCGGCCTCACGCTGGCAATCCTCCTCGACCAGAAGATCCGCAGCGAAGGCGTGCTGCGACCGCTCTACCTCTACCCGATGGCGCTCAGCTTCATCGTCACGGGCACGGCGTGGAAGTGGTTCCTCGACCCCGGCATCGGGCTGGAGCAGACCCTGCAGAGCTGGGGCTGGGCAAGCTTCGAGTTCGACTGGATCAAGGACCGCCAGATGGCGATCTACACCATCGTGATCGCCGCGGTCTGGCAGACCTCGGGCTTCGTCATGGCCATATTCCTGGCCGGATTGCGCGGGATCGACAACGAGATCATCAAAGCGGCGCAGATCGACGGCGCGTCGAACTTCCGGCTCTATGCCCGGATCATCATCCCTCAGCTCAGGCCCGCATTCCTCTCGGCGTTCGTCGTGCTCGCCCACATGGCGATCAAGTCCTACGACCTGGTGGTGGCACTGACCGGCGGCGGACCGGGGCGAGCGACCGAGATGCCGGCGACCTTCATGTATTCCTACACCTTCACACGCAACCAGATGGGCATCGGCGCGGGCTCGGCAGTCATCATGCTCATGATGATCGCTGCGATCATCGTGCCCTACCTCTATGCCGAGCTGCGGGAGCGACGCCATGGCGGCTAGTGCCATCGAGACCGCAGTGCGCACGGGGCGGCTCACGCGAGCGTTGATCTACGCGGCGCTGCTTGTCTTTGCCGTCTACTACCTGCTGCCGCTCTTCGTCATGATGGTGAACTCGCTGAAGGAGCTCGACGAGATCCGCGGCGGCAACATGCTGGCGCTGCCCGAGATCGTCACCATCGCGCCCTGGATCAAGGCCTGGAATCAAGCCCAGATCGGCGTCCAGCCCACCGGGCTTGCGCCCTACTTCCTGAACTCGATCAAGATGGTCGTGCCGGCCGTGATCATCTCCACGCTGCTGGGGGCGCTCAACGGCTATGTGCTCACCAAGTGGCGCTTCAGGGGCGATACCCTGGTCTTCGCGTTGATGTTGTTCGCCTGTTTCATCCCATTCCAGATCGTGCTCATCCCGATGGCCCGCGTGCTCGGCTTCCTCGGCATCGCCGGCACAACCTGGGGCCTGGTGCTGGTGCACGTGGTCTATGGCCTCGGCTTCACCACGCTCTTCTTCCGCAACTACTACGCTGCGTTCCCCACCGAGCTGGTGAAGGCCGCGCAAATCGACGGCGCCAACTTCCTCCGCATCTTCTATCGAATCCTGCTGCCGAGCTCGGGCCCCATCATCGTGGTCACGGTGATCTGGCAGTTCACCAACGTGTGGAACGATTTTCTGTTCGGCGCCTCGTTCGCCGACTTCGATTCGCAGCCCATGACCGTGGCGCTCAACAATCTGGTCAGCTCGTCGACGGGCGTGAAGGAGTACAACGTGCATTTTGCCGGCGCGATCCTGGCAGCGATCCCGACGCTGCTGGTCTACATCGTCGCCGGCCGCTACTTCGTGCGCGGCCTCATGGCCGGCGCCGTCAAAGGGTAAGGACATGTCCTTTCTGGTGGTCAGCGGCCTCGAAAAGCGCTTCGGCCCGGTCGAAGTGCTCAAGGGTATCGACATCAGCGTGCCGCAAGGCGGCTTCCTCGTGCTGGTCGGGCCGTCGGGCTGCGGCAAATCAACGCTGCTCAACACAATCGCCGGCCTGGAGACCGTTTCCGCCGGGGAGATTCTCATCGACGGCGCCCGGGTGAACGAGCTTCATCCCTCCAAGCGCGACATCGCCATGGTGTTCCAGTCCTACGCGCTCTATCCCAACATGAACGTCGCCAAGAACATGTCGTTCGGCATGGAGATGCGGGGCGTCCCCAGAGCCGAACGCAAGGAGACCGTGGCCAGGGTAGCCAACATGCTGCAGATCGAAGACCTGCTCGACCGCAAGCCGGGCCAGCTTTCGGGCGGCCAACGGCAGCGCGTTGCCATGGGGCGCGCCCTTGTGCGCGACCCGAAAATTTTCCTGTTCGACGAGCCGCTGTCCAACCTGGACGCCAAGCTCCGCGTCGAGATGCGCACGGAAATTCAGAAGCTGCACCAGCGGCTGGGCACGACCATCGTCTACGTCACCCACGACCAGATCGAGGCGATGACGCTTGCAACCGTGATCGCGGTGCTGAAAGGCGGCGTCCTGCAACAGGTCGGCAGCCCGGCGGAGATCTACAACATGCCCAACAATATCTTCGTGGCGGACTTTATGGGCTCGCCCTCGATGAACCTGGTGCCGGCGCGGCTCGACCGGGCCGACGGGGCTCTGGTCGTGAGCCTCAAGCGGGCCGACGGCTCGACCACGGCGCTGCCTCTTCACCGGCCATCCGATGCTGCCCGCGCCCATGTCGGCCGCGACGTGATCCTGGGACTGCGGCCCGAGAACATCGACGATGCCCCTGAACCCGGCGCGACTAGCGGCTATCATCATCCGCTCGAAGCCCACGTGGAGGTCACGCAGCCGACCGGGGCCGATACGCTGGCGATGATCAGGCTGGGCGGTAGGGAAGCCGTCGCCCGGCTCCGGGCAGAAACCGGCGCGCGTGCCGGGGAGCGCCGCAGGTTCACAGTGGACATGTCCAAGGCGGTGCTGTTCGACCCGGAGACCGAGGAGAGACTCTGAGCCGGTGCCCGCCCGCTTCGATGTCGTCATCATCGGGTCCGGCGTGGGCGGCGGCTGCATTGCGCACGTTCTGGCTCCCAGCGGCGCCCGCATCGTGATCCTCGAGCGCGGCTCGCGGCTGCCGCGGGAAGACCGCAACTGGGACCCGGAGGCGGTCTACGCCGATGCCGCCTACAAGTCCGACGAGCGCTGGGTGGACGGGAACGGCCGCTCGTTTCGGCCCGGGCAGTTCTACTATGTCGGCGGCCACACGAAGGTGTTCGGCGCCACCATGTTCCGCTTCCGCCGCGAGGATTTCTCGGCCATGGAGCACGCCGGTGGGCTGTCGCCGGCCTGGCCCATCGACTACGAGACGCTGGAGCCCTACTACGCCCGGGCCGAGCGCCTCTTCGGCGTGCACGGCGAGGCCTGCGCCGACCCGACGGAGCCGCCGCGCTCGGGCCCGTACCCGCATCCGCCGCTGCGCCACAACCCGGTGATTGCCGAAGTCGCCGAGCAATTGCGCGCCCAGGGCCTGCACCCCTTCCCGGTGCCATCGTCGGTGCAGAACCACGAGGGCGGCGCCTGCGTGCGCTGCAACACCTGCGACGGCTTCCCCTGCCGTCTGGGTGCCAAGGGCGACGCCGAGACCCGGCTCATCGACCCGGTGTTGCAGCACGAGAACGTCGAGTTGCGATGCCAGGCACAGGTCGTCCGGCTACGTGCGGACGCGAGTGGCCGGCGCGTCGCCGCGGCCGAGCTGGCCGACGGGACGAAGGTGCAAGGCGATCTCTTCGTGCTGGCGGCGGGCGCCGTCAACAGCGCCGCCATCCTGCTTCGCTCGACCCACGCGAAGCACCCCGAGGGCCTTGCCAACGCGTCCGGCACGGTCGGGCGCCACTACATGAACCACAACTGCACCGCAGTGATGGCGATCAGGCCGCTCCGAGCCAACAGGGAGGTTTTCCAGAAGACGCTGGCGCTCAACGACTTCTACCTCGACGATGGCGCGGACGGCCCGCCGCTCGGCAACATTCAGCTCCTGGGCAAGATCATGGAGCCGATGCTGCGCAACGAAATCCGCCGCGTGCCGCGATGGGCGCGGACCTGGCTCGCGGCTCACAGCATCGACTGGTATGCCATGTCGGAGGACCTGCCGCATCCCGAGAGCCGGGTCCGTGCACGCGATGACGGCGCCATCGTCCTCGACTGGCGGCGGACGAACCTGGCCGCGCACGAGACACTGGTCGCCAAGGCGCGCCGCATGCTGCGTGCTGCAGGCTTCCCCATCGTGCTGACCAAGGCGTTCTCCAAGGACACGCCGTCGCACCAGTGCGGCACCGTGCGCTTCGGCCACGACCCGGCGAACGCGCCGCTCGACCCCTTCTGCAAGGCCTTCGACCTCGACAATCTCTACGTCGTCGATGCCTCGTTCTTTCCCTCGTCCGCCGCCGTCAATCCCGCGCTCACAGTCGCCGCCCAGGCGCTGCGGGCCGGCGAGCACATCGCGCAGGCGGCGCTGCACTAGCGGGTTCCCGTGGCCGAAACCCCGATCACCTCACTCCGCAGCCGCCCCGTCGCGCTCGTCACCGGCGGCCGACGCGGCATCGGCGCGGCCATCGCCGTCGAGCTGGCCGCAGCCGGCTGCGACGTCGCCTACACGGACCTGCTGCCGGCAGAGGCCGATGATCTAGTACAAGCCGGCATCGAGGCGGCCGGCGGCCGGGCGCTCTATGTCGAGAGCGACATCGCCGACCTCGACGGCCACCAATCGCTGATCGAGGCCGTGACCGATTGGGGCGGCGGGCTCGACGTGCTGGTCAACAACGCAGGCATCGGCTCGCCCCGGCGCGGCGACCTGCTGTTGCTGACGCCCGAACACTTCGACAGGGTCATGGGGGTCAACCTCAGGGGCACATTCTTCCTCAGCCAGCGCGCCGCCGCGTGGATGGCGGCGCACCCGCGCGGCGACGGCTTCCGCCGCGCCATCGTCACCATCGGCTCCGTCAGCGCGGAGATGGCCTCGCCGGAGCGCGGCGAATACTGCATCTCCAAGGCAGGGCTTGCCATGGCGACCAAGCTGCTGGCACTGCGCCTCGCCGACGAGGGCATCTCGGTCTTCGAGATTCGCCCGGGTATCATCCGCACCGACATGACCGCCGCCGTCGCAGACGTATACGACCGCAGGATCGCCGAGGGGCTGAGCCCCATCCGGCGCTGGGGCGAGCCGGCGGATGTCGCCCGCGCTACGGCGGCGCTGGTGCGCGGCGACTTCGCCTTTGCCACCGGCAGCGTCGTCCACGTGGACGGCGGCCTTTCCATTCAGCGGCTGTGACCATGCACGAATTCGATTACGTCATCGTGGGCGCTGGCGCGGCGGGCTGCTGCCTCGCGGCGCGGCTTTCCGAGGACCCCGATGTCTCCGTCCTGCTCCTGGAAGCCGGCGGCAAGGACCGGCACCCCTACATTCGCGTGCCGGCCGGTTTCGCCAAGCTGACCGGATCATCCCACACGTGGGGCTATTCCACGGCGCCCCAGGGCGAGATCGACGGGCGCGCGATGTGGTACCCGCAGGGCCGCGTGCTGGGCGGCGGCAGTTCCATCAACGCCATGATCTACGCGCGCGGCAACGCCAAGGACTACGATGCCTGGGGCGAGGCGGGCTGCCCCGGCTGGTCCTATTCCGACGTGCTGCCCTATTTCAGGCGGCCCGAGGACAACGAGCGCTTCCACGACGAGTACCACGGCTCCGGCGGCCCCCTCGGCGTAAGCGACCCTGTCCGCCCCTTGCCGATATCGGCGGCGTTCCTGCGTGCGGCACAGCAGGCGGGGCTGCCCTTCAACCCCGATTTCAACGGCGCGTCGCAGGAAGGCTGCGGCTACTACCAGGTGACCAATCGCGACGGCCGGCGCTGTAGCGCGGTCGATGCCTTCCTGCGGCCCGCGATGGCGCGGCGGAACCTCAGGGTGGAGACCCGCAGAATGGCGACCCGGGTGGTCATCGAGAGCGGGCGCGCGGTCGGAGTCGACTATGGCCACCCAGGGAGGACCGTGCATGTGCGGGCCACCCGCGAAGTGCTGGTCAGCGCCGGCGCCGTCGGCTCCCCCAAGCTGCTCATGCTCTCCGGCATCGGCCGCGCCGACGACCTGAAGGCACTCGGCATCGACGTGGTCCACGACCTGCCGGGCGTCGGCCAGAACCTGCAGGACCACTTCGACGCTTACGTGGTGAGCGAATGCCGTGGCGACTTCAGCTACGACAAGGTTAAGCAACCCCACCGCACCCTCTGGGCCGTCCTGCAGTACGCGCTCTCCCGGCAGGGTCCGCTCGCGTCCACACTGATCGACGCCGGCGGGTTCTGGTACGCCGACCCGGACGCCCGCTCGCCCGACATCCAGATGCATTTCGTGCTGGGCTCAGGGCTGGAGCATGGCCTCGCCAAGCTGAAGAACGCCGGAGTCACCCTCAACTCGTGCTTTTCCCGTCCGCGCTCGCGGGGCACTGTCACTCTTCGGGATTCCGACCCGCGCACGGCGCCCGTGATCGACCCCAACTACTGGAGCGACCCCTACGATCGCGAAATGTCGCTGCGCGGCTTCAAGCTCGCGCGCGAGATCATGGCTCAGGACGCCTTCCGGCCCTTCGTCCTGTGCGAGCGCTATCCGGGCCCCGACGTTCAGAGCGATGCCGACATCGCCGCATACGCCCGCAAGGTGGGCAAGACGGACTACCACCCGGTCGGCACCTGCAAGATGGGCACCGACGACATGGCGGTTGTGGACCCCGCATTGAGGGTGCGCGGACTGGAGGGCCTGCGCGTCATCGACTCCTCGATCATGCCGTTCCTGCCCAGCAGCAATACCAACGCGCCCACCACTATGGTGGCGGAGAAGGGCGCCGACCATGTGCGCGGCCTGATCTGACCACACACACGATCCGATGACCTCTCTCGCCATCGCTCTCCCCGACGAGACGGGCCGCCTGGTCACCTATGAACCGGCGGCGCGGCCGATCGCGGCGCCGACCGGCCCGCACCGCTTCAACCGCACGGCCTTCGCGGCGGTGCACGTCGTGGCCGACCCGCTGACCGCGCGGGAGCCGAGCCTCGGCCCCGCCATCGACTGGGAGGCGACGCTCGCCTTCCGCCGCCATGTTCTGGATCTCGGCCTCGGCGTCGCGGAGGCGATGGACACGGCCCAGCGCGGCATGGGCCTCGACTGGCCCGCCGCCAGGGAGCTGATCGAGCGCTCGCTCACCGCTGCGGCCCCGGCAGAGCGCAACCGCATCGTCTGCGGCGTCGGCACCGATCACCTCGACCCCGAGGAGGTCCGCTCGCTCGACGACATCGTGGCTGCCTACCTTGAGCAGCTCGCCGCCGTGCAGAAGGCGGGCGGGCGGGTCGTCCTCATGGCGAGCCGCGCGCTGGCCCGCATCGCAACCAGCCCCGCCGATTACGAGACTGTTTATCACCGCGTTCTGGCCGAGGCCGACGCGCCGGTGATCTTGCACTGGTTGGGCGAGATGTTCGACCCGGCGCTCGCCGGCTATTGGGGCGCGAACGACTTCCCGCCCGCGCTCGAGACCGCGCTAACCGTCATCCATGCCAACGCGGCACGGATCGACGGGATCAAGCTGTCCCTGCTCGACGACGGCAAGGAAATCGAGATGCGCCGGCGCCTGCCGGGCGGCGTCAGGATGTACACGGGCGACGACTTCAACTATCCGGCGCTGATCGAGGGCGACGATCAGGGCCACAGCGACGCGCTGCTCGGCATCTTCGATCCCATCGCGCCTGCGGCCTCTGCGGCGCTCTCGGCGCTGGCGGAGGGCGATTCGGCGACTTACCACCGGCTGCTGGAGCCCACCGTCCCGCTGTCGCGCCTGATCTTCCGCCCGCCCACCCGGCACTACAAGACAGGCGTCGTGTTCCTGGCTTACCTCAACGGTTTCCAGGACCATTTCGTGATGGTCAGCGGCGCGCAGGCGATGCGGCCCCTGCCCTACTTCACCGAACTCTTCCGCAAGGCCGACAGCGCCGGCCTGCTACGTGATCCCGAAAGCGCGGTCGCCCGCATGCGTTCGCTCCTCCGCCTCTACGGCATCGAGGGTTAGCGGTGGAGCATCAACGGGTTGTCCATCCGGGACTGGTTTTCGAAAACCGATGGGTGACGGGAGGATCGGGGCCGGGACTGCGGCGAGACATGCCGCTTAGCGGTCGCCACTCCGGCGGCGCTTGAGCCGCTCCGCGCCGGCGCGCAGGCGGGCCTGCGCCTCGTCTCCGCTCCAGATCTCGACCTGCCGGGCGATGCGGGTGGGCATCTGCTCCCGCAAGTCGGCGCAGAACTTGCCGAGCCGCATGCGCTTGGATTCCTGGAACGCGTCCGGTGCGAGGTCGCACAGGAAGAGCAGGCGCTGCCACGCCACCCCTTCGATCTCCGCCTTCGGCCCGGTCTCGTGAACGAGGTTGAGGGCGCGCGCCTCCTCGGCGCGGACCAGCTTGCCGGTGTAGATCATGTCCGAGGCGACGAAGTCTCCGGCCACGAAGCGCAGAAGCTGATCGCCGTAATAGGGGTTGGGCACGCCGAGCAGGATTTCGGGCTTGCCGATCAGCACGCGGCCTGCGGCGGCGTAACGGTAGTCGCAGGCGAGGTAGATGGCCATGCCGCCGCCGATGGCGTGGCCCTTGATGGCGCCGACGATGGGGAGCGGCGATTCCAGCATGGCCAGGATGAGGCCCGCGAGCGCGTGGAACATCTCTCCGATCTCGGCGCGCGACCGCGCCAGCGCCCAGTCGAGGTCAAGGCCGTTGCAAAAGAATTTTCGGCCGCCGCAGAGCATCGCGCCCCGGGCATCGCGGTTGGCCTCCTGGACTGCGTTGGCAAGGTCCCGGATCACGGCCGTCGTCAGCGCGTTGGCGGTGCCGCTGCTCAGGCGGATGCGGAGGCAGCCGTCCTCGCGCTCGCAGAGAATGTTGGCCAAGACCCTTTCCCTCCTTTTGACGCTCAACCCCGGCGGGGCCGGAAGCGCGGTAAGGTGAGCGTGTCCGTAACCCGGTCGAACACGACCTCGACGGGCAGGCCCACCCGCAGTTCATCCGCCGGGCAGTCGACGATGTTCGCGGTCACGCACACGCCCTCCGCAAGCTCGATCTGCGCCACGGCGTAGGGGATATCGGCCTTGAACGCCGGGAACCAGTCCTTGTGGACCACGGTCCAGGTGGAGACCGTGCCATGGCCGCTCGCCTCCTCCCAGCCGATCCGATCGGAGAAGCAGTCCGGGCATACCGGGCCGGGCGGCCAGTGCCACGCCCGGCACGCCTTGCAGCGGGGCAGGCGGAGCACGCCCTCGTGCGCGCTCTCCCAGAACCGCGCGTTGTCCGGGTTGATGCGCGGCGTGGGCTTTTCGTATCCGCTCATCTGTCGCCCGTTGGCCGTATCACTTCCGCAGGATCACGGAGTCGCCCCAGGCCGTCGCCCATTGCAGCGCGCGGGCATCGGCGATCTGGCGCGGCCCCGCCTCGCCTCGCAGCTGGCGCACCATCTCGCACAGGGAGTTCCAGCCGGCGACATGGGCTTCGGAGAGGAGGCCGCCCGAGGTGTTGACCGGTAGCGCACCGCCGGGGCCGATGCATCCATCCTGCACCCAGGCCGCAGCCTCCCCCGGCGCGCAGAAGCCGAAACGCTCCAGCACGAACAGCACCAGCGGCGAGAAGGCATCGTAGGTATAGAGGCCCTGGATCGCTTCGCGCGGGATGTCGGCCCAGCCGTACACGGCAAGGTCGCGCGCGGCCGGGCGCGCCGCACGCACGCCGCTCTGCTGATTGATGCCGAGACCCGGCGGCGCGAAGATGAACTCGTCGCGGCCCGCCTTCATGCCCTGCATTCCGGCGACGTAGACGGGGCGCTGCCGGAGGTCGCGTGCGCGTTCGGCCGAAGTGACCAGCACCACGGCCGCGCCGTCGCTCACGATGCAGCAGTCGAAGAGCCGGAGCGGGTCCACCACCATGCGCGAGGCCTGGTGATCGGCAATGCTCATGGGCTCCTGCATTACGGCCTTCGGGTTGAGGCGCGCGTGTGCGCGGAGCGCCACCGGCACCGCAGCCAGCTCGGCGCTGGTCGTGCCGTAGAGCGCCATGTAGCGCTGCATGGCGAGCGCGGCGCCGCCCGCCGGCGCGGTCAGCCCATAATGCGGCGTCTCCGCATGGGTGCCGCCGGTCTCGCGGTAGCCCTCGAAGTCGTGCGGCCCGCCGAGGATGTCGCGCTCGCGCGTGAAGCTCAGCACGTTCACGCAGGCGACGACCTCCGCCATGCCGCAGGCCACAGCCATCGCCGCCGTCTGCAGGCTGCCGGTAACGAAGCGGCCGTGGGTCCAGGCCTGGTTGACGAAACCGATCTCCAGGCCGAAGGCCTGCGCGACCTGGTCGTAGTCGACGCCGAGCGGCCAGCCGATGTGGATGGAGAGGCTGTCGATGTCGCCCCGTTCGAGCCCGGCGTCGTCAAGCGCCGCTTTGAACGCGGCGGCGGCGAGCGCAAGCTGGCTCTCCGGCAGATGGCGGCCGAACCTGCTGGTGCCGATGCCGACGATCGCCGCCTTGTCGCGCAGCGCTTCCGTCATCAGGCAGAGTCCGCATCGAAGAACTCGACGAGGCGGGCCTTCTGCAGCTTGCCGGTGGTGGTGAGGGGCAGGTCGCCGGCGCCGACGAAGCGGTACTCCCGCGGCACCTTGTAGGCGGCCAGGTGCTCGCCGCAACGTGCGATGAGGCTATCCGCCGTGGGCGCGGCGCCGTCGCGCGGCACGATGACGGCGGCCACCCGCTGGTCGCGTTCGGGGTCCGGCAGGCCGATCACGTAGGCGAGCTCGACCTCCGGCACCTCGGCCAGCACCGCCTCGACCTCCGCCGGCGAGACGTTGATGCCGCCGGTCTTGATCATCTCCTTGAGCCGCCCGCGGAAGTGGAGGAAGCCCGCGTCGTCGAGCAGCCCGAGGTCGCCGGTGCGGAACCAGCCGTCGTGAAAGGCCCGTGCGTCCTGTTCCGGGTCCTTGTAGTAGCCCACCGTGACGTAGCCCCGGACGAGGATCTCGCCCACGGAGCCGGCAGGCAGCGGCGCCAGGGTCTCGGGGTCGGCGATGCGGATCTCCGTGCCCGGCAGCGCGCGGCCCACGGTGTTCAGGCGCTTCTCCAGCGGGTCGTCCACGTCGGTGACGTTGGAGTTGCCGTAGGTCTCGGTCAACCCGTAGATGTTGCAGGTCTCGCTCACGCCGAGGTCGATGAGGCGCCTGATCTGCTCGGGCGAGCCCAGCGTCGCGCCGGCACGGAGCGAGGAGATGTCGCGCGCCGGGCGCTCGGGGTGGCGCTCCAGCGCGTGCACCATGTTGGGCGTGCCGTAGAAGACGGTGCAGCGCTCGGCCTCGATCAGCCGCAGCGCCTCGCCGGCATCGAAGTGCTCCTGCAGCACGATGCAGCCCGCGTGGGTCATCACGGCGAAGAGCGCGTTCTCGCAGCCGAGGCCCCAGAAGAGCGAGACCGCGAGCCAGAGCCTGTCGCCGGGGCGCAGGTGCAGGCGCTCGCCGATGTTCCACATGTTCTCGATGAGCGCGTAGTGCTGGAGCTGCACGCCCTTCGGCAGCGCCGTCGTGCCGGAGGTGTAGAGCAGGTAGGCCACGTCTTCGCCGCGCACGGCGGCCTGTTCTCGCTCGATCGCCGCATCGTCGACCGTCTCCGCCAGCTCCCACAATGTCTCGAAGCGCCGCGCCGGGTGGTCGGGCGGGCCGCCGACGCGCACGATCTCGCGGATGCCGGCGAGCGCGTCGCCCTCGCGGCCCAGCGCGGCCAGGGTTTCCAGGTAGTCGTACTTGAGGAAGCGATCGACCGTGATCAGGAACTTGATATCCGAGTGCCTGAGAACGTGAGCGAGCTCCCGCGCCGTCGCCCAGGTGTTGATGGCGACCATGGTGCCGCCGAGGAGGGTGATCGCGAAGTCTGCGAGAATCCACTCGGGCCGGTTGCCCATGAGGAGGCCGACCTTGTCGCCCCGGCGAACCCCCAGCGCGTGGAGCCCCTTGGCGAGCCGGCGCACCTCCTCGCGCAGCGCGCGATAGCTGAGCCGCGTCCCGCCGCCGACCAGCGCCTCATAGTCGGGATATTGAACCGCCAATTCGTCGAGCAGGTCCGGAATCGTCTTCGCGTCGGGCGGCCGCATGGGGTCGAATGCGCCGACGCGCGGCGCTCAGGCCCAGCCGCCCGCGAAGGGCATGACGTGGCCGGTGATGAAGTCGCTCTTGTCGGAGGCGTAGAAGGCCACGAGAGCGGCAACCTCCTCGGGCTTGCCGAGGCGCTTCAACGGGATGTTCCGGGTCATCTTGGCGAGCGTTGCCGGGTCGCTGACCAGCTCGGGCGGAAAGTACGTCGGGCTCTCGACGTAGTTGGGCGCGATCGCGTTGACCTGGATGTTGTCCCGCCCGAGCTCCTGGGCGAGCGATACTGTGAGCGCATTGGTAGCGCCGCGCGCGGTCACGTACATCGAATAGTTCGGCAGCCCCCGCAAGGGCGTCGCCGAGGTGATGAACAGGATCTTTCCGCTCTTGCGTTCCTTCATTTGCGGCACGACCGCGCGCGCCATCTCGAAGGGAAAGACCACCATCTCTTCGAGCGCCGCCCGCAAGTCGTCCGGGCTCGCCGTCTCGATGGGCGCGCGGACCGCAGCGCCCGCGTCGTTACAGACGGCCACGTCGACCCGGCCGCAGGCTTGGGTCGCGGCCGAGACGATCTCGGCCGGCGTTTGTGCGCGGATCACGGTCAAGCCGGGATTGGTCGCGGCAAATTCTTCCGCCGCGTCCGCATCCACCAAGCTGCTATCGTGGCAGACCACTGTCGCCCCCTGAGCGGCCAGCTCGGCCGCGACGGGCCGACCGACGAAATGCTCCACGTTGGTGATCAGGACGACGCGGTCCTTCATCCGCTTGCCCTTTGTTCCATGTCAACGAGCGGCCTGCCCGGAGTCGAGCGCGCCGTCCTCTCGATCCTGCGCGATCCTCTCGGGAGAACGCCGAGCCAAATCGCCGTAGCCCGCGCCGCCGCCGGTGCTCATCACCAGGCGATCGCCCTTCGCCAGCCGGAAGCTCGTCTTGGAACCGAGGTCGATCTTCTCGTTGCCGCGCAATACGCAGGCGAACGCCGCGCCGCCGTCATCGCCGCCGAAGAGCCCCTCGGGCGGGATCGTGAATCGGTCGGAGTAGGACTGGTACTCGACATCGTCGGCCAGCACTTCGTACACGCGCCGGATGCCAAGCCCGCCGCAGTTTTCTCCCTTGCCGCCGGAACCCGCCACGAGCGCGTACTCCGCCACGCGGAAGAATTCGTGCTCCATGTCGATGGCTTCGATGGGGATGTTCGAGCAGTTGGAGAGGGGACTGTCCACCGCATCGCAGCCGTCGCCAACCGCGCTCGCGCCATAGCCGCCGCCGAAAATTTCGAGATAGATGCCGTAGCCCGCTTCGCCCAGGTGCGACATGCACGTGGCGTGGGTGGTGTCGAAGCCGGCCGCCATCACCTGCTCGGGCACCGCGTCCGCAAGCGCCTTCATCACTGCGTTGTAAGCGCGGTAGGCAGACAGCATGCGCGCGCGCACCGGCGCGGGTGGGCGCGGATTGAGAAGCGAGCCGTAGGGCGCGGTAACGCTGATCGGCCGCTTCGCACCCTCGTTGAAGGGGATGTCGGGGCTCGTGAGCACCGACTTGATGCACGAAAGCCCCGCCGCGATGGTCGATGCGAAGGGGCAGTTCACGTTGGTCCGCACCTGGTCGCAGGTGCCCTCGTAGTCCACCGTGACGGTATCGCCCGCGATCTCCACCCGCGCGCGGACCACCAGCGGCTCGTCGTTCTCGCCGTCGCTGTCGAGCTGGTCCTGGCCAACGTAGACGCCGTCGGGGGCCGCCGCGATCCCGGCACGCATGCGCTGCTCGACGTAGTCCAGCAGCCCGGCCATCGCCTCCGTCACCGCGTCTGCGCCGAATTTCTCGCAGAGCTCGATCACACGCCGCGCGCCCACCGCGTTCGCCGCGAACTGCGCGTTGCAGTCACCGATCGTCTTCTCGGGCACGCGCACGTTGGCGCGCACCAGGCGCTCGAAGGGGCCGCCGTTCCAGTCGCGGTTCACGTTGTAGCGGCTCGGCGGGAAGATGAGACCCTCCTGGTGGACATCGCCGGCCGCCATGTTGAGGCCCGGCGCGCCGCCGCCGAGGTCGAGGTGATGGGCGACGGTCGCGCTGAAGCCGACGAGCCTCGCGCCGAAGAAGATGGGCGTGAAGATGAAGATGTCGGGGACGTGCTGGCCGCCGTGGTAGGGGTCGTTGTTGATGTAGAAGTCGCCGGGCTCCAGCGTTTCGGGCGGATAGAGTTCGGCGCAGGGGCGGAAGGTCGTGCCGATCGGCCCGAGCTGCATGGGTATCAGCTCCGCCTGGCTCACCACGTTGCCGCCCACGTCGAGCAGCGCGGCGGAGCAGTCGTTGGCCTCCCGCACGATCGGCGAATAGGCCGAGCGCACGAGCTTGATCCCCATTTCCTTCGCGGCCGCGATCAGCGCCTGGGAAATGATCGCCTGGTCGACCTGGTCGAGCGCCATGCTCCCTCCCCGCGCGGCTCCCGGCTCTCCGCCCCGCGCTCAGCGTGTCAGGATGACATTATGGTGCGCGTCCACGTGCGCGCGCCATCCCGGCGGTACGTAGGCGGTGGACGTCTCGTCGGCGACGAGCAGCGGCCCCTCGCCGGCGCCGGACTCGAGCAGCGCGCTGCGGTTGAGCCGGCGGGCGGGCCTGCGCGCGCCGCCATCGAAGAGCGTGACAGTCGCTGCGTGCGGGGCGTCGTCCGTGGCTTCGAGCGCAGGCACGCCAGGCGGCGGCGATGCGATGCCGAGCCGGAAGGAGACGATCTCCGGCCGGTTGGTGCGCGAATCGTCGAACTCGAAGATGCGGTGATGCGCCTCGTTGAAACGCTCACGCAGCAGTCGAGCGTCCAGGCCCGCAATCTCTTCTTCGCCGAGCGGTATCGGGACTTCGAAGGCCTGTCCCACGTACCGCATCTCGAGCGTGTGGGTGTAGCGGAGCCCACTCGTGAGCCCGAGTTCCGCAAAGGCGGCCTCGGCGTCCGCGCGCATGGCCGCAAACTGTTCGCGAACGCGCTTCGCCGCGCCCGCCTCGTCGAGGGCAAACCGCACGGTGCGGCTCTCGTACCGCACGAAGTCCGAGGCGACGAGGCCGAAGGCGGAGAGCACGCCGGCCGCAGGCGGTATGACGATGGTGGAGATGCCGAGCACGTCGGCGACCCGTGCCGCGTGCAGCGGACCTGCGCCGCCGAAGGGGACGAGCACGTAGTCGCGTGGATCCCGGCCCCGCTCCGTCGAGACGAGCTGGATCGCCCGCACGATGTTGTGCTCGGCCAACCGCACCGCGTCGTCGGCGATCTGCTCGGCGCTTCGGCCGAATTGCTGCGCCAGTGCGTTGAAGGCGCCGCGGGCGAGCCCGGCATCGACGTCCATGCGCCCGCCGAGGAAGGTATCGGCCAGCACGGTGCCGCGGACGAGATGGGCGTCGGTGATCGTCGGCTCCGCGCCGCCGCGCCGGTAGCAGGCGGGTCCCGGCTCGGCGCCGGCCGAGCGCGGGCCGACGCGCAGCATGCCGCCGTCGTCGCGCCACACGATCGAGCCGCCGCCCGCGCCGACCGTCACGATGTCGAGCACCGGAATTCGGATGGGCAGCCCGTCGATCTCGGCGTCGCTCGTCAGCACGGGTGTGCCGTCCCGCACCAGGCACACGTCGGTGCTCGTGCCCCCCATGTCGAAGGTGATGAGGTCGCGATAGCCTGAGCGCCCGGCCTGTCGGATCGCGCCCATCACGCCCGCCGCCGGCCCCGAGTAGAGCGAGGTGATCGCGTTGCCGGCCATGCCGCGCGCGGGCAGCCGGCCGCCGTTGGACTGCATGAGGCTGAAGCGGCCCTCGAAGCCCCGGGAGTCGAGCGCCCGCCCGAATTCACCCAGATAGCGGTCTATGACGGGCTGCATGTACGCCGCGAGCACAGTGGTCGAGGCGCGCTCGTACTCGCGAAACTCGCGGGTCACGTCGCACGAGCAAGTGATGCCGACGTCGGGAAAGCGCTCGGCGATCAGCGCCGCCAAGCGCCGCTCGTGCGTGGGGTTCGCATAGCTGTTGAGAAAACAAATCGCGACGGACTCGTAGTCGCCGCCCTGCAACGCCTGCACGAGTCGATGCTGCGCTGCCTCTTCATCGAGCGCGGCGACCACCTCGCCGCGCGGGCCGACGCGCTCCGGGATTTCGAACGTGTCGCGGCGCGGCACCACGGGCTCTGGCTTGCGGTAATGGATGTCGTAGATGGAGCGCCGGCTCTGCCGTTGCAGTTCGAGCAGATCGCGGAACCCCTCGGTGGCGAAGAACGCCACGTTCGCGCCCTTGCGCTCGAGAACCGCGTTGGTCGCCACGGTCGAGCCGTGCACGAGATCGCCGGCGGCCTCCAGCGCCAGACCCGACTGGTCGAGCGCGGCGATGGCCCCGCGGTGCGGTGCCGCCGGCGTGCTCGGCACCTTGGTGATGCGAACGCCGCCGGCCTCGAACGCGACGAGGTCGGTGAACGTGCCGCCGACCTCGACCCCCACCCTGACCCCGTCGCTCATGTGCGCCCGCGCGTACTCTTGCCGATGCGAATGGAGGGCGGGGTCATCGCGCTCTCCCGATTGAAAGGAGCGGCAGATACTAGCCCGGAACACCCATTCCTTGGTACGAGCCTTGCGTGACGACAGACTCCGCCATTTGGGCGGGCTCGAAGCAGGGGGAAATCCGACCGTGACAGGCAGAGCGGACGTTCAGCGCGATGCCGAGCGGGCCTTCGCCGTTCTCGAACGGGGCGGAATCGCCATCCTGCCCATGAGCGTCGGCTATTCCGCGATTGGCGGGTCGGCCGCGGCGCTGAAGACCATCTTCGAGACCAAGCGCCGCGCGCCCTCCAAGCTGAACGCGATGCTCGGCGACCTCGCTCTGCACCGTGAGCTTCACCTCCTCGACCAAAAGGGGTGGGACGTCGCCAGCACCCTGATCGAGGACTACGACCTGCCGCTCGGGGCCATTGCGCCAGCGCGCATGGATCACCCCATCCTGCGCGAGATGGAGCCGGAAGCGCTCGAAGCCTCCACCAGCGAAGGCACCGTGCTGATGCTGCTCAATGCGGGCCCGTTCCATGCGGCAATTACCCGGCTCAGCCGCGAGGCGCTGCACCCGCTGTTCGGCTCGTCCGCCAACCTCTCTCTGTCCGGCACGAAGTTCCGGGTGGACGACATCGAGCCGGAGCTGATCGCCATCGCCGATATCGTCATCGACCACGGGCTTCGCCTCTACCACCTGTATCGGGCCTCATCGACCCTGCTCGACCTGGAGACGTTCGAGGTCGTCCGCTACGGTGCCTGCTTCGAGCTCATCGCCGACGCCCTGAAACGCCGCTTCGGGATTGCGCTGCCGCCACCACCGCCCGGCCACATCCGCGATCTGGTCGGCGACCTCCCGTGACCTGCCTTCGACATTCCACGCTGGAGATGGACCCATGAAGATCGCCCGCATCGAAACGATCCCGCTTGCCATCCCGCACGATCACGGCGGGCCGCCGCCGGCCTGGGGCGGCCAGGCATGGCAAGGGCTCACGATCCTCCTCGTGCGGGTCGAGACCGAGGACGGCGTCACCGGCTGGGGCGAAGGCTTCAGCTACAACTGTATGCCGGCCCTGCAGGCGGTCGTCGATGCAACGGTGGCGCCCATCCTGATCGGCCGCGACGCCACCGATATCGCCGCGATCAGCCGCGATCTCCAGCAGGCGCTGCACCTCTTCGGGCGCTACGGCATCACCATGTTCGGGATCTCCGCCATCGACATCGCCCTCTGGGACCTTGCCGGCAAGCGGGCGGGCCTGCCGCTCGGCCAACTCCTCGGCGGGCCGGCCGCGCCGCCGCTCGTGCCAGGCTACGCCAGCCTGCTCAAGTACCGGGACCGGGAGCTCGTCGCGCAGACGACCCGTGCTGCGCTCGACGAGGGCTACCCCGCCATCAAGCTCCACGAGACGGGCGAGGCCGAGATCGCCGCGGCGCGCGAGGTCATGCGCGACGGCTTGCCACTCTGCACGGACACGAACTGCCCGTGGACGCCGGCCGAGGCGCTTACCATGGCAACCCGCCTCAAGCCTTACGACCTCCACTGGCTGGAAGAGCCCATCTTCCCGCCGGAGGATTACGCGGCGCTGGCGCGGCTTCAGCAGGAGTCCGGCGTGGACTTGGCCTGCGGCGAGAACGCCTGCACCGCCTTCGAGTTCCGGCGCATGCTGGATGCGGGCGCGGTGCGCTACGTGCAGCCGAGCGTCACCAAGGTGGGCGGCGTGACCGAGTTCCTCAAGGTGCTGGGGCTGGCCGAAGGCTACAGCGTGACGGTGATGCCGCACTCGCCCTACTTCGGCCCCGGCTGGCTCGCGACCCTGCAGCTCCTCTCCGCGATGCCGCTCACCGGCAGCCCCGGTGGCGGCTGGGCGGAGCGCTTCTACACGCGGCTCGAGGCGACGCTCTATCCGGGGTACGTCTCGCCTGACGAGACCGGCCACTTCCACGTCCCCACCGGCCCCGGCCTCGGCGCCGAGCCGGACCCGGACGTCATTCGCGATTACCGGGTGCCCGCATAGGCGCCGGAGCGCTTCTCAGTCGTCAGGCACGCCGAGCCGCAGCGCGCCGACGCGGATCAGCAGATAGATCACGAACAGAAGGACGAAGACCAGCGCATTGACGATGGTCGCGAGCGCATAGAGCTCGGGCTCGATTCCGTGGCGCAGCGTCCCCCAGGCGATGGTGGGGAGCGTCGGGATGGCGGCCACGTTGTAGAAGGTGATCTCGAAATTGTTGAAGCCCAGAATGAAGCTGATGATGAAGGCGCCGAGCACGGCCGGCCAGATGTTCGGGAACGTGACCTCGCGAAAGCAGCGCAACGGCCGCGCGCCGAACACCTGCGCCACCTCGTCGAAGCGCCAGTCGTAACGCACGAGCTGCGCCAGGATCACGAGGAACGCGAAGGACACGCTGTAGGTCGTGTTGGCCACGATCGCCGATTCGATGTTGCCGGGAATACCGAGCACGTTGCGGTTGAACATCAGCGTCGAGATGCCGATCAGGATCTGGGCGATGAAGAGCGGCGCCAGAAACACGACCACGACGAACCCGCGCCGCCGCAGCGGATAGCGCAGAATCCCGATTGCTGCGGCCGTGGCGAAGAGCGTGGACAGCACGGCGGTGCCGACACCGATGAAGACGCTGTTCAGCAGGCCGACGTGGAAATCGCTCATGATCATGAGGCGGCCGTACCACTCGCCGGTGAACACCGGCGGGAAGGGCCACACGGTGTTCTCCGTGACCGACAGGTAGCCGATGTAGAAGATCGGGAAATAGAGGAACAGGTAGAGCACCAGCAGCAGCACGGTCTGGCCGCCGATCACGAAGCGCTCGCCCGGGTTCACCGCCGCCATGTCAGGCCTCCGCGCCGGTGAAGCCCGCCCGGCGCAGCCTGATCGTGCGCCAGAGCATGAAGGTGACCACGAGCGAGGCCACACACATCACCACCCCCATCGCCGAGCCCAGCGCCCACGTGCCGGCCGAGCCGAACTGGTGCTCGAGGCGGTTGACGAACATCGCGCCGTCCGTGCCGCCCAGGAATCGCGGCGTCACCGAAGCGGCGAAGGTGGGGATGAACACGAGGACGATGCCGATAGCCGTTCCGATCCAGTTGAGCGGCCACGTCACCTCCAGGAATGCCCGCCACGGCCTTGCGCCGTTTACCTTCGCCACCTCCAGCAACTCGAAATTGAAGTTGAAGAGCGAGAGGTAGATGGCGAGCAGCATGAAGGGGATCCACAGGTAGATGAGGCCGACCGCGCTGGCGACGTTGGTGTACATGAGCACTTCGACAGGCGGCAGACCGAGCTCCATCAGCGCCATGTTGACCAGCCCGATGGGCCCCAAGATTTGCTGCATCGCGGTGATGCGCAGCAAGATGCCGGTCAAGAAGGGGGCCGCCGTGAGCAGCACGAGAATCAGGCGGTAGCGTCCGCCGTGCTTGGCGATCAGGTATGCGCAGGGCCAGGCATAGAGGAGGCAGACGGCGGAAACCGCCGCGGCCATCGCGAGCGAGCGGAGCAGAAACTTGAGGTAGATCCACTCGCCCAGAACGGATGCGTAATTGTTCACGTTCCAGTCGGAGATCAGCTCGTAGCTTTCGGTCCGCCAGAAGCTGAAGACCAGGATCGAGAGCAGCGGTATCAGCAGGAACAGGACGATGAAGAGGGCGCCCGGCCCAACCAGCGCGGCGAAGCGCACGCGCGGGTCGAGATGCAGGGCGCGGCGGGCCGTCACGGCTCGCCGTCCTCGACCGTGAACACGTCGGCCGCTTCGAGCGCCCAGCCCAGGCTCACGCGGGAGTTGCGATCCACGCCTGCAATGCTGGGCGGCCCACTCACGACCAGTTCGGCCTCGTTGTCGGCGCGCACGATGTAGTCGGCGAACTGGCCCTTGAAGATAATGTCCCGCACCGTCACTTCGAAGCGGTTCTCGTGCCGAATGCCCTCGGCCGTGGGGCTGAGCTGGATGCGCTCGCTCTTGAGATAGAGCTCCACCGGATCATGCGCCCGGGCGCCGCTCACACCGCGCCCGGTCAGCGTGATGCCCCCCCAGTCGATGCGCAGGCGCGCGCCGTCGCCGTCGATCACCCGCCCGGTGAGCTTGTTCGGCGCGCCGACGAAGGAGGCGACGAAGCGCGTGGCAGGCGCGTTGTAGACCTCCAGCTTGGGGCCGATCTGCTCCAGGACGCCCTGGTGCATCACCGCCATGCGGTCGCTCATGGTCAGCGCTTCTTCCTGGTTGTGCGTCACGTAGACGAAGGGGATGCCGAGCTCCTCCTGATAGCGGCGCACCTCGATCTCCATCTCCTTGCGCAGCTCGCGGTCGAGATTGGCCAGCGGCTCGTCCAGAAGGAGAAGCTCGGGCCGCGCGATCAGCCCGCGCGCCAGCGCCACGCGCTGCTTCTGGCCGCCGGAGAGCTGGTGCGGGAAGCGGTCGCCCAAGCCTTCCATGTGGACGAAGCCCAGGATCCAGTTGAGCTGCTCCTGGCGCTCGGCCTGGCTGCGGCCCTGCATCTTGAGTGGGAACGTGATGTTCTCGGCGACCGTGCGATGGGGGAAGAGGAGGAAGTCCTGGAACACCATGCCGATGCGGCGCAGATAGGGAGGCAGCGCCGTTACGTCGGCACCGCCAATCTCCACCCGGCCGCGATCAGGCGTCTCCAGGCCGGAGACGATGCGGAGCAGCGTGGTCTTGCCCGAGCCGCTCGGCCCCAGCAGCGCGAAGAACTCGCCCCGCCCGATCTCGAGGCTCACGCCGTCGACCGCGCGGACGGCGCCGAAGCGCTTCTCGACCGCCTCGATACGCAGGATCGGCTGATCGCTCATCGCGCCCAGGTTCTCAGCACCCGCAATGCTGCGGCGAGCGCCATCCTCCCGCGTCGCGGCCTGCCGAGCAACGACAGTGCCCACAAAGAGGGACCGGACCGTGGGGTCCGATCCCTCTCAGCCCAGGTGTCTCCAATGTCAGGGCTAGGCCGCTTCCACTGCCGACCAGATGCGCTCCCACTTCTCGGGCGAAGACGGCGCGTCGAACTGGTAGAGGCCGTGAATCGACTCGGTCTCGTTGAGGAAGAGCGTGTCGACGTAGCGATCGTCGAGCATGTCCCGAACGTCGACCGTGGGCGCCCAGCCGATCTCGACCGCCACCGTCTTCATGCTCTCGCGCTCGAGCCGGAAGTCGATCCACTTGTGGGCGATCTCCATCTTCTCGCTGTCGGTCACGCCGGACGTGATGGACCACTGGTCCACCCATCCGAGCCCGCCTTCGGTGGGCTTGAGGACGTGGCGCATGTTGAGGTCCGACTTGCCGTCAAGCTTGTCGAAGTGAATGCGCCGGTAGATGCCGGACCACTCCGGCGACGCCCACACCACCTGCGCGCGCAGCAGGCGCTCCAGCGTGTCCTCGTCGTTCCAGCGATTGACCAGCAGCGGCTTCTGCTTGATCAGCAGACGCTTGCACTCCTCGAGCTCCTCGTCCGACAGCACGTAGGGGTTGAAGCTCTTGCCGTCGGGCCGGGGGCCGTCCTTCGTCCCCATGTTGTGCGCGGCGAGGATGCCGGCCAGCGCGATGTTCTCCTCGAAGCGGGCGCTGGTGGAGAGGTGCCCGTCGTACTTCTCGTTGAACAGGAGGTTGACCGATTCCTGATCCTCGGCCGCAACCTTGTCCATGTTGACCGTGAACCCGTATCCGCCCCAGCAGTTGGGGGCGGCGATCATGTCCTCGCTGTCCTCCGCACGAAGCAGCGTGAACTTGGGCGGCACGAAGTCGTCGAACACGTTGCTGAGGTCGAGCTTCGAGTAGTCGACCGACTGGACCAGCCCCTGCTTGGCGTAGAGGCGGGGCCAGAAGCCGTCCGCCATCACCAGGTCGAAGTCCTGGGTGCCGCCGGCCCGGAGCTTGTTCCAGGCCTCGGAGTTGCCGTCGAAGAAGCCGGCGCTGATCTTGACGTCGTGCCGGGCCTCGAACTCGGCGGTGAGGCTCTTGACGTTGTAGTGCTCCCAGCCGAGCCAGCGCAGCTCCAGCGTCGCCGCCTTCGCGTCTCGCACGAAGGGGCCGGTGCTCTTCCAGGTGAACCCGGCAACCGCTGCTGCGGCTGCGCCCTTGAGCACGCCTCGCCGCGACACGCGGCGCGATGTCGGCTCCGATTTCGACTTGGTCTTGCTCATCGATAGTCCTCCCCTCGGTGTGGTGTGGCGAACCGGTTAACCCGGCCAGCCGCCGACGCAGCCGTCATTCCGTGCGGCCGCATGTCTGTAGATGGCGTCGCGGTCTGCTTCACCTGCGTGGATGATAACACCGCGCCCATACCTCCGCATGGTCAACATGGACCGCTTGCTCATCCATGAAACTCTTCACGCCTGTGGATGCAGGTCATCTGCCGAGCATCGCCTTCGTCGCGACCGGCGGCTGACTCGGCCGAGGTCATGAGTCGGCGGCAGCAAGGCGTCTGCCGGCGGAGTTTCAAGGACAAGCAAGAGAACGATTTTCTTGGCGGGATTCGCCGGGATTAAGTGGGATTCAGGTGGGGCAAGTGGGATTCCGTGGCACGCGATCCCGCACGCGCGGGTCGGCTGCACCTGAACGGCCGCGCGAGAGGCGCACGACGCCGAGAGAGCGGGATCGATCTGTACTCCCGTTTTTTCTCATTCCTCCAGCCAGCTCCCGTTCGTCTTCGCACTCCACGGCGCGATCCTGGCGCAGGTGCCGCGCCCGGTGCATCGCACCATGGTCCGGGTTGGTGCGCGTTTCTCCCCACGCTCATGGTTTGCGGGGCGTTCTCCCAGGGAATTCAATCCGTCGGCCGCCGCTCCTTGAAAGGGCAGACCCGGGCGACCACTCTCTACATTAACGTCAGGTAATTTGATTTGAGTTTATGATGCGAGTCCGTTCTGTTTGCGAAGCGTGCGCAGTCCAGTCCTGTTTCGCGGTCTTGCATCGCGGCTGGAATAGGCAGAGTTGCAGGCAGTAGAGCTGAAGGAGGTGGCGATGCGGAAGTGGATTATCGCGTTCTTCGTCGGCGGTGTTATGGGAACCGCCTTCGGCGTCGCGGTCGGATTTTTCATCTTTCCCTACGTGTTTCCGCCGCCGCCCGCGATGGAAACCCTCACGGCCGAGGAGAAGACCGACGTCCTCGCGCGGGGGATCTTCATTCACGCGAATCCCTCCGATCCCATCCATTATGGAGAGGGAAGCGTCACGGTTTTCGAAGAACTGGTGTTCCTCGAAGACGACTTCAAAGTCGGTCCGGGGCCCGCGTTTCATGTCTATCTCGTACCCAAAGAAGAAATCCGTGAATCCTCGGATGTCAAAGGAACGATGTACATCGACCTCGGCAAGTTGCGCGCCTTCGAGGGCAGCCAGAAATACCCCATCCCCAAGGGTGTCGACCTGAACGAGTATCCGAGCGTCGTCATCTGGTGCGTCCAGTTCGGCGTCCTCATCTCGCCCGCCGACCTTGAACTCGAGTCCTGATCCGGACGATCACGGCCCGCGCCGCGCAGCGATCAGAAACTCGGTGTTGCCGTCGCGGCCCGTGATGGGGCTCGCGACGAGGCCCGTCACCTGCCAGCCTTCAGCCGTGAGCCATTCGCGGATCGCCGCGCAGACCTCGTCGTGCACGGCAGGGTCGCGGACGATGCCGCCCTTGCCGACGCGGCCGCGCCCGGCCTCGAACTGCGGCTTGATGAGGGCGATGAGCCGGGCGCCCGGGGCGGCGAGCGCGAGCGGCGCCGGCAGGACCGTTCGCAGCCCGATGAAGCTCGCGTCGCAGACGATGAGATCGACCGGCTCCGGCACGTGCGTGCGCGTCAGGTAGCGCGCGTTGGTACGGTCCAGCACGACCACGCGCGCCTCGTCGCGCAGGCGGGCGTCGAGCTGGCCGTAGCCCACGTCGACGGCGTAGACCCGCCGCGCACCGCGCTCGCACAGCACATGGGTGAAGCCGCCGGTGGAGGCTCCGATATCGAGCGCGGTGAGACCCGCCGGCTCGACCCCGAAGTGCGTCAGCGCATGGTCGAGCTTGACCCCGCCGCGCGAGACCCAGGGGTGCTCCGCGCCACGGACCGTCAGAGGGAGGTCGCGGTCGACCTGCAGGCCCGGTTTCTCCAGGCGGCGCTCGCCGGAGAACACCTGGCCGGCCATCAGCAGCGCCTGCGCCTTGGCCCTGCTCTCGGCAAGGCCGCGCGCCACGAGCAGTGTGTCGAGCCGCTCCTTGCCGGGCGCGCGCCGGCTCAGTGGCGCCGCTCCACGATATAGCGGGCGGCGGCGCGAAGGGGCTCAGCCGCCTCGCCGAATGCGCCGAGCGCCGCGATGGCGTCGTCGACCAGCGCCTCGGCCCGCCGCCGCGCTCCCTCCGCACCGAGCAGGCCCACGAAGGTCGCCTTGCCGGCCGCGGCGTCCTTGCCCACGGCCTTGCCGAGATCGGCCTCCGTGCCCTCGTGATCGAGCAGGTCGTCGGCGATCTGGAAGGCGAGCCCGATGCAGGCGGCGTAGTCGCGCAGCGCAGCGCGGGCAGCGCCGTCTTCCTGCGCGAGGATGGCTCCCGCCTCGCACGAGAATCCGAAGAGGGCGCCGGTCTTGAGCCGCTGCAGCTGGATCACTTCGTCCAGGGTGAGCTCCCGCGTCTCCGCCGCGAGGTCGATCGCCTGCCCGCCCGCCATGCCGTCCGCGCCGGCAGCCTGCGCCAGCGCGCAGGCGAGCTCAGCGCGCACTGCAGGATCCGGGTGCCCCTCCGGTGCCGTCACCGCCTCGAAGGCGAGCGTGAGGAGGGAATCGCCCACCAAGATCGCCGTCGCCTCGTCGAAGGCGATGTGGCAGGTCGGCTTGCCGCGCCGCAGGTCGTCGTCATCCATCGCCGGCAGGTCGTCGTGAACCAGAGAATAGGTGTGCACCATCTCGATGGCGGCGGCGGTGTTGACGGACCAGCCGCGCGGCACATCGAAGAGGTCGGCGCCCGAGAGCACGAGGAAGGGCCTGAGCCGCTTGCCGCCCGCGAAGAGCGAATACCGCATCGCCTCCAGGAGCCGCCCGTCGGCGCCGTCGGGCGCGGGGACCAGTGACTCGAGTGCTGCGTCCACCGCCGCTGCGGAGTCGCGAAGGGCATCCTCCAGCGGCGTCACCGGCTCCCCTCAACCGGTCTCGAGCGGCTCCGTCCGCTCGGCGCCGTCTGCATCGCCGTCGATCTTCTCGACCCGGAGCTCGGCCTGCCGCAGCTTGTCCTCGCAGAACTTCTTGAGCTTGACGCCGCGTTCATAGGCCGCAATGGCCGCTTCCAGGCCGGTGTCTCCCGCCTCCAGCTCGTGCACGATCCCTTCGAGCTCGCGCATCGCGCTCTCGAAGGTCTGCGCCTCGCCGTCCTTGTCGCCACCCTGTCCCATGAAACGAGTCTAGAGTCTGCCCCGACGAGCGGCAAGCAGTTGGCGCGCCGGGCTAACCGGCGATGCTCGGGCGGGCGGAGACCTCGGCGTGCCAGCGGCGGGCGTTGGTGTGATCCTCAGGCAGCCCCACCTTGGCTCCCCTGGTCGCGAAGTCGACGATGCAGAGCGCGGTGATGTCGGCGACGCTGAAGCGAGAGCCAGCGATGAATCGGTTGTCCGCAAGCTGGTGGTCGATGCGCGCGTAGAAGCGGGCGAGCCGCTTCCTGCCGCGCTCGATCAGGGCCGGAATCTGCTCGATCGGCTCCTCGAAGCCCGGCAGGCCGCGCCCCGCGAAGGCGGGGGTGGAATTGCGAAACACCTCCGCCACGCCGTTGAAGCCTTCGTTCTCGGCGCGGCGCTCCCACATGTCGACCATCGCGCGATCCCGCCGGTTCACGCCGAACAGCGGCGGCGCCGGATACGCCTCCTCCAGATAGCGGCAGATCGCCATCGCCTCGCCGATCTGCGTGCCGTCGTCGAGCTCCAGCATCGGCACGATGCGCCCGTCGAAGCGGGCGAGAAAATCGTCGGTGAGATGGGCGCCCTCGCCGGCCTCCACGACTTCAAGCTCGATGCCCTTCTCGGCCACGTAGATCAGCACCCGGCGTGGATTGGGCGCTGCGCCCCAACTGTAGAGCTTCATTGCGTCTTCCTTTCGGCTAGGCGGCTTCTCGTGCCTAGATCGCGGGCCGCTTGCTGTGCCACGGCTGGGTGGCGGCCTCGAACGCGGCGGACGCGCAGAACACCGCACGATCGTCGTGGGGCCGGCCCACGATCTGCATGCCGGTCGGCACGCCGTAGGACGAGAAGCCGGTCGGCACGCTCATCACCGGGCACTGGCTCACCTGATTGAAGCCGTACGTCGCGATCCAGCCGCCGTAGGCCGAGAGCGGCACCCCGTTGATTCGGAATTCCGGGTCTGCATTGTCATGGTCGGCCTTGACCGCCGGCACCGCATTCGTCGGGCAGATCAAGATGTCGTGGGACTTGAGGATCGGCTGGAGCTGCTGCCACATCCGGCCACGCGTCGCGTAGCACTGGTAGAGGCGGGCGGCGCTGAGCCTGAGGCCCCGCTCCACCAGCCTCACGACGAAGGGGTCCATCTCGTACTGCCAGCGGGGCAGGTATTGGCCGACGAGGCCCGCGAAGATACCCTCCCACCAGGTCACGCAGACGTCGAGGGCGCCGAAGTCCCAGCCAAGGTCCACCTCCTCCACGGTGCAGCCGAGCTCGCGGAGCACGTCCGCCGCCCGCCGCGTGTTCTCCTCCACCTCCGGGTCGATCTGGAGGTAGCCCAGGTCCATGGAGAGGGCGACCTTCCAGCCGCGGATGCTGTCGTAGGCCGCTGGCAGCCGGACCCTGCCCGGCAGGGAGCGGTGGTCCTCCGGGTGCGGGCCGGACATGACGTTCTGCATGAGCGCGGCATCGGCGACGCTGCGGACGATCGGGCCGTAATGCAGGATGGTCTCGAACGGGTGGTCGCGGTCCAGCGGATTGCGGCCGAAGGGTGGCTTGTAGCCGAATAGGCCGCAGGCCGAGGCCGGGATGCGGATCGAGCCGCCGCCGTCGGTGCCGTCTGCCAGCGTCGCCATGCCGGCGGCGACCACGGCGCCTGCGCCGCCGGAGGAGCCGCCGGGGGTGTAATCCAGATTCCACGGGTTACGCGTGACGCCCCAGAGCGGGCTGTGGGTCGCGCCGGAATGGGCGAACTCGGGCGTCGTGGTGCGCAGGTGCATGATGGCGCCCGCGCGCAGCAGCCGGTCCACCGTCGGCGCCGTGTAGTCGGGGCGGAAGTCCTGAAAGATCTTCGAGCCGAGGGTGGTGATCTCGCCCTTCACCGCGTGGAAGTCCTTGATCGCGACCGGCACGCCTTCGAGCGCGCGCAGCCGCCCGTCCGTCCGCGCGTACTTGGCCTCGGCCTTCTTCGCCTGCGCCCGCGCCCGGTCGAAATAGTCGTAGGTGATCGCGTTGAGCTTGGGGTTGACCGACTGGGCGCGCGCGATTTGGGCGTCCATCAGCTCCACTGGCGAGAGCGTGCGTGCCTTGAAGCGCTCCAGCGCCTCGCTCGCCGAGAGATAGCAAAGCTCCAGGTCCGCCGATGCCAAGACTCGCCTCCTGCCGCATCCCCGCCGCGCGCCCTACCCGGCCCGGCGGGTCCTCCCGCCTAGATCGCCGGCCGCTTGCTACGCCAGGGCTGGGTCGCCCCCTCGAAGGCGGCGGCGGCGCGGAACACGCTCAGATCGTCGTAGGGCCGGCCCACGATCTGCATGCCGGTCGGCACGCCGTAGGATGAAAAGCCGGTTGGCACGCTCATCGCCGGGCACTGGCTCAGCAGGTTGAAGGGGTTGGTGCAGATCCAGCCGACATAGGCCGGCAGGCGGACCCCGTTGATCTCGAAATTGGGATCCGCGTCGTCGTGGTCGGCCTTGACCGCTGGCACGGCGAGCGTCGGGCAGATCAGGATGTCGTGGGTCTTGAGGATCGGCTGCAGCTGCTGCCACATCCAGCCACGGAACACCTGGCACTGGTAGAGCCGGGCAGCGCTGTGGCCCATGCCAGCCTCGAGCAGCCTCACGACGAAGGGGTCCATCTCGTAGCGCCAGCGGGGCAGCAGGTCGCCGGCGATGGCGGCAAACAGACCCTCCCACCAGGTCATCCAGCAGTCGAGGACGCCGAAGTTCCAGCCGACATCGACCTCTTCGACCTCGCAACCCAAGTCGCGCAGTATGTCGGCCGCGCGCCGCGTGTTCTCCTGCACCTCCGGGTCGATCTGGAAGTAGCCCAGGTCCATGGAGAAGGCGACCTTCCAGCCCCGGATGTCGTCGTAGGTCGCGGGCAGGCGCACCTTGTTCGGCAGAGTGCAGATGTCGTCCGGATGGGGGCCTGACATGACGTTCTGCATCAGTGCGGCATCGGCCACGCTGCGGACCATGGGGCCGTAGTGAAGGATCGTCTCCAGCGGATGGTCGCGGTCCAGCGGGTTGCGGCCGAAGGGCGGCTTGTAGCCGAAGATTCCGCAGGCGGATGACGGAATGCGGATCGAGCCGCCGCCGTCGGTGCCGTCGGCGAGCGTGGTCATGCCACCGGCCACCGCTGCGCCCGCGCCGCCCGAGGAGCCGCCGGAGGTGTATTCCAGGTTCCAGGGGTTGGGCGTGATGCCCCAGAGCGGGCTGTGCGTCGCGCCGGAATAGGCGAACTCCGGCGACGTCGTGCGCATGTGCATGATGGCGCCGGCGCGCAACAGCCGGTCCACCGTCGCTGCCGTGTAGTCGGGGCGAAAATCCTCGAAGATCTTGGAGCCAAAGGTCGTGATCTCGCCCTTGACCGGATGGAAGTCCTTGATCGCGACCGTCACCCCTTCGAGCGCACGCAACCGGCCGTCGGTCTTGGCGTACTTGGCCTCGGCCTTCTTCGCCTGCTCGCGCGCGCGGTCGAAGAAATCGTAGGTGATGGCGTTGACCTTGGGGTTGATCGCCTGCGCGCGCGCGATCTGCGCGTCCAGAAGCTCGACCGGCGAGAGCGTCCGCGCCTTGAAGCGCTCAAGCGCCTCGCTTGCGGTCAGATAGCAAAGTTCGAGATCCGCCGTTGCCATGACTTGTCCCCCCTTGGCCTCCCCTCGCGTGCTCGGCCGCGGCGTTGCGTGCCGTCAGCCGAGATGCACGACCTCCCGCCGCTTGATGCTCTCGTCGGCGGCGATGACGATGCGCAGGCTGTTGACCGCGCTCTCCATGTGCTCGGAGAGATCGACATCCTCGCGGATCGCCTTGAGCAGGAACGCCTGCTCGCGATCGCACAGCTCCTGATGGGTCGGCTCGTCGGCCATGTCGACCCATTGGTCCTCGTGCACGAAATTGTTGGCCTCGTCGATCTCGCTCGAATGGCAGAGCAGCGCATTCGTCTTCGTGTGGGAATCGATGTCGTCGGAGGCGGCGTGATCCTGCCCCTCCTGCGGCATGACGATGCTCACGCAGCCCTTGGGCCCGACCACGTCCTTCACGAAGAACGCGACCTCGCTCATCATCGGGCCCCAGCCGGCCTCGTACCAGCCGACCGAGCCGTCGTCGAACTCGACATGGAGGTGGCCGTAGTTCTGCACCTTGGTCTGGTCCGTAAGCTGGGCGCCCATGCCGTGCACGCGGACAGGCTTCGCGCCCGTCATCTGGCACATGACGTCCACGTAGTGCACGCCGCAATCGACGAGCGGCGTCAGCGACTCCATCAGGTTGCGGTGCCAGTTCCAGGCCGGCCCCCGGCTCTGCTGATTGAGGTTCATGCGCATGACGAGCGGCTTCCCCAGCGTCCGGGCGCGCTGGATGAACTCCTGCCAGGCCGGGTGCACGCGCAGGATGTAGCCGACGACCAGCTTCTTGCCGCTCGCGCGCGCCTTGTCCACCACCGCCTGGGCACCGTCCACAGTCGTGGCCAGCGGCTTCTCGACGAAGACGTGGCAGCCGGCATCGAAGGCCTTGATGCAGAGATCCTCGTGGGTATTGGGGTAGGTGTTGATCGAGACCGCATCGGGCCGGGATTCGGCAAGCGCCTCGTCGACGTTCTCGTAGCGCGGCAGCGACGCGAGCTCGGCCGGCAGGTCGTTGCGCCCGCGGATGCTTCGGCTGCACAGCCCCACAAGCTCGAAGCCCTCGATCTTGTCGTAAGCGAGCGCGTGGCTGAGCCCCATGTTGCCGACGCCCACGACGAGCACCCTGATCGTTCCGTTCTGCATGGCTGCCTCCCCTTCGCCTTCCGCCCGTCGGGCGGAGCGCGTCATCCGCCGATTCTATTTCTTCTTGTTTCTCATTGTGCCGCCGCGCGCAGACCCGATCAAACGGCCGCAGCGTCGCTCAGGCGCCGAGCGGCGTCGCCACCATGCCCTCGATCTCGATCAGCATCCCCGGATGCGCGAGCTCGGTCACGCCGACGAGCGTCCGCGGCGGCGGGTTTGCCGGGTCGAAATGACGGGCCGAAATCTCGTTCACGACGTTCTGCCCCGACATGTCGGTGAGATAGATGTTGAGCTTCACGATCCGCGAGAAATCGGCACCCGCCGCCTCCAAAATCGTGCCGATGTTGGCGAATGTCTTCTCGGTCTGCTCGCGGATGCCGCCTGCCAGCCACTCGGCCTCGGCTACCGGATCGTGCGGGTGCGCGTGGTAGATCGGAATCGGCCCGCAGCCCGAGAACAGCAGCAGCCGGGCGTCTTCGACCGCGAAGGCCGCGCTGAAGGGGCTGCGGTATTCCGGCTTGAGTGGGATATGGTGAATCGGCGTGATCGGCATGGCGGTGTCCCGTGGCTGGCGCTGGGGCGGCATGCTATCCCATGGCCCGCCGCACCGGAACGGCACGCGCAGGTACGGATTGGGCGCTCAGCGGACGCAACACGGGCAGCCGACGCCGACAATAAACTGGGGCGGTCACGAGGACCGCCCCAGCTGGAGGATCGACCAGTCGTTGGGGGACAGCGGGAGGGACGAAGCGCTTCACCGTCACCCGTAGAGTGATGTAGCGGTCGATTGTGGCATTGATGTGGCAGAATTGGGCATGATGGGCCGGCGGCCGGGCAGCGGCGAAGGCAACCTCGGGCTGCGCACGGCCTCGGCGGCCGTGCTTGCGCCCGCAGCGCTGGGCGCGGCCTATCTCGGCGGTCCCGTGTTCATCGCAGCAGTCGGGGCAGCGGGACTTCTCGCCTGGCTCGAACTGCGGCGGCTTCTCGGCAAGCCTGTCGTGGGTGTCGCAGGCGCAGCCGGCGTCACGGGCCTGGTCGCAGCCTGCGTCCTCTTCGCCGTGTTCGGAGCGCCGGCGGCCGTCGCCGCCGCGGCGGCGGCGGCGCTCGTCGTCGCGGGCACGGAGCGCGGGCGGCCGCGCACCCGTGCAGGAAGCCTGGCGGGGGCCGGGATCGTCCTTTTCCTCGTGGTCGTAACGCTCGCGCTGCGGGGCGACGACCCGGCAGGCCGGGCGACGATCTTCTGGCTGTTCGCCGTCGTCTGGGCGAGCGATACGGGTGCCTATGCGGCCGGGCGGACATTCGGCGGCCCGCGCCTCGCCCCCCGCATCAGCCCGTCCAAGACCTGGGCCGGCGCTGCCGGCGGCGTGGCGGCCGGCGTTGGCGCGAGCATCCTGCTCGGCTGGCTGATGCCGCTCGCCGGCTGGGTGGTAGAACGACCGTCGCTCGCTTCCCTGCTTGCCGCAGGCGCGCTCGCCTCGATCGTGGGACAGGCAGGCGATCTCGCGGAATCCGCACTCAAGCGGCGCGTCGGCGCGGATGACTCAGGGACTCTCATCCCCGGTCACGGCGGGATTCTGGATCGCGTCGACGCCTATGCCGCGGCCGCGTTCGCGTTGATCCTGGCGACCGTGTTGAGCGGGGGGCAGCCGCCCTGGTCTTACTCGCCCTGACCGCGTCGATTGGGACCCCAGTGGTGCCAGACGCCGACGGCGAACGTGACCGCCGTGGCGAGAAGCAGGAGGATGGCGAAGGTCCACCCCCCCAGCCGAGCGAACGGCGTCGGTGTTTCCAGCGCCGGCGGCAGCGGCACGTCGAGCACGCCGGCTACTCCCAGCCCGAGCTCGCCCACGACGCGGCCGTAGGAGTCGACGACGGCGGAGATGCCGGTGTTTGCCGCCCGGACCAGCGGCATGCCCTCCTCCACGGCGCGCAACCGAGCTGCCTGGAAATGCTGGTAGGGCCCGGCCGTGTGCCCGAACCAGGAGTCGTTGGTCACGTTGAGCAGCCATTGCGGCCGTTCGTTCGGCTCCGCACCGTCTGCGACAACCTCGCCGGGGAACACCGCTTCGTAGCAGATCAGCGGGCTGAAGGGCGGCACGTCCGGCAGTCTCAAGGTGCGCGGCCCCGGCCCAGGAGAGCTGTCGACCGCTCCGTAGGTCAGGACCCGGAAGTCGAGAATCCCGCGCAGCGGCATGTATTCCCCGAACGGCACCAGATGGTGCTTGTCGTAGCTCGCGACGATCTTCCCCCCCGGCGCCAGCGCATGGAGGCTGTTCCAGTAGGCGATGGCGCGCCCGGCCGACCGCGTGCGCCGGGGCGCGCCGGTAATCACGTAGCCGCCGGGCGGTGCGGCCCGTGACACGAAGGTCTTGAGCGTTGCGCTCTCGTCGAAGAAGAACGTCACTGCCGCTTCCGGCCAGATGATGATGTCCGCCTCGTCGAACCCTGGCTCGTGCGACAGGATGACGTGCTGCGCCAGTCCCGCCTCGCGCAAGCCTTCCTCCCATTTCCGGGACTGATCGACGTTGGCCTGCACCAGGCGCAGGTTCACCCCGGTCGGCGCCAGATCGGGCGCCAGCGCGAGGCGCGCCTCGCCGCCGACCCAGATTGCCGCCAGCAGAGAGAACGCGACCGCGGGTATGAGCCATGTCCGGCGCCCGGCGCGCTCGTCCGCGCGCGGCGCTGCCAACGCCGCCGGCGCCGCCGCGGCGAGGACGGTCACGAAGCTGAGGCCGTAGACCCCGAACCATGCCGTGGACTGGATCATGCCGAGCGACGGCATCCAGACCGTGCCCATCAGGTTCATAGGGAAGCCGCTCAGGATGTTGCCGCGCAGCCACTCCACGGCGGTCCAGGCGACGGCGAAGGCGATCACCCGGCCGGCGAGAGGCAGTCTGTTCAGCCGCACCGCGAACGCAGCCAGCGCCGGGAAGAGCGCGAAGAACGCAGAGAGCCCGAGCACTGCCGGCGCCATCAGCCAGCCGAAGCGGGACGGGTCGGTCAGAAACGCGGCGCCGATCCAGTAGATGCCGACCAGAAAATGAGCGAAGCCGAACCACCAGCCCACGACGGCAGCCCGCCAGGGCGAGCTGCTGGCATGGATCAACCAGACCAGGCCGGTGAAGGACACCAGCAAGAGCGGCAGCGCATGCCCCGGTGGCAGTGCCGCCGCAGAGAGGGTTCCGAGGGCGGCCGCCAGCGCCGACCGCCGCCAACCGGTCAGAGCACCGACCGCGCGCGCAAGCGCCGCAAACCGCGCAGAGGCGGGCCGCCCCGGGTCGGTCACAGGCGACCGTGAGCCGGGAGTGAGTCGGTACGGCTGACGCGGAGCCTCTTGATGCGCCGCGGGTCCGCCTCCAGGACATCGAAGGTGAAGCCGGCCGGGTGGCGGATGCGCTCGCCCGCACGCGGCACCCGCTCGGCGAGCGTGAAGACGAGACCGCCGAGGGTATCGACCGCGTCCTCCTCTTCGCCGTCGAGCAAGGAGACCGCCAGGTGGCGCTCCAGCTCGTCCACCCGCACGCGCGCATCCGCCTCCATCGCGCCGTCGTCGAGATGGATCAGGGCGGGGGCCTCGATCTCGTCGTGCTCGTCCTCGATCTCGCCGACGATCTCCTCGACCACATCCTCGATCGTGACCAGGCCGTGGGTGCCGCCGTACTCGTCGACGATCACCGCCATGTGCAGGCGGGTCTCGCGCATTTCCTTCAGCAGCGCAGGGATCGGCATGGACTCGGGCACGAACAGGATATCGCGCCGGATTGCGTTCAGGTCGAAGGGGCCGTCCCCGCCCCAATGGCCCATGACGTCGCGTATGTGGATCATGCCGACGATATCGTCGAGATTGCCGCGATAGAGCGGCATGCGCGAATGGCCCTGCTCCTTGATCGTGGCGACGACCTCGTCGAGCGGGGCGGAGATCTCGACCGCCGTGATGTCGTTGCGGGGCACCATCGCGTCTTCGGCCGTCAGCCCGCCGAAGCGGAGAAGGTTGAGCAGCAGGTCGCGCTCGTGGGGGCTTATCTGCTCGGCGATTTCCTCTTCCTTGAGGATTTCACCGAGGGACTCGCGCCAGGACACACCGTTGCCGCGGCCGAGCCCCTTGCGCAGCCAATTGCCAACGAGGCTCACGACCGACGCGCGAACTCGCCCGCCTCGGTCGCCGCCCAATCTGTCGCCGCTAGATGGAGGTTTGTCGTCGTCGCTCATCGTTCCGCCTCCGCGGCCGTCTGCCGCGGGGCATATAGGATTCTCACAGGTTAACGTAGGGATCGCATAAGCCAAGTGCCAATAGCGTTCGGGACTCGAGCGCGCGCATGCGGCGCTCGGCGACCGGCTTGTCGTGGTCGTGGCCAAGCAGATGGAACACGCCGTGGACCACCAGGTGGCTCACACGATCGGCGAGCCCCACGCCGGCTGACGCGCTGTCCCTCTCCACGGTCTCGCGCGCGAGCACGACGTCGCCCAGCATCAGCGGTTGCTCCGCCTGCGGCTGGGCATGGCAGGGCTTCTCGTGAATCGGAAAGGAGAGAACGTCCGTCGCGCGATCCTGCCCCCGGTACGTCCGGTTCAGCGTTCGCACGAACGAATCGTCCGCCAGCACCACGCCGAGCTCGACCGAGTCGGGCATGTCTCCCGCGGCCTCCAGGGCTGCGACCGCGGCGCGGCGGGCCACGCTGCTGGCGTCAGGAAGAGCGGTCGACCACGCCGAATCGCGGAGGCTGATCTCGATCTCGGTCATCGTCGGGCGTTGCCGCGTCGTAGGCCTCGAGAATACGGGTCACCAGAGAGTGGCGCATGACGTCGGCGGTTCCGAAACGGATGAAGCTCACGCCGCTCAGCCCCTCCAGCGTCGAGACCGCGTGGCGGAGGCCGGAGCGCGCACCGGCCGGGAGGTCGACTTGCGTCAGGTCGCCGGTAACGACCATGCGCGAGCCCTCGCCGAGGCGGGTGAGGAACATCTTCATTTGCAGCGGCGTCGTGTTTTGCGCCTCGTCGAGGATGACGAAGGCTTGGGAGAGCGTCCGCCCGCGCATGAAGGCGAGCGGCGCGATCTCGATCTCCGCCGAGTCGATGCGCCGCGCCACCAGGTCCGCCGGCAGCATGTCGTGCAGGGCGTCGTAGAGCGGGCGGAGGTAGGGGTCGATCTTGTCCTTGAGGTCGCCGGGCAGAAAGCCGAGATGCTCGCCCGCCTCCACCGCCGGCCGCGACAGCACGATGCGCTCGACCCGGCCGGCGAGGTAGAGCGAGACCGCCATCGCCACGGCGAGGTAGGTCTTGCCGGTGCCGGCGGGGCCGAGGCCGAACACCAGCTCGTTCTCCATCATGGCGCGCACGTAATCGGCCTGGCGCGGCGAGCGCGGGCTGACCGGGCGCTTGCGGGTGCG
>JAPPHR010000121.1 GCA_028820995.1 Rhodospirillales bacterium
GGCTTGTCGCCGGTGCCGAACAGGTACACCGCGACCGGCAGCCAAGCGAACGGCGAGATCGGCGCCAACAGAGTCACAACCGGCAACGTCAGCCTACCGAATAATTGAAAATAGCGGATCACGGCCCCCGTTATGACTCCGAGAACGAAGCCCAGGCCGAGACCCGCGACGACGCGCTTTACCGTCGCAAGAATCGTCTCGACGATGGCCCAGTACCGGCCCGGAGAGTCTTCGCCGGGGTTGTGCCTGCTGAAGTCGAAATGGTGAAGCTGATTGGGAACGTCTGCCAGGAACACATGCGGCGGCGGCAGGATCCTCACGCTGTAAAGCCCCAAAGCGAAGGTGAGTTCCCAGATGCCGACGAACAGGCCGATGGAGATAAACCACCAAATGACGGGGTTGCCCCGTTCCCTTATGCGCTTTAGCACCATGGATGCCGCCTTCCGCGTTAGCATCCCCGCTCGTTGCGAGCGAAACCGTGACCACAACCGAAGAGTCGCGGCAGACGGCCAGAGTGACCGTCTACCGCGCTAGTATATGCGCAGATACTCAGGCGGCTAAACGACGATGAGCGAGCGGTAGAGCTCAGGCTCCTCGGCGATCACCTCTTCGAGCATCGACCAGTCGAACGCGCTCTCGTCGATCGGCCTACGCGTATAGCCCAGGGCCATCATCGATGCCGACCGATCGATCATGAACTGCTGATGGCGCCGTTGGTCGATCATCAGGAACTGCTTGGTCGAGGCGTCGAGCAGGGTGTCGAGGTCGGTCTTGTAGTACGTCCCGACCGTGTCCTTGCAGGCCTGTACGCGGTCCCTCTCGGACTCATGTTGCGCGACCAAGAAGGTGCGGATGATGTTCTTCACCGCCTCGCGGTCGAGGTCGATCAGCCGGTCGCTCACCGCGACGATGCAGTCGGTGTAGTAGTTGCCGTAGACGTCCGTGCCGTCCGACAGCACGTGCGCGCCCGGCACCAGACTTATGCACTCCGACGCATAGGGCTCGATGTTACAGATCGAATCGATCGCCCCGTTGACGAACGCATTGATCATCTCGGGCCCCGAACCCATGAACCTCACGTCCATCTCGGCCCAGTCGAGGCCGTTCGCGGTGCACCAGTCGTAAGGCAAGACTTCGAGGGTATCCGCCTGGAACGTGCCCAGGCTCTTGCCGCGAAGCTTCTCTGCGCTGTCGATCCCGGGTTGCGCGACGATCACGCAGCCCTCGGCGCCCGTGCCAGCGACGATCTTCACCGGTGCGCCCTTGTCGATCAGCGTGAAGAAGCTCGAGTAGGGCAGCGACGACATGTCGACCTGGCCCGACCCAAAGATCGCCGCCTGGTCGCCCGTCGTCGGCGAATTCACAAACTCCAGGTTGATGCCGTACGGCTCGGTCATCTTGCGCGCATGGGCGAGGAAGATGGCCATGTTGCACAGGCCGGTGCCGTGGGTTGCCTTGACATTCAACTGATCGGCCAGCGCCGGGCGGTTGATGCCCGCGAGTATCGCCGCCGTGGCCGCGCCCCCGACGCAGCAGTGGCACAGAAAATCTCGCCGTCCCAACAACGGCGTATGGGAGTGATCATGCGATACGATGTCTTTGTTCGACATAGTTTTCTCCTCCTCTGGCAAACTTTCTTGGACGGTATTTTAGGCCTTCCGGGCCTACAATATTCAACTCCACGGCCGGCCATTCGAACGAGATCATGGCGGGCGGAAGTTGGTCGTCGGAGCGGATAATCTGCGACGACAACAGCCGGATCCAGCAACCATAAGACGGCTGTTTGAGATTACGACTTGCTATGCACCTCGACTGCAGACGCACGTCAACCTCGGGAACGGCAGGGACGCAGCCCGGATCGTTGCGTGCGACACAATCAAACGTACCGCCCCGCTCTATTACGGTCATGTTCCCGGCACGGATCATCGCGCGCTTTGCCGGCGCGGCAGTCTTCAAGGGCGTCAGGAGCTTGCCTGGAGTCCCTTGAGCGGGGCGACGTCGGCTATTCCGGGTCGCACCATGAATGTGACGCGCAGACGACTGCTGACGCCTGCGTTCGCCGATGGCGTGGGCCCGCATGCCGCGATCGGCGGCCCGGCCGAGGCGGGCACGACGCGTCCGGACGGGCCCCCGTTCGGGGTCGCTGTCTTGCAGGTATCGCGTCGTGAACTGTGGCAACTTGACCTCCAGACCCTCTACTTTGAACCAGCCGGCGCATCGCGTCACGAAGAGCGGCAAAATTCGAAACAGAGAACCACGGGCCCGTGTAACCTTCTCAATCGCGAGCATTGCTCTGCGAGAGAAATGTTACTTTATAACAACAACTCACGGATCCATCGAGAAACGCTAACACCAGACTGTTAGCGCTTCAACTATATTCGCACCCCGTTCGACATCATGAGATATACGCGGTCCACGCACCCGGAGATCTGTCCACTATTGTATTGCTTCCAGGCTATGGAAGGTTCTGGATACTTCGGAAGGAGCGGCAACAGCGGCCGAAATATGTGGCGCGTCAAGAGAAGTACGGACGGACGGCATCGGTGTCGTTAGGATATGCAGAAACGGCTGTGATTGTCAGGCTATCGGTTTGCTATTACCATCGACCTTGTCCACGGCGAACAGGAGACGGTCGATGGACAACGCCAACAAACTATCGGCGTGCGAAGCGGCGGCACGGATCGCCTCGGGCGACCTGACTTCCGAGGCGTTGGTGCGCGACTGCCTTGCCCGCATCGAGGCGCGGGAGCCCGCCATCCAGGCGTGGGAATACCTCGACCCCGATGCCGCGCTGGAGCAGGCGCGGCGGTGCGACCGAACCCCGCGATCGGGGCCGTTCCACGGCTTGCCGGTCGGCGTCAAGGACGTCCTCGACACCGCCGACATGCCAACAATTTGGGGCGACGAGGCAACGTTCGGCGGCCGCCGGCCGAAGCGAAACGCGCCGGTCGTCCAGCGCCTGCGAGAAGAGGGCGCAATCGTGCTCGGCAAGACTGCGATCTCGCGCTTCGGATTCTGGTTTCCGGGCAAGGCGCGCAATCCGCATAACCCCGAGCACACGCCGGGATCGTCGTCGAGCGGCTCGGCTGCGGTAGTCGCCGACTTCATGTGCCCGCTGGCGATCGGAACCCAGACCGCCGGCTCGATCATGCGCCCGGCGGCATTCTGCGGCATCGTCGGCATGATCCCGACCCATGGCTGGATGCCGTGGCGCAACTCCCGCAACTATGCGGAAAGCTTCGACATCGTCGGCGGTCTGACGCGCTCGGTCGCGGACATGATCTTCCTGATGCGCGGCCTGACCGGCAAGTCCGACTACGACCCGGACGCGATGCTGGAAGGGGAGCTCACGGTCGGGCTGTACCGGACGACCGACTGGGAAAAGGCGCCCCAGTACACCCGCGACAGTTACGAGGACACTGTCAAGCGACTGGCCGAAGGGGGCTGCGTCGTTCGGGAGGTTGCGCTGCCCGAGACATACGAGAAGCTGGTCGAGACACTGGAAACGATCGGCAACTATGAGTGCGCACGCTCGTTCGAGTGGGAGATGGCCCACCATCGCGATTTGATCGACCCTGGCATAGCCGAGTTGCTCGACGCGGGATGGGCGCTCCCGCGCGCCGAGTATCTTGCCGCCCAGGCCCATGCCGAGGAATGCCGCCGACGCTTCGCCGCTGACATCGAGGGCGTCGATCTTCTGATGGTGCCGGGCGCGCTGGGCGAGGCGCCCGAGGTGACCAGCACGGGCCACAACCAGTTCATCGGGATGTGGACGCCGCTCCATGGACCCAACGTCTCGCTGCGGGTCGGCGCCGGACCGACCGGCCTGCCGCTCGGCGTCCAGCTGATCGGCCGACGCGGCGACGACGCGGCGCACCTGCTGCGCGCACGCCGCATCGAGGAGATTCTGGCGAGCTCCATGTGATCGTGAACGGCGTGTCGCCGCTCGGCGGGGAGAGCCGTGGCAGGCGATCGAGGACGGTAGCCGCGGGGCAGAAGCACGGGACAAGATCACCCTCGCAAGTCCGGCGGGATTGAACCATTGACGAGCCCACATCCACGTATTGCGTAGAGACACGCTCGATATACCCAGTTAGTGAGGCTGGCCGGCTGTGATAGCGTACTGGCAGCAACCCCGAAACGATCGCACTTCGTCAAATTGACGCTCGCCTGTCGAGCGCTTGGCCGAGGAGAAGGGGTGGGCAGGCATGGCCGTTCGCCAAATTGCCAAGATGGGGCATCCTGTGTTGCGCGAGCCGGCCGTCGCGGTCGACGACCCGACGGACCCCGAGATCGCGCGCCTCGCGGCTGACATGCGTGACACGCTCGAATGGATCGGAGCAGCGGGCATTGCCGCGCCCCAAGTCTATGACCGCCGTCGCGTCGTGGTCTATCACGTACCGGCCGAACGTATCCCGCCCGGCGTCACGCTCGACCCGGTGCCGTGGACGGTGATGGTCAACCCGGTCCTCACACCGCTCAGCGAAGAGACGAACTTAATTTGGGAGCACTGCCTCTCTTTGCCCGGCCTCCACGGCAAAGTGCCTCGCTACAAGCGCGTCCATATTCGCTTTCAGACACCTGAGGGAGAGAACGTGGAGCATGACCTCGACGATTGGCATGGCATGTTGCTGCAGCACGAGTGTGACCACCTGGTTGGCATCCTCTATCCGATGCGGATGACGGACATGTCGCTGCTGGAGTTCGACGCCGAGCCGGGACTGCTCGCCGAGGACGCCGAGCGGACGCCCGATCTGGACCCGGCACTCCGCGCGATGGCCGAGGCTTGGCCCGCGCGCAAGAAATGGCTCGCCGGTTGAGCGCTCAACCGTTGTCGATTGCCGCTACGCTGCTGCTACGCGCCCAAGCAACTCGACGCTGCGCTTGATCTCCTCAGGCCAGACGCGGCGGGATCGACGACAGGCATGCGAATGGCGAATTTGAAAAGATGCCTGGGTCTCCGGCCGTGCAATCGAGGCTGTTCCGGCTACTGGCCAACCAAGGAAGGTGAGCCGGTTTGCAACGCGACCAGGGAATTGCTCGAGCATCTCGAGGGTTTCCCAGACACGGTCCTGGAGGAACGTCATGACCGAGTATGACCTTGTCATCAGGGGCGGCACGGTGGTCACGGCCGCCGACACCGTGCGCTGCGACGTCGGCGTCAAGGGCGGCCGCATCGTCGCGCTCACCGAGGGTCTGGACACGGCCGACGAAGTCATCGACGCCAGCGGCAAACTGGTGTTGCCCGGGGGCGTCGACAGCCACGTCCACATCGACGAGCCACCGTTTTACGGCGTCAAGGATGCCGGCGAGTTCGGGACCGACACGACCGCCGCGGCCTGCGGCGGGACCACGACGGTCATCCCCTTCGTCCGTCAGGACCGCGAATGCAGCCTGCGCACGGCGATCCAGGACTATCACGCCAAGGCCGGGGGCCGGGCGGTGATCGACTACGCCTTTCACATCATATTGCTGGACCCGACAGATCAAGTTCTCGGCCAGGAAATGCCGGCGCTGATCGAGGACGGCTATACCTCTTACAAGGTCTTCATGACCTACGACGGCATTGCGATCAACGACGGCGAGATTCTCAAGGTCCTGGAGGCAGCCAAGACCCATGGTGCCATTGTCATGGTGCATGCCGAGAGCGACCATTGCATTCGCCACCTTGCCGCCAAGCTCGACGCTGCCGGCGCCACCTCGCTCGAGAACTATCAGCGTATGGCGCCCCAGCCGGTCGAGCGCGAGGCGACCCACCGGGCCATCACGCTGGCCGAAATCGTCGATGTGCCAATCCTTCTAGTCCACGTCTCGGCCGCCGAAGCGATGGAGCAGATTCGCTGGGCCCGGAATCGCGGCCTCAAGGTCTACGGCGAGACCTGTCCGCAGTACCTGTTTCTCACCGACGACCACATCGCTCAGCCGGGCTGGGAAGGCGCCAAGTACCTCTGCGCACCGCCGCCGCGCGACACCGCGAATCAGGAGCTACTGTGGCGCGCCCTCGCCCGCGGTGTGTTTCAGGTGCTGTCGTCGGATCATTGCTCCTCCCTATTCGAGGGCCCCGACGGCAAGACGGCGCACGGGCCCGACCCCCACTTCCGGCACGTGCCGCCGGGGGTGCCTGGCATCGAAGCCCGCCTGCCGCTGATGTTCTCGGAAGGAGTCGGCAAGAAACGCATCGACCTCAACACCTTCGTCGCGGTGACGGCGACCAACCCGGCCAAAATCTACGGCCTCTATCCGCGCAAGGGCACCATCGCGGTGGGAGCGGACGCCGACCTGGCGATTTGGGACCCGGAAAAGGACGTGACGATTTCCGTCGACATGCTGCACGAGAATCTCGATTTCACGCCCTACGAGGGTTTCGAGGTCAAGGGCTGGCCGGTCGCCGTGATCTCGCGCGGCGAGATCGTCGTTCGAGACGGTGTGGTCCTGGCGAAGCCGGGGCGCGGCACTTTCCTGGCCTGCGAGCGCGCCGACCTCACACCGCCGGTGGGAACCGCGGTCGCTTCATGACGCGGATTTTCAGATTCGGGATCGCCCGGACGGAGTCCATTGCTGCCGAGCGCAGCCGTAGCCAGCCCCGGATTGCTTCAGAGAGGGCGGATCAGTTGACGGTCCCGGTCATGAGTCATGCGCTTTCAGCCTGTCGGTCAAGACCGCACTGAGACCCTTGACCAGGTTGCCCGGCGGCAGCGCGTAGCTACCGCGTGTGGGCTTTGGGGCGCCGAGCCTGATCAGAGCTTCGACCAGCAGCACGCCGCAGGTGATTCCGTCGAGTAACGGCACAGGAACACGCGGCTGCAGATTGGCCGCCAGTCCGGCCCCGGCGGCGCCGACCACGATCAGGGTCTCAGCACCGTCCTCCCCGATCAACGCATCGGCGGCCTCGAGGATCGGCGCCGTCATCGAATCGCGCTCGCCGAATGCCTGAGCAAATGTGACGTCGATCGTCCGCATGCCGGCAAGGCGCGCCATCAGGCCATGGCTCTCGACCAACTCCCGATAGAGCGGAGTCGACGGCGTACTGAAGGTGATCAGGCCGAAACGGCCGCCCAGCATGCAGGCCATCAACATAGCGGCCTCGGTCATACCGACCACGGGAACGTCGACCATGGCGCGCGCCGCGCGCAGTGCGGTGTCGCCCGAGACGCCAATGAGGACGCCGTCGACGGTATCGGCATGCTCGGCGATTCGTTCGAGGACGGCGTGCTCGGCGAGCGACGCCTCGGCGCGGTGGCCGATCAGGCGGACGCCGAACGCACCGGTCGCCCAGGTTATTTCGGTATCGGGACCCGCGGCATCGCGAGCCACGCCGGCGAGCGTCTCGGTAACCTCGTCCGACGTGTTGCCATTGACCAAGAGTATGCGCATGGCTCAGCTCCTTGAAACTTGCCGTTCCCTGCGTTCGTCGAAAGGAGCGAACTACTTCGCGTTCGTTGAGAGCGGATCCCGGTTCCAAGTCTTGTACAGAAGATAACGGGCGTGGCCCTCGCCGAGGGCACCGAACCACTGCGGGCAATAGGGGCCCATCCAGATGACATCGCCCTCCTCGACCGGATACCAGTTATCGTCGAGCCGGTAGATGCCGCCGCCATTCAACATCAACAGGCCGTGTTCCATGAAATGCGTCTCGACATAGGGCAGCGAAGCACCCGGCGAGAAATCCATGACGTTGAACTCACAATCGAATGCCACTTCGGTCGGCAGGAGTTTCCTGAACATGAGTCGGGTATCGCCATCGGCCGGAACGGCCTCGACACTGCCGACTTCGCCGATCACGGGATACGGCGGCTCGGCTCCCGCCAACGGCAAGAAGCGCCGCTCGAAAACAACGAGACGCGACGCGGACGACGCATGAATCTTGTGGTCGTATCCCGCGGGCAGGTAGGCATACGACTCCGGCCCGAGGGTTTGTTTTCCGTCGCCGTGCTCAAGCGAAATCGCACCATCCAGCACCATGGCGAAACGCGCGACGCCCGCCAGCGGTGCATCCGCCCGACCACCTGCCTCCATATGGGCAAAATACTGCGAGAACTGCGCACCCATCTGCGGCGAAATTGTAAAGACGACCTCAGCACCTGCCCATTTTGGCAGGGTCGTGCGTTCGTGGCTGTCAGCCGACAAAACCGCATGCCTGTCACGAATGGACGACCGAGTTTCGCCCAGGCTTTGCCGCAACATCCAGGCATCTCCACAATTGTTGATGTCGCTTCCAAACAACTTACAGGCACGAAAAACTGCGTTCGCGCCGGTCAAGCCTCAATGCTTATGCCGGTAGTCTCAGGATGGCTCCTTCAAATCGCAGCCGATGGTAGCACAATGGGCATCCGTCCACGAACGTGGCTCTATGATGTTGCCCCGGTCTTGTGGACGGTTATGGATCTGGATGGGCAGCGCACCAGCGGTTCGATTCCCACCTCGTCGATCGCATCGTATATGATTACTTTCGGCATGGTGGCTCCGCTGCTCGCGGTCGAACGCGGCGGCCGG
>JAPPHR010000010.1 GCA_028820995.1 Rhodospirillales bacterium
GCCCAGCGCGAAGCCCGCCGCGTGCCACACCGGGGCGAGCGCCGTCGGGCGCACCCGGCGCTCGACCAGCAGCTCGTCGAAGGTATCCAGATGCGCCTGCTCCGCCTCCGCCATCGCGCGGATCGCGGGCGCGGCGGTGCTCCGCCCCAGCACCGCGAGCTGGCCGTCGTAGATGCGCTTGGCGCCGTACTCGCCGGCGTGGTCGACCCGGATCATGCGGGCGATCAACTCGTCCCGCGTGGGATCGCCGGGCAGCCGGTCCTCGCCCGTGACCTTGGGCCGCGCCGCGTCGTCGCTCATGCCCCCGCCCTCCACAGCCGGGCCGCGCCGCACGCCGCCAGCCCCGCCATCAGGACGGAGGCGATGGCGTTCCACCCCGCGAGCGAGACGCCGATGAGCGACCACGGCACCTCGTCGCAGCGCGTGAGCGGCGCCGCCATGACCTGGGCCCTGATGTCCTCGATGCTGCCGCCGGTGATCGGCGCGGCGCAGCCGCTCGCGAACCAGCCCTGCTCGACGCCCGCATGGTAGACCCCGTAGCCGGCCGTCACCAGGAGTGCGAGGCCCGAGAGCCCGAGCAGCGCGATCCGCGCCCGCCCGCCGACGAAGACAGCGGCAAGCCCCAGCCCGAGGACGGCAAAATGCGGATAGCGCTGGATCAGGCAGAGCGGGCACGGCGCGAGCCCGCCCACGTGCTGCGACAGGTAGGCGCCGAGCAGCAGGCCCGCGCTCGCCGCCGCGACGATGAGCGGGACGACGCGGCCCGCCCCCCAGTGCTGCATCGCCGCAATCAAGGCTCAGGCAGCATCGCCGCCCGCCGCCGGCTGACGGCGCACGAACGTGGTGCTGATCATGGTCATGACCACCTCGTCGCGCTGGTTGAGCACGTCCATGCGGTAGCGAACGATGCCGCGCTCCGGCCTGGATTGCGACGCCCGCACCTCCAGGATCTCGCCGGTGGCGCGGATCGTGTCGCCGGGGCGGACCGGCTGCACCCAGCGAAGCTCGTCGGCGCCGGGCGAGCCGAGCACGGTCTCCGGCGCGAACACCCGCGCCTGGACCATCATGCGGAGCGCCGTGCCGATGGTCTGGATGCCGCTCGCGATGATCCCGCCGTAGGGTCCGGCCTCGGCGCAGGCCGCATCGATATGCAAGGGCTGCGGATCGTACTGGAAGGCGAAGTCGATGATCTCCGCTTCGCTGAGGGTCTTGCCCAGGCTCTCGAACCGCATGCCGGGCGTCATGTCGTCGAAGTACCAGTCGTACATGGAAAACCTCTGTTGCCGAGCGCTTACTCTATGTGGCGGGCGGCCGGCCGCCAAGCAAGACCGCCTGCAGCGCACACCTTGGGCTGGACGTTGCCTCCCGGCTCCGCCGAGGGCATCCCGACAACACGCGACCGGACGTTCGGCGTATTAGGTTAATCGATCTTGTGGGGTAATGTTATCGTTGCAGCGAGGCTGTCAGCCGGTCGGGATCGCGACGCGCTGCGGGGCAGACGGGGGGAGGCCCTGGCGCCGGAGCCGATCGACCGTAACGCGGAGATCATGCGAAATCCGCAACTGGGAGGACCGTCGTGAGCGAACCGAACGCGTTCGACCGCATCCTGGCCTCCATGAATGAGGCCATGCTCGACGATGACCGCTGGTTGCCGACCGCCGCCTTGATCGACGACGCCTGCCGGGCAAAGGGCAACATGCTGACAATTGCCGAGGGACGGACGCAGGGCAACATAGAGATCTTTAGCGTAAGGCTTTGCCTCCGCGGGGAACGTCGCGAGACACTGGCGCGCGGGTACTTCAAGGACTATTTCCCCAGGGATGAGCGTATTCCGCGACTCAGAAGGCTGCCCGAAGGCCAGGTGGCCTACGTTCCCGACCTGTACACCGACGAGGAACTGAGAACCTCGCCGGCATACAACGAATCGCTCCCCCGCGGCAGCTTTCAGAACGGCCTCAACGTGCGCATGGACGGGCCGAACGGCTCGCGCATCACCTGGAGCGCCGCGGACCCCGTTGACGGGGACGGTTGGTCGGCGTCACAGCTCGAATTGGTCCGGCATCTTCTCCCTCATCTCCGCCAATACGTGCGTGTCCGGCAGGCGCTCGCCGAGGCCAGCGCTCTCGGCGCGACCCTCTCCACGCTGCTGGACAAGACCGGGACAGCCATCATTCAACTGGGCCGCGGGGCGCAGATCGTGGCGGCAAACGACCGGGCCCGCGACGTGCTGAGTCGAGGCGACGGCCTATTCGACAGTGGCGGCTTTCTGTGCGCCCGCTTGCCGAAAGACAATGCCGATCTTCAGCACTTGTTGTTGCGTGCACTACCGCCTTGGGGCGGTCAGGGAACCAGCGGCTCGATGACGGTGAGGCGCTTCTCCGAATTGCCGCGGCTGGTGTTGCATGTCAGTCCCGTGAACCGAAGGGACGAGGATTCGTTTGCTGCGCACATCGCAGCGCTCGCGGTGATTGTCGATGCGGGGAGCAGAACGCGTATCGATCGGGCCCTGGTGGCGGAGAGTCTCGATCTCACGGCAGCGGAATGTCACGTGGCCGTGTCGCTGGCGGAAGGCAAGACCGTGCGCGACATCGCCGCAGCGACGGGCCGCAAGGAAAGCACGATCCATTGGCACTTGAGGAACATCTTCAACAAGCACGGCATCTCGCGGCAGGTTGAGCTCGTGCAGATGGTGTTGTCGCTGGCCCGCACACCGCATACCGGGCAAAGCAACGGATAGCCCCGCAGGCTTTTCGGCCACCTTTTTCTATTTTCATCCGAAACCCCGTAATTCTGTGGGGCTCCGGGCGTTGCTGGTGCCCTTACTGTCGGTGCCATCCATCGGGTGCGGAGGCGAATCGACACGCCAAGTACTTGATCCTGCGCGTACCGCGCCAAAGACCGAATCACGCGGTGTCACCTGCCGTGGACGACAACAGGAGAAATCGGCAGAGCGCACGTCGCCGGGCCACGGCTGCTCCGGTGGAATTGGGGCCCGTGAGGCGCCGCAAGGCAGCGAACCTCGTTACATCCGGAACGCGTTTCGTCAGCGTGATTCTCAACAACGTCTCGGACCCGGTGTTTCGCTCCCTGCTGCCTCCCCTGGAAGATGCGCTGGAGCGAACGGGGCGTTCCGTCTTCCTGCACAGCGCCGACGAATCCCGTGATCGACAGGCCGACTTCGTCAGGGCGATGGCGGATGCCAACGCCGATGGCATTGTCCTGTGTCCGGTGGCCGGTTCGACGCCGGAACACGTCTGCGCAGGCCACGTTCGAATGCCGCCGCTCGTGTTCGTATCGCGGGCCCTGCCCGGCCCGGGCTTCGACTACGTTCTGGGCGACGATCGTGAAGCCGCCAGGCTTGCCGCCGAACGGCTCCTGACCCTGGGCCATCGGCGCATCGCCGTCGTTGGTGGAGAACTCGGTGCGTTCTGCTTCGGCGAGCGCCTTCGCGGCCATCGGGCGGCACTCGACGAGGCATCGGTTGCCTTCGACGAGGGGCTGGTCCGGCCATCGCTTCCGACCATGGGCGAAGGCTTTCGGGCCGCGCGCTGGATCGCCGCGCTGTTGCCCCGTCCCACAGCTGCGGTCTGCTACAACGATTCGACCGCCCTCGGGCTGTTCTACGGCCTGACGAGGGAGGGCCTCTTCCCCGGCAGGAACTTTGCGCTCATCGGCCACGAGGATATCGAGGAGGTGAGCCTCGTCGATCCGCCGATCAGCGTGACCCGGTTTTCTTACGGAGAGATGGGCCGGCGGGCCGCGGCGGCGCTGCTCGAGAGGATGAGCAATCCCGACGCGACGCCCAATCGCGTCGTCTTGAAAGCGGAGCTCGTCGTCAGAAAAACCTGCGGGGTCGAGGTGACAGCGCCTCACTGACCCTCGCCGGCATGATTCGCGATAGCGAATGGCGCCTCAATCGGCTTCGGGCGTTGCCGCGCGGGCTGCCGCCATGCTCTCGAACCCCCGGGCGAGGTCGGCGATGAGGTCGCCCGGGTCTTCGAGGCCGGCGTAGATGCGAAGCAGCGGATAGGCCGGATCCCACCGGGTCGCGTCGCGGAGCTTCCAGGGGTAGGTAGGGAGCGCCAGGCTCTCGTAGCCCCCCCAGGAGTAGCCGAGGCCGTAAAGCTCAAGGGAATCGAGAAAGGCATCGACCGCAGGCTCCGGCACCGGCTCCAGCACCACGCCGAAGAGGCTCGACGCGCCGGAGAAATCGCGTTTCCAGAGCGCATGGCCGGGGCCGTCCTCCAGCGCGGGGTGGAGCACGCGGCGGACCTCCGGCCGCTCGCGCATCCAGCGGGCGAGCGCGAGGCCCGTCTCCTGGTGCCGGTGCAGGCGGACGGAGAGCGTGCGCAGGCCGCGCAGGCCGAGATAGCAATCGTCCGGCCCCGGTGCCGCGCCCAGCTCCTCGAAGATGCGGCGCACGGGCTCGACGTGGGCCTCGGTGGTGGTGACCGAGCCCAGCATCGCGTCGGAATGGCCCACGATGTACTTGGTGCAGGCGTGGATCGAGACGTCCGCCCCCAAGGCCAGTGGCTGGCAGAAGAGCGGCGAGGCCCAGGTGTTGTCCACGATCAGCACCGCGCCCTGCGCATGGGCGGCGTCCGCCAGCGCCGGGAAGTCCTGAATCTCGAAGGTCAGCGAGCCCGGCGATTCGCCCACGACCACGCTCGTGTTCTCGCGCATCAGGCCCGCGATGCCGGCGCCGATGCAGGGGTCGTAGAAGGTGGTCTCGACCCCCATGCGCTTGAGCAGGCCGCCCGCGAGGCCCCGCGTGGGCCCATAGGCGCTGTCGGTCATCAGCACGTGGTCGCCGCTCTTCACGAAGGCGAGCAGCGCCGCGACGATCGCCGCCTTCCCCGAGCCGAACAGGTACGTCCTGTAACCCCGCTCCAGCTCCGTGATCGAATCCTGGAGCGGGAAGGTCGTCGGCGTGCCGTAGCGCCCGTAATAGGTCTTGCCGTAGACGCGCGGGCCGAACGTCGCTTCCTTCAGCGCCGCGGCGTTCTCGTGAAGGATGGTCGACGCGTGGTAGACGGGCGGATTGACCACGCCGTGATTCGCCGCCGGGTCGCGGCCCAGCACCGAGAGCAGCGTCTCGTCCCGGTAGCGGCCCTTGCCGCCGCTTTCCTTGCTCATGACCTGCGACTTCCCGAGCGTTCGCTCAGATGTCCGCGAAGCAGTGGGTTTCCGCAGCCCCGCCGGGATGCGTCACCGCGCCCTGGTAGGCCGGCCCCACGGTCGCCGCGTATTTCCAGAGCACGCCCGACTGATAATCGTGCGAGCGTTCCGACCAGGATTTGCGGCGCTCCGCCAGCTCGGCATCGGAGAGTGCCACGCTGAGCTCGCCGCTGGTCGCGTCGATGGTCACCTCGTCGCCGTCGCGGAGCAGCGCGATGGGCCCGCCCACCGCAGCCTCCGGCCCGACGTGGCCGATGCAGAAGCCCCGGGTCGCGCCCGAGAAGCGGCCGTCGGTGATGAGCGCCACCTCCTCGCCCTTGCCCTGCCCGTAGATCTGCGAGGTGACGGCCAGCATCTCGCGCATGCCGGGGCCTCCCTTCGGCCCCTCGTAGCGGATGACGATCACGTCGCCGGAGCGGTAGTCGCGGCTGACGATGGCCTTCATCGCGTCTTCTTCGGTATCGAAGCAGCGCGCGGGCCCGACGTGGCGGAGCCGCGAGAGGCCGGCCACCTTCACGATCGCCCCTTCCGGCGCGAGATTGCCGCTGAGTCCCACCACGCCGCCGGTGGGTGACAGCGGCGCCGAGGTCGGCACCACCACGTCCTGCTCGGTGGGGAAGGTCACGTCCGCCAGGTTCTCGGCGAGCGTCTTGCCGGTCACGGTCATGCAGTCGCCGTGCAGGTAGCCGCCCTCGAGCAGCGCCTTGAGCACGATGGGCACGCCGCCCACCTCGAACAGGTCCTTCGCCACGTAGCGCCCGCCCGGCTTCAAGTCAGCGATGTAGGGAGTGCGCTTGAAGACCTCCGCCACCGCCGCGAGGTCGAAGTCGATCCCCGCCTCGTTGGCGATGGCCGGCAGGTGCAGCCCGGCGTTGGTGGAGCCGCCGGTGGCCGCCACCACCGTCGCCGCGTTCTCCATCGCCTTGCGGGTCACGATGTCGCGCGGGCGGAGTTTCTTCTCGATCAGCGACATCACGCAGCTGCCCGAGGCCACGGCGAACTCGTCGCGGGATTCGTAGACCGCTGGCGCGCCGGCCGAATGCGGCAGCGCAAGACCGATCGCCTCGGAGACGCAGGCCATGGTGTTGGCGGTGAACTGCCCGCCGCAGGAGCCGCCGGAGGGACACGCCACCGCCTCGATCTCGGCTAGGTCCTCCTCCGTCACCTCGCCCTCGTTGAGCTTCCCGTAATACTCGTAGACGTCCATGATCGTGACGTCCTGCCCGCGGAAACGCCCCGGCAGGATGGAGCCGCCGTAGAGGAAGACCCCCGGCACGTTGAGCCGCACCAGCGCCATCATCATGCCGGGCAGCGACTTGTCGCAGCCGGCGATGCCCACCAGCGCGTCGTAGGAGTGCCCGCGCATGGTGAGCTCGACCGAATCCGCGATCACGTCGCGCGAGACCAGCGAGGACTTCATGCCCTGATGGCCCATGGCGATGCCGTCGGTCACCGTGATCGTGGTGAACTCGCGCGGCGTGCCGCCCGCCTCGTCCACGCCCGCCTTCGAGGCCTGCGCCTGGCGGCGCAGCGTGATGTTGCAGGGCGCGGTCTCGTTCCACGTCGTCGCGACGCCCACGATGGGCCGGCTCACCGCCTGGCGCGAGACGCCCATGGCGTAGAAGAACGCCCTGTGCGCGGCGCTCTTGGGCCCTTCGGTGATGTGCCTGCTCGGCAGCTTCGACTTGTCGAATCTCGTGCTCATGGCGCCCTTCCCCCTCGCACCGCCCACTCTCTCGCGGCGGTGCGCCAAATCTCGCTAGGACCTGCCCGTCAGGACCGGCCCGCCGGCGCACGGCTTACTCGCCCCCGTGGGCTGCGGTCAAGCCGCGAACGTCGCCGCAGCGCGTTTACGTGGCCGCGATGCGCTCCAAGGCTGCCTCGAGCCGGGCTTGCGCCCTGCACGCCTCGTCGAGCCTCCCGCGCTGCTCCTCGACCACGTGAGCCGGCGCGCGGGCGAGGAATTGCTCGTTCTCGAGCTTGCTCTCCAGCTTGGCACGCTCCTTGCCCACCTTGCCGAGCTCGCGGTCGAGGCGGGCGCGCTCCTTGTCGAACTCGATCACGCCCGCGAGCGGCAGCACGACGGTCGCCTCGTCCAGCATCATCTGCACGGAGCCCGGCGGGATTTCGCCATCCGCGGCCTCGGCCTCGCTCAACCGGGCGAGGCGCGCGATCACCTCCCGGTGGCGGTCGAGGCGCACCGCAGTCTCCGGCCCGGCGCCGCGCAAGCCGAGCGCGATGCGTGCGCCCGCCGGCACGTTCATCTCCGCCCGCACGGCGCGCACCGCGGTGACGAGCTTCACAACCCATTCCATTTCCCGCGCGGCATCGGCATCGCCGATGCCGTCTGCGAGCGCAGGCCAGGGTGCCGTGATGAGCGTGCCCGCGCGGCCCTCGTCGATGCGGCCCCAGAGCTCCTCCGTCACGAACGGCATGAAGGGATGCAGCAGGCCCAGGATCGTGTCCAGCACCCAGGCGCAGGCCGCGCGGGTCTCGTCCCTGGCCGCCCCGTCGGGGCCGGAGAGCGTGGGCTTGGAGAACTCCAGGTACCAGTCGCAGAAGACGTCCCAGGTGAAGTGGTAGACCGCGCCCGCCGCCGCATCGAAGCGGTAGGCGTCGAGCGCGGCGGTCACCTCGCGGGCGGCACGCGCGGCCTCGCCCGCGATCCAGCGGTTGACCCTGCCCTCGACCTGCGCCGGGTCGAAGCCAGCGACCGGCTTGCAGCCGTTGGCCTCGCAGAAACGCGCGGCGTTCCACAGCTTGGTCGCGAAGTTGCGGTAGCCCGCGACGCGGCTCTCGGCGAGCTTGATGTCGCGCCCCTGCGCCTCCATCGCCGCCAGCGTGAAACGCAGCGCATCGGCGCCGTACTTGTCGATCAGCGCCAGCGGGTCGATCACGTTGCCCTTGCTCTTGGACATCTTCTGCCCCTTCTCGTCCCGCACCAGCGCGTGGATGTAGACGGTGCGGAAGGGGACATCGCCCATGAAGTGCATGCCCAGCATCACCATCCGGGCGACCCAGAAGAAGATGATGTCGAAGCCCGTGATCAGGTCGCTGTTGGGGTAGTAGGTCTCAAGCGCTTGCCCGCGCTCGGGCCAGCCGAGGGTCGAGAAGGGCCAGAGGCCCGATGAGAACCAGGTA
>JAPPHR010000030.1 GCA_028820995.1 Rhodospirillales bacterium
CGCTCAAGCCGGTGCTGCACTGCGTCATCATGTCGAACGGCGTGCACGTCTACGTGAGCCAGTCCGACAAGGGCGAGCTGGTGTTCGGCGCGGGCCTCGACCCGCCCAACTCCTACAGCCAGCGCGGCGGCCTGCACACACTCGAGGACCAGATGGGGGCGCTGGTGGAGCTGATCCCGATCTTCAGCCGGGTGCGCATGATGCGGTCCTGGGCCGGGATCGTGGACGTCTGCCCCGACGCCTCGCCCATCATCGGCAAGACCCCGGTGGAAGGCCTCTTCATCAACGGCGGCTGGGGCACCGGCGGCTTCAAGTCGACGCCGGGCTCGGGCTGGGTGCTGGCCCACACCATCGCGACCGGCGAGCCGCATCCGCTTAACGCGCCCTTCGCGCTCGACCGCTTCACCTCCGGCGCGCTGATCGACGAGCACGCGGCGGCGGCGGTGGCGCACTAGGGGACGCGGGATGCTCTGGATCGACTGCCCCTGGTGCGGGCCAAGGCCCGAGACCGAGTTCCGCTACGGCGGCGAGGCCCATATCGCGCGCCCTGAGCCTGCAGCGACCGACGATGCGGCCTGGGCCGACTACCTCTTCATGCGCACCAACCCCAAGGGCGTCCATGCCGAGCGCTGGATGCACCGGGAGGGCTGCCGGCGCTGGTTCAACGCGCTGCGCGACACCGTCAGCAACGACGTGGTCGCGATCTATCCCATGGGCGCGCCCAGGCCCGACGCGTCCGGCGACGAGGCGGGGGACGACTAGTGCGCTTCCGTCTCAAGGAGGGGGGGCGGATCGACCGGACGCAGCGCCTCCGCTTCACCTTCAACGGGCAGAGCTACGAGGGCTTCGCGGGCGACACGCTCGCGTCGGCGCTGATCGCGAACGGCACCCACCTGACGAGCCGCAGCTTCAAGTACCACCGCCCGCGCGGCATTCTCACCGCCGGCGCGGAGGAGCCGTCCGCGCTGGTGCAGCTCGGCGAAGGCGCGCGCACCGAGCCCAACCTGCGCGCGACCCAGGTGGAGCTCTACGACGGGCTTACCGCCACCGGCGTCAACGCCTGGCCGAGCGCGAACTGCGATTTCGCCGCCTGGACCGGGCGGTTCGCGCCGCTCTTCCCCGCCGGCTTCTATTACAAGACCTTCCTCTGGCCGGCGTCGTTCTGGAAGTCGCTCTACGAGCCCGTGATCCGGCGCATGGCGGGGCTCGGCCGCGCGCCCGAAGCACCCGACCCCGACTCCTACGACAAGATGAACGTCCACTGCGACGTGCTGGTGGTGGGCGGCGGGCCGGCCGGGATCGCCGCAGCCCTCGCCGCCGGCGAGGCGGGCGCCAGGGTCCTGCTCGTGGACGAGCAGGCGGCGCTTGGCGGCGCGCTGCTCGGGCTGCGCCACCATGTAGACGGCGCAGACGGCGCGGCCTGGGCCGAGGCGGCGGCAAACCGCCTTGCCACCATGCCGGAGGTGCGGGTGCTCACCCGCACCACGCTCTTCGGCTACTACGACCACAACTCGCTGAGCGCGCTGGAGCGCCGCACCGACCACTTGGGACCGCGCGCGCCCGCCGGCACGGGCCGCCAGCGCCTGTGGCACATCAAGGCGGGCCGCGTGGTGCTCGCCACCGGCGCCCACGAGCGGCCGCTGGTGTTCGCCGACAACGACCGCCCCGGCGTCATGCTGGCCTCTGCGGCGCAGCGCTACGTGAACCACTACGCGGCGTTGCCGGGCGAGCGTGCCGTGCTCTTCACCAACAACGACGCTGCTTACGAGGCGGCGCACGATATCGTCGAGGCGGGCGGCACCGTCGGCGCCGTGGTGGATTGCCGGCCCGAGCCTGCGGCACCGCTGGCACCGGCGCTCAAGCAGGCCGGGGTGCCGCTCCACATTGGCTCCGTCATCGCCGCCACCCACGGCACGAAGAGGGTCCGCTCCGTCACCGTCGCGAAACTCGGCGAGGGCGGCGGGCCAAGCAGCGAGCAATACCGCATCTACTGCGACAGCGTGCTCGCTTCCGGCGGCTGGAACCCGGCGGTGCACCTCTTCAGCCAGTCAGCCGGCAAGCTCGCGTTCGAGGAGGCGCGCGGAATCTTCCTCCCCGGTCAGGCTACCCAGGCGGTGGAGGTTACGGGCGCGGCGAATGGCAGCTTCGGCCTCGCCGGCTGCCTGGCGGAGGGCGCGGCCGCCGGTGCGCGCGCGGCGCAAGCGGCGGGCTTCGGCGACGGCACGGCGCCGCCGATCCCCTCCTCAGACGCCCCGGAGCCCGGCGCCATCACGCCCTACTGGCTTGCGCCGGGCCAAAAACCGGTCGGCCACGGCAAGGCCAAGCACATGGTCGACCACCAGGACGACGTGACCGCGGCGGACATCCGCCTTGCGGCGCGCGAGGGCTTCCGCTCGGTCGAGCACGTCAAGCGCTACACCACCGTCGGCATGGGCACCGACCAGGGCAAGACGGCCAACGTCAACGGCCTCGCCATCCTCGCTGACGCTCTGGGCAAGACCGTGCCCGAGGTGGGCTTCACCACCTACCGGCCGCCCTATACGCCGGTCACCTTCGGCGCGCTCGCAGGCCGCGATACCGGCCCGCTGATGGATCCGTTGCGGCGCACGGCGATGCACGAGTGGCACGAGGCCGAGGGCGCGGTGTTCGAGCCCGTGGGCCAATGGCACCGCCCCTGGTGGTACCCCAAGCCGGGCGAGGACAATCACGCGGCGGTCGCGCGCGAATGCCGCGCCGTCCGCGACGCCGTCGGCATCCTCGACGCCTCCACCCTCGGCAAGATCGACATCAAAGGGCCGGATGCCGCGACCCTGCTCGACATGATCTACACCAACGCCTTCTCGACCCTGAAGGTGGGCCGGGTGCGCTACGGGCTCATGTGCGGCGACGACGGCATGGTCTTCGACGACGGCACCACCGCGCGCCTCGGCGAGAACCACTATCTGATGACCACCACCACCGGCAACGCGGCCCACGTGCTGGAGTGGCTCGAAGAATGGCTGCAGACAGAGTGGCCGGAGCTCAAGGTGTACTGCACCTCGGTCACCGAGCAGTGGGCGACGGTCGCCCTGGCCGGCCCCAAGGCCCGCGACGTGCTGGCCGCGCTGGCGCCCGACATGGCGCTCGACACCGACTCCTTCCCCTTCATGAGCGTGAAGGAGGGCACGGTCGCAGGGGTGGACGCACGCGTCTTCCGCATCAGCTTCACCGGCGAGCTCAGCTTCGAGATCAACGTGCCCTGGCACCACGGGCGCCACCTGTGGGAGGCGCTGATGGAGGCCGGCGCGGCGCACGGCATCGCCCCCTACGGCACCGAGGCGATGCACGTGCTCCGCGCGGAACGGGGCTTCATCATCGTGGGCCAGGAGACCGACGGCACCACGACGCCCCATGACCTCGGCATGGACTGGATCGTGTCGAAGAAGAAGCCTGATTTCCTGGGCAAGCGCGCCTGGAGCCGCGAGGACACGCGGCGGGATGACCGCAAGCAGCTCGTCGGCATCCTCACCGACGACCCCGGCACCGTGCTGCCGGAAGGCACGCAGCTCGTCGACAGGCCGGGGCGGCCGCCGCTGCCGATGATCGGGCACGTCACGTCGAGCTACGCGAGCCCGGCGCTCGGTCGCTCCATCGCGCTCGCGCTGGTGAAGGGCGGCCGCGGGCGCAAGGGCGAGACCGTCCACGCCGCGCCCGAGAGCGGGTTCGTCCCCTGCAAGATCACGGAGCCGGTGTTCTACGACTCGGAAGGGGCCAAGCGGGATGGCTGAGGCACTGGCACCGCGCAGCCCGCTTGCGGCCCTCGCCGACGCGCTCGCGGCGGTTCAGGCGGAGGGCGTCACCCTCGCCGAGCAACCGGCGCGTGCGCGGCTCAACCTCCGGCTCGATCCGAAGGACGCCGAGGCGCTCACCGCTGCCGGCGCCGTGCTCGGCGGGTCGCTGCCCCGCACGCCGAACACCGCAGCCACCACCGTGAACGGCAAGACAATTCTCTGGCTCGGCCCGGACGAGTGGCTGGTGACCGGCCCGGCGGCGGAAGACGCCGCGCTCGAAGAGACACTGCGGGGCCGCCTCGAAGGCCGGCATCACGCGCTGACCGACGTGAGCGCCATGTACGCGACGCTCGCGCTCTCGGGGCCGCGTGCGCGCGAGGTGCTGATGAAGGGCTGCCGCCTCGACCTCCACCCCCGCGCATTCGCACCCGGCGCCTGCGTGCAGACGGCGCTGGCCAGGGCGAACGTGATCCTGCATCAGGCCGGCGATGTGCCCACTTACGAGATCACGGTGCGCAACTCCTTCGCCCATTACCTCGGCACCTGGCTGCTCGACGCCATGGCGGAGTACCGGCCCGCCTAATGTATCGAACAGGCCGGTTCTCTACCGCAGGGGAGGAGAGAGAAAGCAGCCATCGTCGGTGATATAGTAGGCATAGAATTGGCCTTCCTCGATTTCTCTCCACAACTTATCCGCGCTGTGAAACTCGAGATGTTCGAGTAGTATTTCCTTTCCCTTCGCCAGCCGCACAACTCTGAGACTGTCCCCCTCTTCGTGATAGGGCACATGAGCGATGACCTGCCACTCGTATGCCGTCTCCTCCGTGTTCTGGGGAAACGATCTCTTGGTATTCTCCGGAAACTCGTCTCTCAGTAATTCTTCCGACAGGATAGTCCCCTCCCTGTCGTACAGCCGTACTCTCAGGTCAGCATTGATGATGGGATAGCGTCCCTTCGTTTCTTCGTCCGTAACATGGTCACAAAATCGTTGTCCTGATCGATTGTATCGCTCCTTACCCAGATCCGAATCCGGGAATACATCCAGAACGGATCCGCCTTCTTTGAGCATACCCATCGCACGCAGGTAGTCTTCGGCTTTTCGCACTTCGCCCTCATTATCCCGAGCATAAAACCCCCAGACTATAATCTCCCTGAGTTCGCCCTGCGGGCCGAACGTGCGCGGATCGAATCGTGGCCAATCGTCCCTCTGCGCCCACACGGCGACAGCCGTGAACAACACTACCGTCAGGATGCAGAGCACGGTCAATTTCATGGTGACAGGCCCCCTGTCCGAGACCGGCTCCATACGACGACACCGATTCTAGGCATTGCCGTCCGCCGCCGCCAGCGAACCTGATATGTCTGACGTCACCGCCGCAGCGGCTCCATGACGGCTGCGGTCTTGGCCAGGCGGACGAGGCTCAGGAACTCGGCACGGTAGCCGAAGGGGTCCTCGCCCCGTGCGGCCCGGGCGGCGGCGATCACATCGTCGTAGCCGTAGTCCTCGGTGTAGCGCCCGCCCCGCAGCAACTGGCCGAAGGCCGCGACAGCGGCGGCGAAGCGCACGTCCTCGGGCGCGGCGGCCGCGCTCGCGACAGCATCGTCCCCGGTCACGTGCCGCGCAATCTCCGTGCTCGTCTCGGCGTCGGGCAACTTGTAGCGGATGGCGACGGTGGCGAACTCGTCGTCGCGGCCGGCGCTCGGCGCAGTCTCCTGCTCGCCGTAGCGGAGCGGCGCGATGCGCTCAGCGCCCGAGCCCGCCGGGGTGACCTCGTAGAGCGCCGTCACCGTATGCCCGGCGCCGATTTCGCCGGCGTCTACCTTGTCGTTGCGGAAGTCTTCGCGCGCCAGCATCCGGGTCTCGTAGCCGATAAGCCGGTACTCGCTCACCAGCGCCGGGTTGAACTCGACCTGGATCTTCACGTCCTTGGCAATGGGGAAGAGGGTGGACGTCGCCTCCTCCACCAGCACCTTGCGGGCCTCCGTGAGCGTGTCGATATAGGCGGCGTTGCCGTTGCCGTTCTGGGCGAGGCGCTGCATCAACGCGTCGTTGTAGTTGCCCATGCCGAAGCCCAGCACCGAGAGGAAGAGGCCGCTCTCGCGCTTGCGCGCGATGTAGCCCTCCAGTTCGTCCGGGTCGGTGAAGCCCACGTTGAAGTCGCCGTCGGTGGCGAGGATCACGCGGTTGACGCCGCCTTCGAGGAAATGCCGCTCGGCCAGCAGATAGGCCTGCCGGATCCCCTCGGCGCCCGCCGTCGACCCGCCCGCCCGCAGGGTCTCCAGGGCGGCCGCGATCGCGCCCCGCTCGGCCACCGGCGTCGGCTCCAGCACCGTGCCTGCCGCACCCGCGTAACTGACGATGGCCACCGTGTCTGCTGGTGCGAGCGCATCCAGCAGCATCCTGAACGCGTTGACCAGCAGCGGCAGCTTGTCGGGCGAATCCATCGAGCCCGAGGTGTCGACCAGGAACACCAGGTTCGCTGGCGGGCGGGCAGCAGGCGCGAGTTCGTAGCCCTTGATGCCGATGTGCAGCAGCCGGGTCGCGTCGTTCCACGGCGTGCGTATCAGCGAGACGTGGACGGCGAACGGGGTCTCGGGGCCTGCCGGCGGCGCATAGCCGTAGGGGAAGTAGTTGATCAGCTCTTCCACGCGCACGGCGTCCGGCTGCGGCAGCACGCCTTGGTTGAGAGAGGCCCGCATGAAAGCATAGGACGCCGTGTCCACATCGATGGAAAAGGTGGAGACCGGCTCCTCGGCGGCGACCTTCACCGGGTTGGGATCGAACGCTTCGAACCGGTCGCGGCCCTGCTCGCGGTATCCAACCGAGGGCGCGTCAACCGCCTCCAGTTCGACACTGGTAGCCAGCGAACGCGCTGCCGAAGGGGCCTCGGCATACTCGGCGACGGCGACATCGGCGAACGCCTCAACCGAGGCCTCGACCTGCACGGAGCGGGCCAGCGAGTCCGGCGCCGCCTTCTCGATCCCGGCTTCCTGGGAGGCCACAGCCAGCGGCTCCGGCGCCTGCTCGGCGAGGACTTCCACTGCCTCGGGATCGAGGCCGGCCACTTCGATGGGCTCCTCGACCGCCTTCGGCTCGCTGGCCTGATCGACCCCTTCGGCCACCGTCACGGGCTCGGCCGAGGGGGCGGGAGGCGGCGGCACCGCAGGGTCGGCGGGTTCGCGGATGACGAGGGTTTGGTAGGAGACGATGGCCGCGACGACGAGTATCGCAGCAACGCCGGCAAGCGCCGGATAGGGACGCGAGAGCAACATGGCGAGCCTCCGCAGCGGGGACGTGGTGTCGATTGCCACACTTCCCGTCTGACGCTGCCGGTCGCCAATTCCTTGGCGGCGGTCGTCGAAGGCCGCCAGCCCCGCGGCGCTTGCCCGCTCCCTCGCACCGGGTGGCGGCTGCGGCGCATTGGCGCGGAGCGCTGCCTGCAGCCTGTCGAGATCGTCGCTCATGCGACCTCTTCCTCAGCGGCAAGGGCGCGCAGACGCCGGCGCACCTCGTGCATTCGCCACGATACGGTCGATTCCGAGACGCCGAGAACCTCTGCGGCCTCCGCGTGCCGCAGCCCTTCCTGGAGTACGAGAACCACGGTGGTGCGCAGGTCGTCGGAAAGCCCGCTCAGCATCTGCCGCAGCCAGAGGGCCTCGGCGTCGATCGCGGCCCGCCCCGCCCTCGTCATTGCATCGACCTCGGCGAACGCCGCCTCGTTGCGTCGCTGGGCGCCGTCGCGGCGCAGCCGGTCACGGGCGGCATTGACCACGACCCGGTAGAGCCAGGTCGCGAACCGGCTTTCGCCCCGGTAGGAGGGGAGCCGCGCGGCCAGACCGACACAGACATCCTGCGCCAGGTCCGCCGCCGCCTCGTCGTCGCCGAGCACGCGCGCGCCCACGCGGTAGATCAGCCCGTAGTGGCGCTCGATGAGCGCGGCGAACGCCTCCCGGTCTCCTCCTGCGGCCCGGCCGACCAGCGCACCGTCCGTGTCCTCGCTCATGCGGCCATCATGATCCAACACGACGTCGTGTTCGAAGATTAGACGCACGGCGCGCCGGAATCCTTGGACGGTTGCGGAACGGGGGCTGCGGCTTGTCCCTCGGGCGCCGCTCGCCTATGGTGCGCCGGCGAAAGCGGACGGGGCGGCCGCGCCGATTCTCACGTGGGGCCGCTCGGCGGCGCGGCGCCGAGCCCCCGGCGCCAGGGGCGGTTCATGGACAGTATTCGCATCAGGGGCGGCCGCCCGCTCGAGGGCGAGATCGAGATCTTCGGCGCCAAGAA
>JAPPHR010000114.1 GCA_028820995.1 Rhodospirillales bacterium
AGGTCGCGCTCCAGGCTCTCCAGGATGGTCTTGTCGCCGCGGCTCACGTTCTTGGAAGGAATACGGGCGATCTTCGCCACCACGCCCTCGACATCCTTCACGCCCACGGTCTTGCGCCGCTTCGATTCCGGCAGCAGGCGTTGCGAGGCGCCGACCTCGTCGATCACGTCGATGGCCTTGTCGGGCAGCCTGCGGTCGTTGATGTAGCGGTTCGCGAGCTCGACGGCGGTGCGGATCGCTTCCGCCGTGTAGCGGACGCCGTGGTGCTCCTCGTAGTAAGGCTTGAGTCCGCGCAGGATCTTGACCGCCTCGTCGACGCTCGGCTCGTTCACGTCGATCTTCTGGAAGCGCCGGACCAGCGCGCGGTCCTTCTCGAAGTAGTTGCGGTATTCCTTGTAAGTGGTCGAGCCTATGCAGCGTAGCGTGCCGCTCTGCAGCGCGGGCTTCAGCAGGTTGGACGCGTCCATCGCGCCGCCGCTCGTGGCGCCGGCGCCGATGACGGTGTGAATCTCGTCGATGAAGAGGATCGCGCCCTCGTGGGCCTCGATCTCGGCGAGCACCGCCTTGATCCGCTCCTCGAAGTCGCCGCGGTAGCGGGTGCCGGCGAGCAACGCGCCCATGTCGAGCGCGAAGATCACAGCGCCGTCGAGAACCTGCGGCACCTCGCCGTTCTCGATCCGCCGCGCCAGCCCCTCGGCAAGCGCGGTCTTGCCCACGCCCGCGTCGCCCACGTAGAGCGGGTTGTTCTTGGTGCGGCGGCAAAGCACCTGGATCGTACGCTCGACCTCGGCGTCGCGGCCGATGAGCGGGTCGATCCGCCCGGCGTTGGCCTTCGCGTTCAGGTTGACGCAGTAGGCCTCCAGCGCCGCCGGGCCTTCCTTGACGACGTTTTCCTCCCGCGCGTCCTCCTCGGCGCCGGAGACGGACCCGCCTTGCCCCGACTGGCCCGGCACCTTGGCGATCCGGTGCGAGATGTAGTTGACCGCGTCGTAGCGCGACATGTCCTGCTCTTGCAGGAAGTAGACCGCGTGGGATTCGCGCTCGGAGAAGATCGCCACCAGGATGTTGGCGCCGGTCACCTCCTCACGGCCCGAGGACTGCACATGCAGTACCGCGCGCTGGACCACCCGCTGGAAGCCGGTGGTGGGCTTGGCATCGACCGCCTCATCGGTGGTCAGGCTCTCCAGCTCCTCATCGACGAAGCTTTCGAGCTCGCGTTTCAGGCGCTCCAGATCGACGCCGCAAGCCTTCAGCACGGCGATGGCATCGGCATCCTCCAGCAGCGCGAGCAAGAGGTGTTCGAGCGTCGCGAACTCGTGCCGCCGCTCGACGGCGAGCGCGAGCGCGCGGTGCAGACTCTTTTCGAGATCGCGGGAGAGCACGGCTACTCCTTCTCCATCGTGCATTGCAGCGGGTGTTCGTTGCGCCGCGCAAATTCGCACACCTGCTTCACCTTGGTTTCGGCCACCTCATAGGAATAGACGCCGCAGATGCCCACGCCCCGCCGATGCACGTGCAGCATGATCGTGGTCGCACGCTGCTCGTTCATCCCGAAGAAGCGCATCAACACGACCACCACGAACTCCATCGGCGTGTAGTCGTCGTTCAACAGCAAGACCTTGTACATCGACGGCTTCTTGGTCTCGCTGCGGGACTTGGTGATGACCGCGGGATCATCGCCGGGACGACCGGTTGTCCGTTTATCCGCCATTGCGCGTCACACCCCGCGTCCGCCACGCGTGCTGGCCTGCACTATAGCATGGCGACCCGGTACACGAGACGGGCCAGGCGCAGTCTCAGCCGACGATATCGGTCTCTGCGAAGAAGAAGGCGATCTCGATCGCCGCGTTCTCCGCTGAATCCGAGCCGTGCACGGAGTTGGCTTCCACCGACTCGCCGAACGCCGCGCGAATGGTGCCGGGATCGGCGTTGGCCGGGTTGGTCGCGCCCATGATCGTGCGGTTGGCCTCGACCGCGCTCTCGCCCTCCAGCACCTGCACCACCACGGGGCCCGAGGTCATGAAGGCGCAAAGATCGTCGTAGAACGCGCGCTCCCTGTGGACCGCATAGAAGGCCCGCGCCTGCTCTTCCGTCAGCCTGACCCGGCGCTGGGCGACGATGGCCAGTCCGGCCTCCTCGAAGCGCTGGTTGATGGCGCCCGTGAGGTTGCGGCGGGTGGCATCGGGCTTGATGATCGAAAGGGTGCGCTGGGTCGCCATGGGTTCTCCCCCGTGCTGTGCCGGCTGGCCCTTATAGAGTTTGGGCCCCCGGCCGGCAACGGCGGCAAAAGGCTACCGGCGCTCTTCGAAAAAGCCGCGGAGCAAGGCTGCGGCGCGGCTCTCCTGAATGCCACCGATGACCTCGGGCCGGTGATGGCAGGTGGGCTGCTGGAAGATGCGCGCACCGTGCTCGACCCCGCCGCCCTTGGGGTCGGCGGCGCCGAAGTAGAGCCGGCGCAGCCGGGCGAAGGCGATCGCCTGCGCGCACATGGCGCAGGGCTCCAGCGTGACGTAGATGTCGCAATCGACTAGCCGGGCCGTGCCCCGCTTCGCCGCCGCTTCGCGGATGGCCAGCATCTCGGCGTGCGCGGTCGGGTCGTGCGCCGCTTCCACCGCGTTCCCGACCCGTGCTAGCACCGTGCCGGTGCGCCCGTCGACCACGACGGCGCCCACCGGCACCTCGCCGCGCTCTGCGGCTGCCTCCGCCTCGGCGAGCGCGAGCTCCATCGGTGTGAGCTGAATCGTCATGGGGTTGCCTTGTCGACCGTGACCATCCACTTGCGCAAGGTCGCGACCCGGCCGGTGCGTTCGCCCCGGTCGTCCAACCAGCCCACGAAGTGAGTCGTTTTCGAGAAGACTTTGCTCACTGCCAGCCCTGGCGCAGCCTTTCGACGCAAGCGTCGGCGTCCTCGTCCGCCCACATTTCCTTTCCCATCCCGCGCAGGGTCAGGATCGGATCGTCAACGCCTTCGACATCTGCGCCGGCATCCTCCCGGTGGAGCAGCGCGGCAATATTCCTCAATGCGTCGGTGACGCGGATGCGCGTCATGACAACCTCAATCCCGTCGTTAGCCAAGATGACTTAGATAAACCATTCGACCCTTGCCCGTAACTGCAGAGGCCGCCGCCCTCCCCCCGCCAGTGAATGCGGGCTAGAGTCGGCCGATGCCTCAGCCCGTCATCGGCCTCACCCTCGATTCAGAGCCTCCCGGGGGGTACTCCGGCGAGCCCTGGTACGCGATCCGCGAAAACTACTGCACGGCGGTCGCGGCGGCCGGCGGAATTCCGATCGCGCTGCCGCACGAGCCGGAGCTTGCGGAGCGCTACTTGGAGACGGTGGACGGCCTCATCGTCACCGGCGGCGCCTTCGACGTGGACCCGGCCCTCTTCGGCGCCACCTCTCGGCACGAGACCGTCACCACCAAGGACCGGCGCACCGCCTTCGAGTGTGCCATTACCCGCACCGCGCACCGGCAGGCGGTGCCCTCCCTCGGCATCTGCGGCGGCCAGCAGCTGATGAACGTGGCGCTCGGCGGCACCCTCATCCAGCACATCCCGGACGCGGTGCCCGACGCGCTCGCTCACGAGCAGCCCAACCCCCGCACCGAGCCGGGCCATGCCGTGTCGCTGGAGGCAGGCAGCGTGCTGCGCGCCATCGTCGGCGCGGAGGCCATGCAGGTGAACAGCGCCCACCACCAGGCCGTCGCCGAAGCCGCCCCCGGCCTCGTGGTCAATGCGCTGGCGCCGGACGGCGTGATCGAAGGTATCGAGGACCCGGCGCACCGCTGGTTCATCGGCGTGCAGTGGCACCCGGAATACGCGATCGATCCCGGCGATACCCTGATCTTCCGCTCGCTGATCGAGGCCTGCGCGGATTAGTCGAGCACTACTCGAACTGCTCCCTTCATTTGTGATTCGCGCCGATTGCTTGCGGCGCCGCGGGTTTCGTGTAGGATGCGGCAACGCGCGGGAAATCAAGACAAAACGAGGCTTCGATGGCGGGTGCTTCGCCGCTGATGGCGGGCAAGCGCGGCATCGTGATGGGCGTCGCGAACGCACGCTCTCTCGCCTGGGGCGTGGCCCATTCCCTCGCCGATCACGGCGCGGAGCTGGCCTTCACCTTTCAGGGCGACGCGATTGCGAAACGGCTCAAGCCGCTTGCCGAGTCCGTCGGCTCCGACTTCCTGCTCCCCTGCGACGTGACCGACGAGGCGAGCGTCGACGCTACCTTCGAAGCGATCGCCGAGCGTTGGGGCGGCCTCGATTTCCTAGTCCATGCAATCGCTTATTCCGACAAGGAAGAGCTGAAGGGGCTTTATCTCGACACCACGCTCGAGAACTTCCAGAACACGCTTCAGGTCTCGTGTTACTCGTTCACGGCGCTCTGCCGGCGTGCCGTCGCGCTGATGGGGGACGAGGGCGGCGGCCTTCTCACCCTCACCTACATGGGTTCGGAGCGCTGGGTGCCGCACTACAACGTCATGGGCGTGGCCAAGGCCGCGCTGGAGGCGAGCGTGCGTTACCTCGCCGCCGATCTCGGCGATCGCAACATCCGGGTCAACGCGATCTCCGCCGGCCCGGTCAAGACGCTGGCCGCGTCGGGAATCGGCGATTTCCGCTACATCCTGAAGTGGAACGAGCTGAACGCACCGCTCAAGCGCAACGTCACGATCGAGGAAGTGGGCGGCGCGGCAACCTATCTGTTGAGCGACCTCGGCCGGGGTGTTACCGGCGAGGTTCATCACGTCGACTGCGGCTACCACGTCGTCGGCATGAAGCGGCCGGACGCACCCGACATCTCGGTGGTCTAGGCCCGTCGGCCCGCGTCATGGCCAGCAACAGCTTCGGTCTGCTCTTCCGCGTCACGACCTGGGGCGAGAGCCACGGACCCGCCATCGGCTGTGTCGTCGATGGCGTGCCGCCGCGTATCCCGCTCGCCGAATCCGATATTCAGCCCGCGCTCGACCGGCGCCGGCCCGGCACCTCGCGCTTCGTCACGCAGCGCCGCGAGTCCGACACCGTGCGCATTCTCTCCGGCGTGTTCGAGGGCCAGACCACCGGTACGCCCATCTCGCTCGTGATCGAGAACGAGGATGCGCGCAGCCGTGACTACGGCCCGATCAAGGAGATGTACCGCCCCGGCCACGCCGATTTCACCTACGACGCGAAGTACGGCATCCGCGATTACCGGGGCGGCGGGCGGGCCAGCGCACGGGAGACCGCGATGCGCGTGGCCGCCGGCGCCATCGCGCAGAAGATTCTGGGCGAGGGCGTAACGATCCGGGGCGCCGTCATCCAGGTCGGCGGCATCGATGTGAAGCGGGAGCGCTGGGACTGGGAGGAGGTCGCGCGCAACCCCTTCTTCTGCCCCGACGCCGAGATCGTGCCGGACTGGGAGGAGGCGCTCGATGCGGCCCGCAAGGCGGGTACCTCCCTGGGCGCCATTATCGAGGTGGAAGCGGGCGGCGTGCCGGCGGGGCTTGGTTCGCCGGTCTACGGCAAGGTCGACGCCGACCTCGCCGCCGCCATGGTCGGAATCAACGCGGTCAAGGGCGTCGAGATCGGTGCCGGTTTCGCCGCCGCCGCCATGAGCGGCAACGTGAGCGGCGACGAGATCCGTATGGAGGGCGAGGCGCCGCGCTTCCTCACCAACAACGCGGGCGGCGTCCTCGGCGGCATCACCACCGGCCAGCCGGTCGTCGTGCGCTTTGTGGTCAAGCCTACAAGCTCGATCCGCACGCCGCGCCGCACGATCACCCGCGACGGTGCCGAGACCGAGGTCTCGACGGAAGGCCGGCACGATCCCTGCGTCGGCCTCCGCGCGGTGCCGGTGGGCGAAGCGATGATGGCCTGCGTGCTGGCCGACCACCTGCTGCGCCACCGCGCCCAGTGCGGCTGAGGCGTCGCCAGTCTTCGACGTCCGTCCACGCCGTCCACCGCCTGAGGGAGAGAGCCATGCCGGCAAAGCGAGCGCCGCGCAAAGCGGACCGCGTTCACGCGCTCCGCGTGCCCGATCAGCGCAAGAATACGCCCGAAATCCGCGCGGTCTTCGCCCGCTGCATGGAGAAGATCGGCTTCGTGCCCAACGTGCTCCGCTCCTACACGCTGCGGCCGCGCAAGTTCGAGCTGTTTCGCAAGTACAACAACGAGCTGATGCTGGGCGACTCCGGCCTCTCGCCCCTTGAGCGGGAGATGATCGCCGTCGTCGTCTCCTGCGTGAACCACTGCCACTACTGCCTGGTGGCCCACGGGGCGCAGGTGCGTGTCGTCTCCGGCGATGCGGTGCTGGGCGACCAGCTCGTCGCCAACTACCGCGCGGCGCAGCTCTCCCGCCGCCAGCGCGCGATGCTCGACTTCACCTGGAAGCTCAGCGAGAGCCCGGATTCCGTCGGCGATGCCGACCGCGCGGCGCTGCGCAAGGCCGGCTTCAGCGATGAGGACATCTTCGACATCGCCGAGGTCGCGGGCTTCTACAACATGACCAACCGCCTCGCCGCCGCCATCGATATGCGTCCCAACCGGGAGTACTACGAGATGGGTCGCTGAAGCGGGTGCTCAGGGACATATGCAGACGCGCAAGGGGTCGGTCTCGCAGGTAGGATCGACCACTTGAACGTTGCGCATAAGGGACTTGACGCCATTCGACCGGTCGAAGATGCTCGCCCCTGGAGGCTTTGGGGCGCTTCGGCGTCTCATTGCCTTTTTCTATGCCACATCAACCTCACGCTCTGACCTCGTCCGGAGATCGGTGATGTGCGCGAAGCTCCAGATTTCGAAGTTTGGGTTGCCCATGCGGTTGCGTGTCGTCCGGTAGCGCAGTCTGGCAACCTGTTGAGCGTATCCGGCAAGTTCTCCTCTTGCCGGTTTCGTCATCTGTGCGGTGCGGAATCCCCAGGAGATGACATAGGCGATGAGATCGGCGACCTGCACACCCGTCGTCAGGTCGCTGTGAACGAAAAACGGCTCCGGCACGATGGACCGGGACCGATGCTGCCCGACTGCCGTCTCCGAAAAGTACCGATGGGTTTGATCGATCAGCAGATGGCTCTTCGACTTTTCCAGTTCGTCGAAGACGACAATGCCCTGTTCGCGGGCGGACTGATCCTCGAGGAAGTAGAAGAACCGTTCGAACACGTAGGCGTAATCCTTTCTTAGACCTCCACCGGCCGTCGGTTGAGCGTCGGTTTCGATCATGCTGGCGAAGGCGTGGCAACCGAGTTCGGCGCAGGTATCGAAGACCGATGCGACGTAACGGAGCTTCGCCAGCGCCAGAGCCTTCAGCATGCGAACGTCGGCGCCGGAACCATCGTCGAGCGCTGCCCGGGCCAGCGTCGGAATATCGGCCTCAGCCACCTCCGCGTTCAGAGCTTCGTGATGGAACACTTTGCTCTTTAGCAGAAGGGATCCCTTGAGTTCCCGGTGCCCATCGCTGTAGCGGCGGCCGAAGAAGCGAAGTTCAGAATCGTGCAGACTGCGAATGAGATCCCAGAGGACGCTGTCCCGGATGGCGATCCCGGCCAGCACTTCGTACGGAGATGCCACCCTGTCGTGGCCGCTTTCGTCCATGAACAGAAACCACGCCATGGGACGAAATCGTTACTGCGGCACGCGATGGCTGGCAAGCAGGTAACCATTCGGCCAAGACGCTCAGGGCCTGCCCCGGCTACGGAGCAGGCCCTCTTGCTTGGCTGAATTCGTTCGTTTCTAGGGCAGCGCTGCTGACGCCGCCTCTTCCCGCTGCTTGCGGTGGGCGGTGCGCATCGCCTTCTGCAGCTTCTTGAAGGCGCGCTCCTCGATCTGGCGGATGCGCTCGCGCGAGACGCCGTAGACCTGGCTCAGCTCCTCCAGCGTCGATGGCTCCTCCTTCAGGCGCCGCTCGGCCAGGATGTGCTGCTCGCGGTCGGTGAGTACCTCCAGCGAGTCCGCGAAGAGCTGCCTGCGGTGGTCCAGCTCGTTCGCCTCGAGGATGTCGCTCTCGTGGCTCTCGCCGGGGTCCTCCAGCCAGTCCTGCCACTCGCCGCCGCCTTC
>JAPPHR010000052.1 GCA_028820995.1 Rhodospirillales bacterium
AGTCCGCGACCACGCGGGCCTCCTCGCCGGTCATGTTGGCGACGTCTTCGATCTCCGCCCGGCCGTTGGCCTTGAGGTAGAGGCCGACCTCGGGGCTCGAGAGCAGCCAGCTGCGGTCGAGCGAGACGCGGCCCTTGGTGTCCTCGTCCTCGAGCATCTTGCTCCAGGGGATCTCGTCGAGACCCTCCGGGTTGGCGCCGATGGCTTCGGGGAAGTAGCCGAAGCTGTCCGCATTGCCGATGACGGGCACGCCGTACTGGTTGCCGTCATAGTCCTGCAGCAGGTCGGTGCGCTTCCAGTCGTCGGAGGTCCGTTCCCAGAGCGAGAGGTTCGGATGGTCCTCGATGACCGTGGCGTAGTAGCCCTGCGGCCCCAGGATGTCCTCGGTGCCGCCGTCGAAGATGAAGATGTCGTGAGTCTCGCCGAGATCGTTGGAGATCACGTCCCGCATGTACGTGCCGATGTCGGCGTTGGTCCCGGTGAACTCCATCGTGATGCCGATGGCCTTCTCCATGATGGACCAGTCCTTGAGCTGCGACGTGGTGACGCCGTAGCCCTTGACCGTCGTCGATGCCGCCTGCACCGCCCCGGTCGCACCAAGCGAACCGGCGGCAGCCACCGCTGCAGTGGCCGCCGCGCCCTTAAGCACGCCGCGGCGCGATATGTCCGGATTACCCCACTTCTCGCTCATGCTGTGCCTCCCTTGCCTGTCAGCATGTCAAACCTTGGCGCGCCGGGCCGCAAGACATTGCCGTGGCCCGGCCTCCGCGCTCGCATCGCGGAGCACTATACACGGTTGCGGCGTGCCCATGCCATGCCCTATGGCAAAGCCGAATTTGCGGTAGTGTGCCGATTGAGAGGTTCCCACGACGAGGCGGCACATACCCTCCTCGTCATGGCCGGGCTTGTCCCGGCCATCCACGAGTTTTTCATATGGTTGGTACAAAGAACGTGGATGCCCGGAACAAGTCCGGGCATGACGGTGGTGGTTGGTCTGGAGACAGCGAACGCCCAATGCGAGACCGTGCGAACTTCAGAAGCACGACAGTAGGGCAGGGCGAGTGGACGCGCGTCGCGGCATGCGTGGGGCGCCCCCAAGTTTGATGGCTGTCGCTGCCGTCTCTCGATTGCGTATTCTGCAATCGAGCGAGGACGTTTCCGGGAGGAGCACGCCATGCAAAAGCCCGCTTCCATGAAAGCCCTCGAAACCCTCGGCCGAGTCCGCCTGTCGGAGCACTTCTTCATGCGCGAGATGCTCTACAGCGAGATCGCGAGCTTTCACGGAATCACAAACGTGCCGGACGATCCCGACCTTGCCATCGCCGCGGGCACCCGGCTATGCGAGGAGCTGCTCGAACCCCTGCACGCCACCTTCGGCCACGTGTCGGTCCGCTCCGCCTTCCGTTCCATCAGGGTGAACGAGTTCGGCCACGAGCGGCGGGACCAGGGCTACAACTGCGCAGAGACGATCTGGAACCACAGCCGCCACGTGTGGGACCGGCGGGACGCCCAGGGCTGCATGGGGGCGACCGCCTGCATCGTCATCCCCTGGTTCGTCCCGCGCTACGAGGCGGGGACGCCGTGGCAGGCGCTGGCCTGGTGGGTGCACGACCACCTGCCCTATTCCGACATGATGTTCTTCCCCAAGTACGCCGCCTTCAACCTGCGCTGGCACGAGAATCCGGTTCGGCGCATCGACAGCTACGTCCCGCCCAAGGGATGTCTCACCAAGCCCGGCATGCCGAACCATGAGCCGGACCACTCCGGGGAATACCCCGGCTTCCCGGCGCTCAAACGGCACTGAGCAGAGCGTTTCCGTTTCTCACGGAAACGCTCTGGCCTATTTCGCTCACGGCAACCGGCCTGCGGCCGGCGCCTGCTCGGGCGCGCCGCATGAGCGGCGGGCCGCGGTCGCGGCCTGTCGCGAGCCCATCCAAAGACGGGCTCGCTCTAGAGAAGGGGGTTGTCGGTTTCCAGGCCGAGCGCGAGGCGGCCGTACGTGACGGCGTTGGGGTCCCAGGTCTGGGTGATGTGGGCTGCGCCCGTGTGAATGTCGCGGAAGGTGCGGGACAACGGGTTCCTGTCATAGACGCCGCCGCCGCCGCTCGCCGCCGCGACGAGGTCGACCGCCTGGCAGCAGAGCCCTGCGGCGTAGGCGCCTTCGGCCCGGTAGCGGGCGCGGGCCTCGGCGTCCGGCAGCGCGCCACCCTCCGCGATCGCCGTCGCCTCGTCGCAGTTGCCGAGGTAGATCCGCCGCGCGGTCGCCACGGCGGCGCGGGCTTCCGCGATCTTGACGTGGATGGTGCCGAGCTCGGCAAGGCGCTGGCCTGCATAATGCGAGACCCGGGTGCGCGTGGCCTCGACATAGTCCTCCACCGCCGCCTCTGCCATGCCCAGCACCGAGGCGCCGACCCAGGAGAAGAACATGGCGATGAGCGGCAGGCGATAGACCGTCCCGGTGTTCACCGCATTGCCCGGTGCCGTGGCGTCGCGGGTGGTCAACGCATCGATCGAGCGGTGCTCGGGCACGAACGCATCCTCGATCGCCGCGTCGTTGCTGCCGGTGCCGCGCAGGCCCGAGGTGTGCCAGGTGTCGAGGACGGTGTATTCGCCTTGCGGCACCAGGAACATGCGGAATTCCGGCGGCTCCGCGCCCTCCACCATGGCGGCGAAGAAGTGGGCGCAGCCGTGGTTGATGCCGCTGCCGAAGGGCCAGCGTCCGCTGAGCCGCCAGCCGCCGTTGGCTCGCCTCGCCCTGCCGCAGGGGAAGATGACGCTGCCGGCCATCAGCGCGTCAAGGTCGGCATCCCAGATCTCGTCCTGCGCCTGCCTGGGCCAGAGCGCGAGCATGAAGGTGCAGCTCAAGAGGTTGCAGTAGACCCAGCCGGTGGACCCGCAGCCGCGGGAAAGCAGCGCCACGAGCTCCATCATCGTGCGGTAGTCCACCTCGGCGCCGCCGAGCCGCGCCGGCAGCGTCGCCCGCATCAGGCCGCTGTCGATGAGATCGGCGATGGTCTCGTCGGGCAGCCGCCGCAGCTCCTCGGTTGCGGCGGCCCGCTCGCGCAGCACGGGGATCAGCGATTCCGCGCGGGCGAGCAGGGTCTCCCGATCGAGCGCCGCCATCGCTGGAGCCGGGCTACTCGGCCGCTGCGGCCTGCAGCATAAGCTCTTGGCGCGCCTGCGGCGCCTTGTGGTAGGCGCCGTCCTTCATGATCATCAGGATATTCGCCTCGTCCTGGAACAGCGTCAGGTCGGCGAACGGATTGCCGTCGATCAGCAGCAGGTCGGCGAGGTAGCCCGGCTTGATCCGCCCCAGCTCGCCCGGCGCAGCGAAGGCCTCGGCGCCGTACTGGGTCGCGGCGCGCAGGATCTCGTAGGGCTTCATGCCGAGATAGTTGACGAAGTGCTCGAAGTCCCGCGCCATCTGGCCATGCGGCGTCCAGGGGAAGCCGTAATCGCCGAAGGGCAGCACCTTGATGCCGCGCCTGTGCATCTTCTTGAGCGTCTGGGCCCCGATCTCGAGCTCGCGCACGAAGCCCCAGGACGCGGCCTCCTCCGGCGTGATGCCGAACTCGCCGGCCTCGTAGGCGGTGGCGTGGGTAAAGCCGATGGCCGGCACCACCCAGTGCTTGTCCTTGTGCTCCTCCAGCAGGTCGAGGGATTCCTCGTCCGCGTAGGTCGCGTGATAGATCAGCTCGATCCCGTACTTGATACAGAGCCTGATGGATTCCGGGTTGCGCGCGTGCGCGGCGAGGCGGCGGCCCCGCTGGTGCGCGACCCGTGCGCCGGCGGCGATCTCGTCCTCGTCCATCGCGCTCTGGGTCGCATCGCAGGCGCCGGGGATGAGGTGATCGCCGGAGGGCATGAGCTTGATGATGTCCACGCCTTCGCGGACCAGCATGCGGCAGGCTTGGCGAATCTCCTCCGGCCCGTCGGCGAAGAGCGAGAGGTCATTCTTGTAGTAGTGCAGCATGCGCTGGTCGCCGAGGCCGCCGGTGACGGTGATCTCCGGCGAGCACGCGCGGTAGCGTGGGCCGGGGATGCGGCCCGCCTCGATCTCGTTCCGGATCACGATGTCGAGCCGGGTCTTCGCCGCGCCCGCGCCCACCGCCGCCGTCACGCCGTGATCGATGATGGTCCTGGCGTTGTGCATGGTGATGAGCGTGTGCTCCTCGGGCGGGATCTCGGACATCGACTCCGGCCCGGTGTAGCTCATGTGGCAGTGGGCGTTGACGAGCCCCGGCATCAGCGTCGCGCCGTCGCCGTCCACCACCGCAGCGCCCCGCCGCGAGAGCTTCTGGCCGTTCCTGGCGACCTTCTCGATGCGATTGCCCTGGATCGACACCTCGCCCCGGAAGGGTCGCCTCCCGTTGCCGTCATAGATGCTGACATTGGTGAAGACGGTGCGCGCCATGATCCGTTCCTCCCTGAGAACAGTGGTCGCAGAGTCCGATATGCTCGCGCGAAGGCCCGCGCCCGTCAACGTGCGCGGCATTCACACACCAGGGGCTTGACGGGTGCCGCCAAGGGGCGCCATATCGCCTTTGCCCCGGCAGGTGGGAGGAGGCTCCGACTTGGCTCCGACACGCAGGGATGTATTGTTGGCGAGCGCGTCCGCCGCTGCGGCGGCGTTGATCCCCGCCGGTGCGGCCCAGGCCTCGAACGGCGTCTATCAGGCCATCGACGAATTCACGGGCGGGGCACTGCGGCTGGAAGGCGGCGTGCTGCTCGATGCGCCAGAAATCTTCGACAACGGCGGCGCCGTGCCGATCCGGGTCGTCGCCGAGGGCGCGCGGCGCATCGCGCTCTTCAACGACGGGAACCCGAATCCCGGCGTCGCGGTCTTCTCGTTCGGGAGGCTGGTGCCGCCGGAAGCGACGATCCGCATCCGCCTCGCCAAGAGCCAGACCGTCTATGCGGTGGCTGAGATGGCGGACGGCACGTTCCGCGAGGCCTCCCAGAAGATCGCGGTGACGGTCGGCGGCTGCGGCTGAGGAGCGGGCAATGGCAGAACCCACGCCGCGCGTAAAATTGCCGAGGTCGATCGAGGCGGGCGTCCCCTTCACGGTCAAGACCCGCATCACCCATCCGATGCACACGGGGGAGCGCCACGACAGCGAAGGCGCGCTCGTGCCCCGCCAGATCATCAACCGCTTCGTGGTGAGCTACGGCGGCGAGGTGGCGATCTCCGTCGATCTGGAGCCGGCGGTCTCGGCCGATCCCTACATCCAGTTCCAGCTGGCCGTCCCGGAGTCGGGCCAGCTGGAGTTCCAGTGGGTCGACGATGACGGCTCCGTCTACAGCCTCAGCAAACGGGTTGAGGTCGACTAGTCCCGCCGCGCGAGGCCGGTCCCGGACCGCCGGCCTGGCGGCATGTCTCGCCTCCGGGCTGCTGGCCCTGGGGCTGCTCCTGGTCCTGCCGGCCGCCGGCGCAGGGAGCGACGATGCCGGGCGCGGCAAGGCGCTCTTCGGCCAGTGCAAGCGCTGCCACCAGGTGGGCGGCGGCGCGGCGCATCGGATCGGCCCGCACCTCAACGATGTCTTCGGCCGCACGGCCGGCTCGCTCGCAGATTACCGCTACTCCCAGGCGATGCGGGAAGCCGGGGCGGGAGGCCTGATCTGGGCCGGCGCGACGCTGGATGCCTTCCTCTCCGACCCGCACACCTTCGTGCCGCACACGCGCATGAGCTTCGACGGCATGGAGGGCGCGGACGACAGAGCGGCGCTTCTGGCATGGTTGCGGGGCTTTTCCGGCGACCACAGCGATCCGTCGCCGGCGGAGCCGACGGCCACGCCCGAGGAATACGGCCTCGACCCGCACATCCTCGCCATACAGGGGGATCGCGAATACGGCGCCTATCTCGCCGGCGAATGCACCACCTGCCACCGGACGGACGGGGCCGACGAGGGCATACCATCGATAACCGGATGGCCGCTCGATGACTTCGTGATAGCCTTGCAAGCGTACAAGCATGGAAAGAGGGTGCATCCCGTCATGCAGATGGTGACAGGGCGCCTGTCGGACGAGGAGATCGCCGCCCTCGCTGCGCATTTCCACAGGGCGGAAGACGATCCGTGAGTCGGGAGAAACACGACATGAGCAAATCGAACCGAAAGAACGGCTTGAACAGGCGCCACTTCCTTGCATCGGCCGCGGCGGCGACAACGGCGGTATCGGCACTGTCGGCGCCCACAGTGCTCGCCGAGGGCCGCCCCCGCGTCGTGGTCGTGGGCGGCGGCGCAGGCGGTGCGACGGCTGCGCGCTACATCGCGAAGGATTCCGAGGGCGCCGTCGACGTGACGCTCGTGGAGCCGAGCCGCGCCTACTACACCTGTTTCTTCTCCAACCTCTATATCGGCGGCTTCCGCGAATGGGTGTCGATCGGGCACAGTTACGGCGCGCTGGCCGCCAATCACGGCGTCAACGTCGTGCACGACTGGGCGGTCTCCGTCGACCGCGACGCGCGGAGCGTGGGGCTAGCGGGCGGGGGCAGCCTCGCCTACGACCGCCTCATCCTCTCGCCGGGCATCGACTTCCGCGCGGGCTCCGTCCCCGGATGGGACCTGTCGCAGCAGAACCGCATGCCGCACGCCTACAAGGCGGGCTCGCAGACCCAGCTTCTCAGGGCGCAGATCGAGGCGATGCCGGAGGGCGGCACCTACTGCATGGTGGCCCCGCCCAACCCGTTCCGCTGCCCGCCCGGCCCCTACGAGCGGATCTCGATGGTGGCCCACGTGCTGAAGCAGTCCAATCCGACGGCGAAGATCATCATCGTCGACCCCAAGGAGAAGTTCTCCAAGCAGGGGCTGTTCGAGGACGGCTGGCAGCGCCACTACCCCGGCATGGTCGAGCGCATCGGCCCGGACTTCGGCGGCGACAAGGTCGAGGTCAGGCCCGAGGCCATGGAGGTGGTGGTGGACGGCGAGGCCATGAAGGTGGACGTCTGCAACGTCATCCCCGCGCAGCAGGCGGGGGGCATCGCGGCGGCTGCGGGCATCACCAACGAGGCCGGCTGGGCCCCGATCGTGCCGGCCACCATGCAGAGCCGGGCCGACGAGAACATCCACGTGCTGGGCGATGCGGCGCACCAGGGCGACATGCCGAAGTCCGGCTTCTCGGCCAACAGCCAGGCGAAGGTCTGCGCCATGGCGGTGCGCGGCGCGCTCACCGGGTCCTCGGTGTTCCCGCCGCGCTTCTCCAACACCTGCTGGTCGCTGATCGGCACCGACGACGGCGTCAAGGTCGGCGCCTCCTACGAAGCGACCGACGAGAAGATCGCCAAGACCGACGGCTTCATCTCCCAGACCGGAGAAGGCGCCGAGCTGCGCAAGGCGACCTACGAGGAATCGCTCGGCTGGTACGCCGGCATCACCGCCGACATGTTCAGCTAGGCCGGCCGGCGGCGTTTCCGCACTGACGCGGAAGCTCCGCCGCGGCTTCGACCTACTGCCGTGCGGCGAGAAGGACCCCGACCGCTCTCGCGCTAACCGCCATGGCGGCGAGCGCGAGGAGCGCGGCAAGGCTCGCCGTCGAGACGCCCGAGAGGCCGGCGCCGACCGTGCAACCGCCCGCCAGCACGCCGCCCACGCCCATCATCACCGCGCCGGCGAGGTAGCGCCCGGTCTGCCGCGGCCCTTCCAGGCTCTGCCATTGGAACTCGCCAGCCGCGAGCGCCGCCGCCAGGCTGCCGAGCAGGACGCCCGCCGCAAGGCCCGTGCCGAAGCCTGCCGGAATCGACGTCGCCGCCA
>JAPPHR010000135.1 GCA_028820995.1 Rhodospirillales bacterium
TGCAGGCCTTCGTCCGGCGCATCCTGCCCGGCGAGGGGCTGGCCCGCGGCATACTCGCGAGGATGCAGCCACTCTCCCAGGTCCGCGATCAGGTCCTCGAACTGGATCTGCCGGTCGAGGTAGCGCTCCAGGTCTTCGCCGGCGTGCTCCAGTATCTCCGCCCGGCGCTCTCCTGCCGCGTCCAGGTCCGCTCTCCAGGCCGCGATGACGATGTCCTCGCAGTGTTCGAGCGCGCGGTCCGCATTCGGCTCCATCAGCAACTCGGAGAACGCGGCCGGGGGCAGGGTTCGCTCCAGCCCCATTCTCAGCGGCTCGGAGACTCCGCACAGAACCACCCGGACCCCGGCCGCGTCGGCCCGTTGCAGGAACCTTCCCAACACGCTGACTGCGGAGAAGTCGAAGCCGGAGACGGCGCCGAAGTCCAGCATCAGGCAGGCTGGCGGCGAGGGGCCGCTCAGGGCCTGCCGGAGCTGATCGGCCAGGGGCACGACGCTGCCGAAGAAGATATAGCCGCGCAGGCGATACGCCTGCACCCGGTCTCCCTCCGCCAGCAGGATGGCGCGATCGGTGACGGGCCGGGCCTTGTTGCTCTGGCGCTCGCGCAGGGTGAACCGCGCCTCGACGGAGTCCACCCGGCCGAGGCGAACGGCGAAGAGCACGAGCGTCGCCGCGATGCCGGCGCCCACGCCCTCCAGCAGCCCGAGCGCGATGATGATCGCGAAGATCAGCAGGATGATGCCGTACTCCTGCCGGGGAAGCCGCTTCCAGCTCTTCACCATCCCCTCGTCCAGCATGCCGGCGCCGGCAAAGACCAGCATGCCGCCGACGAGCGGCGCGGGAACCAGCTCCAGCATCCCGTCGCCGAGCAGCAGCGCGATTCCGATGACGAGGGCGGCAATGACGCCGGTGAGCCGGGTCGTTGCGCCGAACAGCTTGCTGCGCAGCGAGGCGGGGACGACCAGGGTCGACACCGTGCCGCCGCCCAGGCCGGAGATCACGGTTGCGAAGCCCTTGGCCCTGAACTCCCGGTCCCAGTCGAGCTCGCTGTTCACCGCAAGCTCCAGGCCCGCGATGTTCATGACGACGCAGATGAGGGCGACCACGATCAGCGTCAGCATGTCGGGGATTTGCCCGGCCATCGCCGACCAGTCCACGGACGCGAAGTCGGCCGGCGCCCAAACCGGCCACAGGCTTTCCTCCACCGTGCTCGTGAACAGCAGGCCGGCGGCTCTCGCCTCCTCGCCGCTGATGCCGAGGGCGAAGAGGGCGAGATGGCATGCGCCGACGAAGAGCACGACGCTGACCGGCAGGATCAACGGGTGGCGCCAGCGCCTCATCGAGAGGTAGAGGGCGAGCCCGTAGGCCGCGCCCGGCGCCCACTTCCACAGCACGTCGGGGTCGAAGAACCCCGGAACCGCCGACCAGTGCGGGTCGACCCCCATCATGGAGAGCGCCGCGATACAGACGGCGCCGCCGATTCCGGCGACGAACCCGCCCGCGACCGGGTAGGGGACGAAGCGCACCACGTTGGCGAGGCGGAATTGGCCGATGACGAGGCAGAACGCGCCCGTGGCGACTGCGGCGATAATCAGCGCGGTCGCGGTGGTGACGAACAGCGCGTGGCCCTCGGCCGCCATGGTGGAGCCGATGACCGCCATCCCGATCACCAGTGCCGGCGACAGCCCGGCAATCGCGCCGCGAAAGCCGCTCGCGAGCGCGATGAGCAGGCAGGCGGCGAAGTTCCCGAACAGCACCAGGCCGACGCCCTGCGACGTGTAGGGAGCCAACGGGCCTGAGAAGATGAAGGCTCCGAAGGCGACCTGCGCGGCCAGCAGCCCCAGGCCAGAGGTAAAGCCGGCCGATATCGCCGGCGTGGTCTTCCCGGACCGGATATCCGCGCGCAGCTCGGAGGCGAAACTTAGAAACACGGACATCACCCGGCGGTACTCGGTGAGGGCGTTCGGGGCGTCGGCAACGCGGCCGATTCCCGACCTACGCACATGTTATATTGGATAAATCAATCCAGGGGCCAATTCGTGGTGCCGCTCCGCCGCCGTGTAGGGCGATCCCGCCGGGTCGGGTAACCTAGCGCAGACGAATTGCGCGATCGGCCTGGGGAGGGCGCCATGACACGCGATTGGGACGAGCTCGAGCGTTGGGACCGTGCCTACTACCTGCACGGGTTGCAGGCGGAGGCCGAGCACAGCTTCACGGGCGTCGACGCGACCGACGGCAACTACATCGTGCTGGCCGACGGAACGCGGCTGCTCGACTTCATGAGCCAGCTGATCTCCGACAATCTCGGCCACCGGCACCCGGCGATCCACGGCGCGCTCACGCAAGCCATGGAGCGCTACGGCCACGTCACCTACACGCTCGCGAACGAGTACCGCGCCCGGGCCGCGAAGCTCGTGATCGCGGACATCCTCGGCAACGAGGGCTGGGCCGGCCGCCTGCGCGTCCTGCCGTCGGGAACCGAGGCGGTGGAGAGCTGCATCATGATGGCCCGGCTCTACACGGGCCGGAGCGTCATCCTCAGCCAGGCGCACTCATTCCACGGCATGACCGTGGGCTCCACCATGATGCGGGGCTACCGCAACAACATCTCGGCCGACGAGGGCTTCGCCGACGTGGCCGACGTGCCGGGCTGGCCGCCGCACGGCTACGTCCCGATCCCGCCGCCGGAGCACGAGGACTGGCCGGGCAACGGGCCGTTGCCCTCGCTCGAAGCGACCGAGCACATCGTGCGTGCGGTGGGCGCGGAGAACATCGCCGCGGTGATCGCCGAGCCCATGCTGGGCGGGGGAGGGACCTTCCCTCATGCGGACTACATGCCGGGGCTGCGTGCGCTCTGCGACAGGCACGGCTTCCTCTGGATCGCCGACGAGGTGATCACCGGCTTCGGGCGGCTCGGCGAGTGGTTCGGCTACATGCACTGGCCGGGGGTGAAGCCCGACCTGATGGCCGCCGGCAAGGGCATCAACGGCTCGGCGCTGCCGGTGGGCGCCGTGATCGCGAGCGCCCCGATCGCCGACTACTTCGAGAAGGCCCGCTGGTGGACCGGCAGCACCTGGGACGGCCACCCGCTGGTCTGCGCGACCATCGTCGGCAACCTCGAATACATGCTCGGCCACGACATCATGCAGCAGGTGCGCCAGCGTGGCGCGTACCTGAAGGACCGGCTCGACGGGCTGGAGGAGAAGCATGCCTGCATCGGGCGCGTCGCGGGGCGCGGCCTCTTCTACACGGTCGATCTCGTGAACGGGAACGGCGAGCCCATCGTGCCGGAGGACCGCTATTCGGACTTCACCGGCGATCTCAGCGGGCACCCCAACGCCATCGTCGCGGCGGAGAACGCGAAGCGCGGCGTCTTCCTCGGCGGCTTCACGCCCAACACGATCAAGCTCGGCCCGCCCTTCACGGTCACGCAGGAGGAGATCGATACTGCGACCGACGCGCTCGACGCGGCGCTCACGGTGATCGACGAGCGCTTCGCTCACTGAGGGCGTCCAGGCAACGTTGTTGACTTGCCCCCGGCGCAGCCGCACCATCCTTTCGTCGACAAGTGGGCGATGACCCGCACGTTTCGACAGGGAGGAAGAGCCATGGTGAAATCCACAAATTTGAAGATTAACCGCCGGCGCTTCATGAAGGGCGCGGTGGGAACGGCCGCTGCGATCACGGCGGCCCCGATGATTGCCAAGGGGCTCACCCGCCAGGCAAAAGCCGATTACAAGCCCGGCACGATCCGGCTGCTGGGCGGCGCATCCACGCTGATCCCGGGCGATTGGACCCAATTCGAGAAGGACACCGGGCTGAAGATGGAGTTCAGCCTGCTCAAGGACGATCCCGGCGTGTTCTTCAACGACGTCATGGTCAACGACGCCGGCTCGCGCTACGACATCATCTCCATGCTCGCCGGCGTGCAGGGCCCGCTGGTGGAAGGCGACTGGATCATTCCGATCGACAAGAGCCGCATTCCAAACTGGGCCGGCGTCGAGCCGGGCGTGAAGAGCAACCCGCAGCTGACCGGCATGGAATCGGACGTTCTCTGGGGCGTGCCGATGTACATGAATGCCGACACGTTCGGCTACTTCCCGGAGTTGCTCAACGAGCCGCGCCCGCCGGAGGAGGTGTCCTGGAACCTCGTCTTCGACAACGAGAAGACGCTCGGCCAGTCCGCCGTGGGCGACAACTTCTACACGCTCACCTTCGCCGCGGCCTACATGAAGTACCACAACCTCGCGACCATCGATAAGCCGGAGAACATGACGGCGAGCGAGGTCGCGGCCGTTGCCGACTACATGATCGAGCGCAAGAAGGCGGGGCAGTTCCGCACCTACTGGTCGACCTTCGACGACCAGATCTCCAACTTCGTCAACGGCGAGACCCTGGCGCAGGTGTGCTGGGAGCCGGCGGTCAAGGAGTCGCGCAAGCAGGGCGCGGACATCGAGTACGCCTGGACGCCCGAGTTCTACATCAAGTGGATGGCGGCCGGGTTCATCCCGGTCCAGGCGGAAGATCGCGGCAACCTCGATGAGATCTACGCCGCGTTCGACTGGTTCTGCGGCGGCGCCTATGGCGCGCTGCTGGGGCCGTTACGCGGCTATGCCACGCCGCGGCCCGATCTGGCGCTGGAGTGGGCCAAGGAGCGCGAATACACCGAAGACAAGATCGAGGCGATTTCCGACAACCTTGACAAGCTCAAGTTCAAGTACTCGAACCCGCTGTTCTGGTTCCTGGCGGTGCCGGACACGCTTAAGGAGCATGAGCGCGAGATGGCCCGTTTCATGAATACCTGAGTCTTCCGGGACGGCCGGGTCCGGCCCGGCCGTCCCTTCGCGCTCTTCGATGGTGTTCCTGAATCCATTTCCGCGCTTGCGCCGGTTGGCGGCGCGCGGCGGTTTTATTGCTCCGTTCACGATCGTCTGGGTGCTCGGCGTCCTGGTCCCCGTGCTGGGTGTCGTGGTCTTCTCGTTTTTCGACAGCCGCGGCGTCAAGTTTATCTTCGAGCCGACGCTTTACGCGTACGAGTCGACCTTCAGTCACGCGGGCTGGCAGGTGCTGCTTCGCTCGGTGCGGATCACCGCGACCGTCACGGTCATCGAGCTCATCGTCGCCTATCCCTTCGCTCTGTGGCTCGCGAAGTCCGCCCGCTCGCCGCTGCTGAAGCTGGTGACCTTCGCGGCGCTGACGGTGCCGTTCTTCCTGAGCCCGGCGTCGCGGACCATCGTCTGGCGCGTGATCCTGGGGAAGAACGGATTGATCAACACGATTCTGCTGGAGCTCAGCATCATCAGCGAGCCCCTGGACTGGCTGCTCTTCTCCGAGCCCGCCGTGCACTTCGGCTTCTTCGGCCCCTATTTTCCGAACATGGTCTGGCCGCTGTTCCTGTCGATCACACTGATCGACGATGAGATCATCGAAGCCAGTCGCGACCTGGGCGGCGGGCGTTTTCACACCTTCTGGCACGTCATCCTGCCGCTGTCGCTGCCCGGCATCGTGGCCGGCGTGATCTTCACCTTCGTGCCGATGATGGGGGACACGGTGGTGCCGCAGACCGTGGGCGGCGGGGCGGTGCTGATGCTGAGCTCGGAGATCAACAGCCTGTTCTCCGTCCTCAACTATCCGGTGGCGGCGGCGGTCTCCGCGCTCGCGCTCATCCTGGTCGCCGTGTTTCAGCTGCTCATGGTGCTCGTGCTGCGGCGAACCGGCGGCATCGCCCACGTGTTCGAGGGCCTGCGGCGATGACCGCGCTGTCGACACCTGGCACCATCCGCAGCCGCCGCGGCATCATGTTCGTGGACCGGATGATGCGCGCGGCCCGGCCCTTCGGCGTCGCCATCGGCTACCTGTGGGTCACGCTGATCTACATTCCGATCGTCTGGCTCGCGGTCATGTCGGTGAGCTCGCGGCCGCTTACCGGCGTGCCCTATCCGCTGAGCCTGGAGTGGTACGATTCCCTCTTCTCCGGCGATCTCCGGTGGCTGCCGCCGCTGGAACGCAGCCTGATCCTTGGGATCATCGTCTCGGTGCTGTGCATGATCGCGGCGACCATGGTGGGCCGTGTGCTGCCGCAGCTTCGCCGGCGCGGCGGGCTGCTTGCCGCCTTCCTCGCGCCGCTCTTCGTGCCCGCGCTGGTGACCGGGGTTTCGATGTTCATGTTCTACCGCGCGCTCATCGGCCTGAAGCTCGGCGACTGGTCGCTCATCCTGGCCCATTTCGTCTGGGCCTTCCCGTTCGCCCTGCTGGCGATGCTCGTGGTCTCGTCGCGCTTCGACATCCGCATGAGCGAGGCGGCGTCCGATCTGGGCGCGACCAACTGGCAGCGCTTCTGGCAGATCGAGGTGCCGCTGCTCAGGCCCGGGATCATCGCCTCGGGCTTCTTCGGCTTCCTGCTCTCCTTCAACGAGCTGCCACTCAGCATCTACATGCGGGCGGGCCAGATGACGCTCCCCCTCCACCTGTGGGCGGAGAGCACGGCGCACCAGAGCTCGATACCCCTGATCTACGGCATGAGCACGCTGGTGACCTTCGTGAGCATCATCATCGTCGTGGTGGCGCTGCGGCTCCTGTTCTTCCGCAAGGAGCAGCAGTAGTCGCGCAAGCCCGGCCGCCTAGGGCATGCCCTCGATGGTGGGGAGCGCGGGGATCCGGTCGAGCCAGTGCTGCTTCGAGCGGTTGAAGATGTGGACCTTCGGCACCAGCTCATCGCGCTGCTTGATGGTGCCGACACGGAGGCCGTAGAAGGGCCCTGCCGGGTCCGAGGTCGCATAGATGGGCGAGCCGCAGGTCCCGCAGAATGACTGCTGGCGCCGGTTGCCGCTGTCCGCGATCTTGACGTAGACCTTGAGCTCGCCGGAGGTGAGGGTGAAGGCGTCCTCCTTGGTGAACGCGACCGTGCGGAACGCCGAGCCCGAGAGCGACTGACAGTCCGTGCAATTGCAGATAACGATACGGTCGGTATCGAGCTCCGCCTCGTAGGTGATCTGCCCGCAGAAGCAGGCGCCCTCCACCTTCATCCTCTCCCTCCCTTCGCTGAACGCCGGGTCACTCCGCGGCGTCTTGCACCTCGGCCCCGGCTCTGAGCCGGCGGGTCTCGGCCTCATCCACGTTGCCGCTCTCGTCGAGGGCCACCCGGAAGATGTCGCGGGCGGCCTCCGGCGAGACCCAGCGCTCCCGCACGTCGTGGGCCACGCGCTCCGGCGCGCGGGCCGCGGGCTCGGCGTAGCCGCCGCCGCCTGCGGAGATGGAGACCATCGTCTCGCCCGGCGCCACCGCCACCTGCGCGCAGGCCGCGAGCGCCTCCAGCTCGCCGTTGTGCTTGCGGCGGTATTGGCGGGCGCAGGCGCCCGTGCCGCCGCCGCGCGCGCCGTTCGCGGGGTTGACCGCGCCGTTG
>JAPPHR010000059.1 GCA_028820995.1 Rhodospirillales bacterium
ACGTCGACCCCATCACCGTGCAGGTGATCGGCGGCGCCCTGCATACGATCGCGAAAGAGATGGGGCACATGCTCTACCGCATGTCCTACTCCTCGATCATCCGGGAGTCGGAGGATCTCGGCGCCGGGCTCTTCGATCGCAACTTCAACACGCTCTGCGAATCGGATTCGACGCCGATGCATATCGGCTCGATCCCCGGCTATCTGCGGGGTGCCGAGAGCACCATGCACGGCACGTGGCAGCCCGGCGATGTCGTGCTGCACAACCATCCCTATCGCGGCGCGAGCCATGTGCCGGACATCTGCTGCATCGCACCGGTGTTCCACGAGGACGAGCTGGTCGGCTTCTCGGCAAACACGGCGCATCATGTCGACCTCGGCGCCGCGACCCCGGGCATCGTCATCGACATTCCGGACGTGTTCGCCGAGGGCATGCTCTTCTCGGGCGTGAAGCTCTACGAGGAAGACAGGCTGAACCGCGCGCTCTGGCAGCACATCGAGACCAACACGCGCGTGCCGCGTGACGTGCTGGGGGATATCGAGGCGCAGGTCGCCTCCGCCCAGCTGGGAGTCCGCCGCTTCCAGGAGCTGTACGAAACCTACGGAAAGGCGACGCTCGAAGCCGCCACGACCGAGCTGATGGACTATTCGGAGCGGATGCTGCGCCGGCGCATCCAGGAGATTCCCGACGGGGACTATGTCGCCGAAGGCTTCCTGGACGACGACGGCGTCAACCGGGACGTACGCTTGCCGGTCAAGGTCACCGTGCAGATCAGGGGCGATTCGGCGGTGGTCGACACGACCGGCTCCGCGGACCAGGTGGCGACCGCCTACAACGTCCCCTTCGAGGGTTCGACCAAGGTGACGTGCTATTTCGCGTTCCGCGCGCTCCTGCTCGATACGAGCACCACCACCGAATACATTCCCCAGAACCAGGGCTCGTTCCGCCCGATCGAGGTGGTTTCGCCCGAAGGCTCGATCTTCAACCCGAAGTTTCCGGCCGCCTGCCAATCGCGCTTTGCCCAGTGCCAGCGCCTGGTCGACCTCATCAGCAAGGCGCTCGCGCCGGCCATCCCGGACAAGGTGACGGCCGGCTGCGGCGCGACCCTCTCGGCCTTCGCCTATTCCGGCGTTCGACCCAGCGGCGACTATTGGATACTGGTCGAGATCAACGAGTCCGCCTATGGCGGGCGTCCGGCGTCCGACGGTCCGGATTCGATCGACGAGCTGATGCGCAACACCCGCAACAACCCGATCGAGGATCTCGGCATGCACCTGCCTCTGATCTGCGACCGCTACGAGCTTCGAGACGACGTGGCGCCGGGCGCCGGGCGCCATCGCGGCGGGCTCGGCATCGTCAAGGTGCAGCGCTTCCTCGCGCCAGGCTACGTCGTGCACGAGGCAGACCGGCACGAGGATGTGCCCTGGGGCTTCCAGGGCGGCGCGCCCGGCACCGTCGGCAGGCTCGAGAAATGGAACGCCGCGGCGCCGGACGAGGTGGAGAGCTGGCCCGCCAAGGTGCCGGCGACGCCCACCGACGCCGGCGACTGCATCGCCGTCTACACGCCGGGCGGCGGCGGCTACGGCGACCCGCTCGATCGCCTGGCCGCGCAGGTGCGCGACGACGTGGCCGACGGCTTCTACACGGCCGCCGAGGCGCGCGAGAGCTACGGCGTGGTCCTGGACGACTCGCTGACCGTCGACGAGGCAGCGACCGTGGCGCTCCGCACCGCGCGTCGCCGCGCGAAGGCTTGAGCGCGGTTGCGCCGGGCGCCTACGGCCTGCATCCGCCGCCTTGCTTGGCGCGCGCCTCTGGGGAATACTTTCGTCAGTTGCGGTCGGGATCGCGCAGGGCGATGCAAGAGCGCCGGCGGAAAACGAGCGGCGCGCGTGACCAGGCAGAGCCGGCCGCGAGGGAGGCGAGGGCGCGGCCGCGGGCCATAGCGACCCGCAGGCGTCAGCGCCGCAGCACTAGCTGGCGGGAGACGACGCGATGAAAATATCACCTTCGAAGAAGCTTCTTCCATCCATTACCCGGCGTTCGGCCCTGAAAGGCGGCGCCGCGGCCGTTGCCGCAACGGCGCTCGGCGGTTTCCCCACCGTCTGGGCGCAGGACATCAAGGACATCGAGATCCACATGCTGGGATCTGCGGTGTCGCACATCAAGGAGCTGGAGCTGATGGCCGAGGAGGCGCTCGGCTTCCAGATCCTGCAGACCGTGGTCGATTTCGCCACGCTGGGCCAGCGCGCCGCAACCCAGCCGCGCTCCTTCGACACGGTCGAGCCGGCCTATCAGCAGATCAACGCCATCTGGCCGACCGGGAACTTCCAGGCGGTCGACACCACCAAGCTCGCGTATTGGGATCAGACGATCGGCCTCTACAAGAAGGAGGGCAAGATCTGGCCGGACGCCTGGTACGGGCAGGGGCAGCATCCGACCCAGGTGCAGTACACCTCCGCCATCGACAGCCGCGACTTCGTCGAGCCGGAGACCCAGTGGCTCACCATGATCCCGACCAACCACAACGCCGACACGCTCGGCATCCGGCCCGACCTGATCGGCCGGCCGATCACGTCATGGGCCGAATTCATCAACCCCGAGTTCGAGGGCCGGGCGGCGCTCCAGAACTTCCCGCAGATCGGCCTCATGGACCTCGCCATGGCGATCGAGGCCCAGGGCATGATGACCTACGGCAACAAGGGCAACATGACCCGGGACGAGATCGATACGACCATCGACTTCCTGATCGAGCTCAAGCAGAAGGGCCATTTCCGCGCGTTCTGGGGGACCTTCAGCGAGTCGGTGAACCTGATGCTCTCCGGTGAGGTCGTGATCCAGTCGATGTGGTCGCCGGCGGTGACCGCGGTCCGCTCCCAAGGCGTGCCCTGCATCTACAGCGACTTGGACGAGGGCTACCGCTCCTGGGGCATCGGCTTCCTGTTGTCGAAGTTCGTCGAAGGCAAGAAGCTGGACGCGGTCTACGACTTCTTCGACTGGTACTACTCGGGGCCGGCCGGCGCCTTCTTCGCGCGCCAGGGCTACTACATGCCGACTCCCGAGCAGACCAGGCAGTACCTGCCGGCCGACGAATGGGATTTCTGGTTCGAGGGCAAGCCTGCCGTGAACGAGATCAAGGATCCCTTCGGCAACGTGATGGAGAAGGCGGGCTCCGTGCGCGACGGCGGCTCCTGGAAGAACCGCATGGGCCGGGTCGCCATCTGGAACTCGACGATGGCCGAGAACGCCTACGTCATCCAGCGCTGGAACGAGTTCCTGACGGCATAGCGGTGCGCCATTCGGTCGCAACCGTGAAGATCTTTGAATCTGCCGCCTCCGTGATGCCGCCGATCTGGCACATGGCGGGGGCGGCAGCGGGGATGTCCGGGCGGAGCGGCGCGCCAGCGCGTGCTCTGTCCGGCTCCACCGTCTGACGCGGGTCCGCTCGTGCGATGAACGGATCCGTTGCCGCGCTGACCCCGATCCTCAAGCGCTGCAGCTCCGCGCTGCAGGTCACGCCGCTCAGCGTGGTGCTGCTTCTGTTCCTGGTCGGCCCGGTCATCGTGATCCTGATTTTCAGCTTCTACATTTTCAACGGGTTCTTCATGGAACCCGGCTTCGTTACCGACAACTACGAAGGCATTTTCACATCGTTCAATACGTTAGAGGCGTATCTGGCCACGTTCAAAATAGCGGCTATAACGTGGGCTATTACTTTAGTATTTGGATTTATACTTAGTTACTACTTCGTCTTCGATATCATTGCATTCCGCTGGAAGATTTTTCTCTTCCTGCTCAGCGTGGTGCCGTTCTGGACCTCCGGCGTCGTCCGCATGATCTCGTGGATCCCCTTCCTCGGTAAGGAGGGGCTGCTCAACCGCGCCCTGCAGGGCATCGGGGTGATCGACGAGCCGCTCGAGTTCCTGCTGTTCTCCGAGTTCGCGGTGATCGTCTCCTACGTCCACATGTACACGCTGTTCATGGTGGCGCCGCTCTTCAACGTGATGGCGAAGATCGACCGCTCCTTGATCGAGGCAGCGCGCGATTCCGGTGCCTCCGCAATTCAAATCTTCTTCAACATCATCGTTCCGCTCTGCAAGCCGGGCATCGCGATCGGCACGATTTTCGTGGTCGCGCTGGTGATGGGCGATTTCGTCTCGATCCGCGTGCTGAGCGGCGGCCAGGCCGGCACGGTGCTCATGTCCATGCGCAATCAGGTGGATGTGCTGCAATATCCCTTCGCCTGCGCCAGCGCCGTTCTGCTGCTCATCGTGTTGTTGATGATCGTCGGCGGGATCATGAGCGTGGTCGACGTGAGGAAACAGCTATGAAGGGTGGCGAGAAGATCCGCCGTGCGCCGGGCTTCATTCCGCGCACGATCTTCTTCTGGCTGTTCATGCTGTTCCTCTACGGCCCGATCGCGGTGATCGCCATTCTCTCCTTCCAGGGGCCGCAGGGCGGGCTCACCTTCCCGATGACCGGTTTCTCGCTCCATTGGTTCAAGGACGTCATCGACCCCACCTACATCGGCGATTTCCGCTGGCCTTTCGGCCGCTCGGTAATTCTGGCGGTGATCGTCATGGCGCTGACGGTCCTGGTCTCGTTCCTCGCAGGCCTCGCCTATCGCAAGGGATTTGTGGGCGGCACGGTCCTCTTCTACCTGGTGATCACCTGCCTGGTGGCGCCGTCCTTCCTGGTCAGCCTCGGCATCGGCCTCGGTTTCGCCAACCTGGAGATGCAGACGCAGTGGTGGTCCGGCGGGCTCGGCGCCCATCTGAGTTGGACCGTTCCGATCGGCGTGCTGATCATGCTGGCAGTGTTCGCCCGCTTCGACCGCTCGCTCGAGGAGGCGGCGCGCGACCTGGGCGCCACCGAATGGCAGAACCTGCGCAACGTCGTCATCCCCATCATGGCGCCGGGGATGATCGCCGTCGGCCTCTTCGGCTTCACGCTCTCCTACGATGAATTCCCGCGCACCTCGCTGGTGACGGGCACTGCCAACACGTTGCCTGTCGAGATGGTCGCCGTCACCGGTACGGCGGCGACGCCGTCGCTCTATGCGGTCGGCACCATGACCACGGTTTTCTCGCTCGCCGTCATCATCATCAGCTTCGTCGCGATCTACTTCGTGCAGGCACGCCGCGCCGGCCGCGCCCGATCGGTGCAAGCGCGCTACGGGAAGAAACCCGACGTCTCAGACTGAACCCCAAATTATCGTTAAGCGTCGAATATGGACCTCCCAAGAGTCATGCTTGCTCAATGGGTTACCGTGCCGATCGGCGTCAAATCCCCGCGCCGAGCAACGAAACAGACGGGTAGGAGCGTGTGGCGACCGGACGGTGACCGACGCCGACCTGGTGCTGGGCACCGACCACGAGGACAAGTGGCGCCGCTCGCTGCGCGGCATCGTCATCTGAAGCGCCGCCCGTCGCGCAGACCGTAACCTTGGTAAGAAATATGAGCTAGATCAGTAGCTTATATTGTTCTAGCGAGTATGGCCTGACCGGCCCCCAAGACGCTGGGGTTCGGGCGTCGATGCTGCGGTGCGGGAAGTAGGGTCAGCGTCGTCACGTTGCGCCACCGAGCGCCCAAGCCGCGATCCGTCCGGCTTGACCGGGACAACCTGACCTAATTGACGTGCGCGAGTCTCCCGCACCAGACTGGAGCCAGCGGCCACACTGCGAAGCGGAGCGCGAGGAGGCCCCCAATGCTCGTTCGGACGATCGAAGACCACCGAGCAGGCGGATGGGAGAATGTGCTCGATGCAGGCGAGGTGCGCTCGGCGAACTGCGTGACCGCGGCGGACCGGGTCGGCTTCTCAATTCACTTGAACGAGATCGCGGCCGGTGACGGGCGCCAGCTCTGGTACAAGCATCACTGGGAAGCGAACTACATCGTCGCGGGCGAAGCCACCCTCAATGATCTGGACCACGGCGATTCTTGGCCGCTGCGGGAGGGATCGCTCTACACCGTCGGTCCCACCGATCGGCACCGCCTTACCGGACAGAAGGAACTCCGCATTGTGAGCGTCTTCTGTCCGGCGCTGCGAGGCGACGAGGCGCACGACGAGGACGGCGCCTACACCCCGTCGGGCGAGGTGCCGACGGGGCGGGAGCGTCTCTTCCTGCGTGACGCCGATGCGCTTCGCGCTGCGGGACAGGAGATGGTGGTGGCCAACGGCAAGGCGCGCACCCTGCGTATGCTGGTGAGGGACGATCGCGTCGGCTTCTCGCTGTCCGATGTCCATGTCGCGGCCGGGGCCCGCGCCGCGCTCTGGTACAAGCACCACTGGGAGGCGAACCTGGTGATCGGAGGGCGGGGCAAGGTCACCGAGGTCGCCAGCGGGCGCGAGTGGCCGCTCAACTACGGCACCACCTACCTCGTGGGGCCCGAGGACCGGCACGTCCTCGAGAGCGTCGAGAATATGCATGTATTGAGCGTATTCTGTCCGCCGCTCGCCGGGGACGAACAGCACGACGCCTGCGGTGCCCTCGCCCCGAGCGGGCCGGTCCCGCCCGGCCCCGCGGCTACGACGACGCTGCTTGCTCAGTGAATGCTGAACGCCGGTGTCTCAATGGCGTTGACAGGCTCCGCCATGACAGCGTGTTGATGGTTGCCCGGTGAATCTGAACGACCTACGGAGCGTACCGGAGCAGGACGATCATCTTGGCAGAACCATCGTCTCCGGGGCCGGCGCCGTTTCACGTCCACCGCCGCGCAGACCAAGTCTTCGGTGAGAAATGCGGGCTGGTCAGGCGAGCTTGCCGTGGCAGCGCTTGTACTTGAGGCCGGAGCCGCAGGGGCACGGCGCGTTGCGGCCGACCCTGCTCCAGGTCTCTGGATTGCGCTGGTCGAACGCCGCGTGGCGGACCGTGCTGCCGCCGGCCGCCGGCGCCTCGGCCGGCTCGCGCGCCTCGCGCGGTGAAGGCG
>JAPPHR010000023.1 GCA_028820995.1 Rhodospirillales bacterium
AGCGCGAGCTCCTTGTTCTCGCTCTGCTTGCACACGGTGGCCACTTCCTGCCAGCGGATGCCGCCCTGCACCGGGATCGTCGCCTCCATGTTCGTGTAGCCGGCGAGCTTCAGGTCGATGTCGAGGTCGCCGACCATGGCGGCAGCGACGTCGCCGTTGATCATCGCCTGCACGATGGGCTGGGCGCTGGAGCCGAACATGTTGACCTGGGGCCTGAGCTTCAGCAGCCAGTCGCGGACGGCGCCGAGTTGCTCATCGGTCAGGTCGTAGGGGTTCTCCTTGTTGGGATGCACCGCGAGGCTCGCGTTGCCCATGTTCGGCAGATACCAGTCGAAGATGCCGACCTTGCCCTCGAACTTGGGCAGGAACAGCGAGTTCCAGTCGCCGCTCTCCTCGAAGGTCATGTGATCCGTGTTGTAGGAGATGGCGTAGAAGCTGAAGCGCGTCGGCGTGCCCCAGACCATCCCGTCGCCCGCCTGCACCTGATGCATGTTGTTGAACTTCGGGTGGTAGTTGGCGAGCTCGGGGACATCCCCCGGGTTGTAGGGCTCGATCGCGTCGAGGGCCGCGAGCTTGCGGATGTACTCGGCGTCCGCCAGGACGTTGTCGTAGGTCCCGCGCGGCGTCTGGCTGAAGAACTGGAGCATCTGCTCGCCACCGATGTAGATCTTGAACTCGACGTTGACGCCGTGCGTGTCCTCGAACTCCTGGATCACGCCCTTCTCTTCGTAGCCCGGCCAACACAGCACCCGCAGCGTGTCCGCCGCGCGCGCCGTGCGCGAGAAGATCGTGAGCGAGCCGGCAGCCGCAACGCCTGCCGCCGCCGCGCCTCCCTTCAACAGGGTCCGCCGGTTGACCTTGAGGCCGGCAGGGTTGGTGTTTCTTGCCTTGTCGCTGTCTTTCATTGAAGCCTCCTTGCCGCAACAGTCTGTCGAGGAACGGCCCGTGGGATCCCGATCGGATCCGCGAGGGCCTATTTGCGGGAGCGGTGAATCAGGCGCAGTCGTTGCGCACCTGCCTCACCGACATCCCGGCAATGGCCTTTCGTCTCTCCCATGCCCGGCCGTGACCGCCTGCATGGTGTGTGTCAATCATTTGAGACCGTGGCAAAGGGCCGTGTCAATGCGCGGCGCGCTGCCCGTCACGTCGATGCCGCCGTTCTGGCCCACTGCCGCTGCCGCAGGCGGCGCTTCATCCTTTCGTGGGCCTCGTCCGAGCCGTCGTGATAGGTGCCCATCAGCTTGTCGATGATCGGCATCTCGTCGCTGCCGTAGTTGCACTCGAAATACTGGTGGTGGAGGTAGTGCATGTAGAGGCCGATGGAGAGGCTCCGGCCGCCCTCGGTGCCGAAGCGGTCGAAGCCGGAGTGCCCGCCCGCCGGCGACAGGCCCATGTGCACGAGATGGAACATGGCGTGCAGCGGGTGCGACGCGACCACCCAGTGAACGACGACCCCGGAAAAGTAGATCAGGTGCTCGATCGGGTGCATGGAGAGCCCCGACCACGGCCCGATGTTGATGTTGCGGTGGTGCAGGTAGTGGGCGTGGCGATAGAGCGGCTTCCAGTGCAGCAGGCGGTGGGTTAGGTAGAAGTGCACGTCGCGGATCAACGGGATCAGCACCATCAGAACGACGAACCAGACCGGATTCTCCGCGAAGTCGAGATAGGGAATGAGCTCGTTGGCGTAGAGCCACCAGGTCACAGCCTCGTAGCCGGTCCAGATCGTCACCCCGCTCACCAGCGACCAGAAGACGTTCTCGCGAACCTGGCTGCCGAAGTGCCGGGACCTGCCGCTCGGCTGCTCGATCCGCGTCGAGTACCGGAAGTCCGTTCCCTGCACCTTGAACACGTAGAGGTAGAGGTGCATGCCGCCGAAGAAAAAGATCGCAAGACACAGGTTGCGGGCGAAGATCAGCGCGATCCACCACGCCTCGAAGCTCGTCATGGCCGCGAGCGGCGGCGTCAGGAAGTACCAGGCCAGCACCGCGACCCCGAGATAGATCGCGTACCAGGGCCAGAGATAGCCCGGCCAGCCGAAGAACCATCTCAGAACGCCGAGCGGGCGGGGCGGCCACAGCCACGGCGCCGGCAACTCCTTCAGGTAGTCGGGCCGCCAGTTGCCGCGCTCGTCGCGGGTCACAACCGTGGCATCGGCCATGTTGGGCTCCCGACCCTGCAAAGTGTCGCGCGCGCCCGTACCGTACGGACGGCCCGCCCTCGTGTCGAGCCCGTCGCGGGCGCGGTCAGCTCGCCCGCTTGGCCTCAATCAGGGCGTGCTGCAACTCGATGAGCCGGGCCTCGATGTGCGCGCCCGCCAGCAGCGGCGGGTACTTGGGCGGCTCGCCATGGCCGGCGCAGCTCTCGAGGCAGCGGATCTCGGTGTCCACGTTGGCGCCCATGAAGAAGGGGATGGAGTAGCGGTTCCGCCCGGTGCGGTTGGCAGCGCGGTGCACGTTCGAGGTGAAGCGGTCGTTGGTCCAGCGCGCCATGAGGTCGCCGATATTGACCACGAAGGTGTCGGCGACCGGCGGAATGTCGATCCAGCGCCCCGCGCCGTTCAGCACCTGCAGGCCCGGATTGGCGTCCTGCGCCAGGATGGTGAAGGTCTCGTAGTCGGTGTGGGCGCCGACGCCGAGGCGGGTCTCGCCGGGTGGCCGGGGCGGATAGTGCAGGAGCCTGAGCGCGCCGGCGGCGCGGTCGAACTTGTCGAGAAAATAGTCCTCTGGCAGAGCAAGGGCGAGCGCGAAGGCGCGGAGCAGCGCGTTCGAGACCTCGAGCATGGCCGCGTAATAGGCCTCTACCGCCTCGCGAAAACCCGGCATGTCCGGGGGCCAGAGGTTGGGGCCGTAGAGGTGGCTGGCCTCGCATTCCGGCGGGTCGCCCGGCTCGTTCTCGCGGCCGAAGTCGATGACCTCGTGCGGCTCGTAGTAGTCCGTCGTGGCGTCGTGCCGTTCCTCGAAAAGCCCGGAATAGCCGCGGAAATACCGCGACTTGCTGGCGTGGATTTCGCGCTTCGTGTCCTCGGGCAGGGCGAAGAAGCGCGCCATCTGCCGGAACGTCCCGTCGAGGATGGCCTGCGGGATGCCGTGATTGCGGATGTAGAAGAAGCCGACGTCGATGCAGGCGTCGCGCACCGCGTCGCCGACGCGGCGGCGGGCCCGCTCGTCGGCGCCGAACAGAGGCCCGATGTCGATCTGGGGCACTTCCTCGAAGGCGGTCACGCGGACCCGGCCCGTCTTGCTCCGATTCATGGCGCTCCTCCCCGACGCTGCGCGCTACATGTGAACCACGAGATACCGCGTGACAATTCAAATCAGCAGAAATTTGCGTACGCTGTGGCCGTGACAAAGACTTGGGCGGGAAGAAACGTGACGGGCGTGTCAGGATTTGCGGACGCGGGCGGAGGCTTGGGGAGCCGGCGGCGATGCAGCTGAAAGCGGCGCTCTGCGAGATCCTCGAAGGCTGGCAGGCGGACCTCCCTCCGCCCTGGCGCGATGTCGTCGACGATGTCGCGCTGGGCTTCGAGCAGGTGGACCCCACGCTGGAGCTCGAGCCCTGGGAGCCGATCTTTCCCGCCCGGCGCGGCCGGACGTTTCCCGGCGCGCCGGCGGGTGCGCACATGCTCTCGGCCTTCGACGAGATAACGCCGGCGGACGTGCGCTGCGTGATCGTGGGCCAGGACCCCTATCCCTGCCCCGCCTTCGCCACCGGCCGGGCCTTCGAGGCCGGCAACGTCGCCCGCTGGCGCGAGCTCGACAAGATGTTCTCGCCAAGCGTGCGCGCGTTCATCCAGACGATCCTCGCGGCGCGGACCGGAGAAGCTCGTTACGCCCGCAGCTTCGCGCAGTGGCCGGCCACGCTCGCGGCCATCGAGGCCGGCGCGGTTGACCTGGAGGCCCCCGCGGCGCTGGCCGACCGCTGGGTGGCGTCCGGCGTGCTGCTGCTCAATTCGTCGCTCACGCTCAGCCGCTTCCAACGCGAAGGCGATTCGCACCAGGTGCGCGGGCACCTGCCGCTTTGGCGCCCCCTAGTGCGCCGCGTGGTCGAGCATTTGGAGTGCCAGGAGGGGCCCGTCGTCTTCCTGGGCTTCGGCGATGCGGCGGCAGAGACGCTCCGGACGGCCGGCTTAGCCAAGTCCGAAACCGGCGCCGGCGGGCGCGTCATCCTGCGCCCGCACCCTGCCGAGGCGGACGCGTTCCTCGCGCTGGAGAATCCGTTCACCCTCTGCAACCGGCGCCTGCAAGAGATGGGCGCAGCGCCGGTGGACTGGTAGCCGATGACCCGCGCCGCGCGCAGACACACCGACCGAAGGAGCCGCTGAATGATCGTCGAGCACCGCACCTACACCTTTCGTCCCGGCACGGTGGACGGCTGGCTGAAGAAATACGAGACGGAAGGCTTGCCCATCCAGAAGCGCCATCTCGGCCACTTCGTCGGGCTCTACGTGTCCGAGATCGGCCGGCTGCACCGGATCGTCCTGATCTGGGCTTACGACAGCCTGGCAGACCGCGAGCGGCGCCGGGCGGCGATGACAGCCGCCCCCGATTGGCAGACCTTCATCCAGTCGATCTGGGCGCTCGATGCGATCCAGGAACAGGACGTGATGGTGATGAATCCGGCGCCGTGCTCACCGCCCATTGGCGATTGAGCCGCCTGGCGGCGGGGATCCGCCCACGACTGCCTACTGCGAGTCCTCCATCTTCATGTCGCCGTGATCCATCTCGCCGCCGTGATCCTCCGTGTCCCCGTGCGTGTGCTCCATTTCGCCGGCGCCGGCGCCGAAGTCCAGCTTCTTGACGACGCGGTCCCGGGTCGGGCCGCTGACGTCCAGCGTCAAGGCCCACTCGCCCAGCATCTCTAGCTGCAGCGTGGCGGTGTAATGGCCGGGCATCGCGGCGGGCGCCGCCTTCACGGGCCGCACGTTGTGGGCCAACGGCATGGACGGCATGTCGGCCTTGACGACGACCTCGGCGCCCTCCACCGGGTCGCCGCTCTTCTTGCCCTTGAGCATGATCATGCAGTCGTAGGTGAGATCCTCCGCAGCCGGGGTGCAGCTCACGTCCGCCGCCACGCGCTCGCCCGCCAACGCGGCAGCGTTCGCCATCAGCGTTACGGACAGGGCAGCCGCTGCGATCGATATGCGCATCATTCATCCTCCTCTTTGCAACCCCAGGTAGGCGCTGACCAACAGCTCGTGTTCGGCAAGCTCTTCTGCCTCGCCTTCCAGTATGATCCGCCCGCTTTCGAGCACGTAGCCCCTGTCAGCAATCGCGAGCGCCTGGCGCACGTTCTGCTCGACCAGCAGGATCGTCACGCCAGACTCCCGCAACTGCGCGATCAGGGTGAAGACCTCCTGCGCGGCGATGGGAGCGAGGCCGAGGGAGGGCTCGTCGAGCATCAAGAGCTTGGGCCGGGCCATCAACCCACGGGCGAGCGCCAGCATCTGGGCCTGGCCGCCGCTCAGAGCCGAGCCGCGCTCGTCGAGCCGGCCCTGCAGCATGGGGAAGAATTCGAGCACATGGTGGATGTACGCCTCGGCCCTGGCGCGGCCGCGCACGTTGTAGGCGCCGAGCCGCAGGTTCTGCGCGATGGTGAGGCCGCCGAAGATCAGGCGACCCTCCGGCACCTGCACGATCCCGCGGCGCATGATCCGGTGCGGCGGCAAGCGGGCGATGTGTTGCCCGAGGAAGCGAATCTCCCCGGCGGCCGGCCGCTCGATGCCGCATACCGCGTGCATGGTCGAGCTCTTGCCCGCGCCGTTGGCGCCGATGAGGGCGACGATCTCGCCCTCGTTCACCTCCAGCGATACGCCCTGGACGGCGCGTACCTTGCCGTAGCTGACATGCAGGTCGCGGACCTCAAGCATGGATCGCATCCCGGCCGAGATAGGCCTCCAGCACGTCGGCCTGCTGCAGGACGTCGCCCGGCTCGCCGTCCGCGATCTTGCGGCCAAAATTGAGAACGCAGAGGCGCTGGCATAGCTCGGAAATCAGGTCGAGCTTGTGCTCGATGACAATGCAGGTGCGCCCAGGCAGCGCGAAGTCGCGGATGAGAGCGGCCATCTCGGCCGTCTCGGCCGGAGTCATGCCCCCGGCCGGCTCGTCGAGGAGCAGCAGCGCGGGGGAGCGCACGAGCGCACGGGCCAGCTCGAGGCGGCGCTGATCGGGAAGCGGCAGGCTGCCCGCGAGCACATCCCGCCGGTCGACGAGGCCGACGGCATCGAGCAGCCGCTCGACCTCAGTTCTCCGTTCGCGTTCTCCCGCTGACCCGTTCGACAGAAGCTCCAGGGGTCCGACGCCGGGCAGGCTGTGTTGTGCCACCCACACGTTCTCGTGCACGCTCATGCGCTTGTAAATGCGGAGGTTCTGGAACGTCCGCGCGATGCCGTGGCGGACGATCCGGGCCGGCGTGCTCCTGGTAATGTCCTCGTCGCGGAGGAGGACGCGGCCGGAGTCGGCAGCATGAACTCCGGTGATCACGTTGAAGAGCGTCGTCTTGCCCGAGCCGTTGGGGCCGATGAGGCCCAGCACCTCGCCTTCGGCGACCGCGAGATCGAGCGCCTCCAGGGCGGCGACGCCCCCGAAGGACCGGCTCAGGCTCTCAATTCGCAGCACGGACCAACCCTCGCCAGCGCCCGCGCAGCCAGTGCACGGCGGCTTCGTCCAAGAGCCCGCGCGGCCGCACGATGAGCAGCACGGCAACCAGGCCGCCGAAGACGATCATGCGGTAGCCGGAGATCGCCCGGATCGATTCCAGGAGGCCGATATCGATGGCGACGCCGATCAACGGCCCGAACGCCGTCCCCAGCCCGCCGATCAGGC
>JAPPHR010000026.1 GCA_028820995.1 Rhodospirillales bacterium
TCGACCTCGACGCTGTGCTCGTGCACCGCCGTGACGGTGCAGGTCACCGTCTTGCCCCGACGGCCCTCCGCGCCCTGGAAGGGATCGTCGTCGAGCTGTTTCAGGCCGAGGCCGATCCGCTCTTTCTCGACATCGACCGTCAGCACCTTGGCCTTGACCTCGTCGCCCTTGCGGAACTTCTTCAGCGCCTCCTCTCCGGGCGTCAGCCAATTCAGATCGGAGAGATGCGCCATGCCATAGATCTCGCCGGGAAGCTCGATGAACAGACCGAACTCGGTGATGTTCTTGATCTCGCCCTCGACGATCGTGCCCTCCGGATGGGTATCGGCGAAGACGATCCAGGGGTTGTCCAGGCACTGCTTGAGGCCGAGGCTCACGCGGCGCTTCTCGGGATCGACGTCGAGCACCATCACCTCGACTTCCTGACTGGTCGAGATGATCTTGCCGGGGTGAACGTTCTTCTTGGTCCAGCTCATCTCGGAGACATGGACCAGGCCTTCCACGCCGGGCTCGAGCTCCACGAAGGCGCCGTAGTCGGTGATGTTCGTCACCCTGCCAGTGAACTTGGTCCTGACCGGATACTTGGCCTCGACGCCCTCCCACGGATCGGCCTCGAGCTGCTTCATGCCGAGCGAGATGCGCTGGGTCTCCGGGTTGAAGCGGATGACCTGGACGTTGACCGTCTGCCCGATCTGCAGGGCGTCCGCCGGGTGGTTGACGCGCCGCCACGAGATGTCGGTCACGTGCAGCAGGCCGTCGACGCCGCCCAGATCGACGAAGGCACCGTAGTCGGTGATGTTCTTGACCACGCCTTCCAGTATTTGCCCCTCGTGCAGGTTGGCGATCAGCTCGTTGCGCTGCTCGGCCCGTGTGTCTTCGAGCACGGCGCGGCGGGAGACGACGATGTTGCCGCGGCGGCGGTCCATCTTGAGGATCTGGAACGGCTGGTCCGTGCCCACCAGAGGCGCGATGTCGCGCACCGGGCGGATATCGACCTGACTTCCGGGCAGGAAGGCCACGGCGCCGTTGAGATCGACCGTGAAGCCGCCCTTGACCCGGCCGAAGATGACCCCGGTGACCCGCTCGCCGTCCTTGTAGGCCTGCTCGAGCTTCTCCCACGCCTCTTCGCGGCGCGCGCGTTCGCGGCTGAGGGAGGCCTCGCCCCGCGCGGTCTCGAAGCGCTCTATGTAGACCTCGACCTCGTCGCCGACCTTCACCTCGGCCGCTTGTCCGGGCGCTGCGAATTCCTTGAGCGGCACGCGGCCCTCGACCTTGAGCCCGACATCGATCAGCGCAGCGTCGTTCTCGATCGCGAGCACGGTGCCCTTGACGACGCCTCCCTCGAAGCGCGGTGTGTCGTCGAGGAACGCATCGAGCATGTCGGAAAAGTTCTCTTTTGCGGGGGGCGCCTGCTCGGTCGCTTGTGTGGTCTCGGCCGTCATCTGATCTCCAGCATTGTCGGCAGGCGCCTTCGCGCAAGGCTTGTTTGGCGCACGCCGCGGTCGTTGATGGGTGTACCCGTCCTGCGCTGAGGGTCTCGGTACCCGTCGTTACGCGGAAGAAAGACGCGCATCGACGATGGCCACTGCCTGCTCGAACACATCATTGGGTCCGAGCGCACTGGTATCGATCCGACATGCGTCTGCCGCCGGCTTCATCGGTGCGGCGCTGCGCCGACGGTCACGGGCGTCGCGGGCGATTATTTCTTCCAAAACGTGAGATTCTATACTCTCCGCGCCGCGTGACCGCAACTCACAAAGGCGGCGGGCAGCGCGGACTTCAGTGGTCGCCTCCAGATAGAACTTCACCCGCGCATCCGGGCAGACGACCGTGCCGATGTCGCGTCCGTCCAGCACGGCGCCGGGCGCGCGCGCTGCGAATGCGCGCTGAAGGTGAAGCAGGGCCCGACGCACGGCGGGGTGGGTCCCCACCACCGATGCCGCATCGCCGACAATCTGATCGCGCAGCGCAGGGTCGTCGAGATCGGCGTCGGTGATCGCGTTGGCCGCGGCTGCGGCCTCGGTTTCCACCTCGGGGTCGCCGCCTGCGCGCAACACGCGGAGCGCCGTGGCGCGGTAGAGCAGGCCGGTATCGAGGTGCCGCAGCCCGTAATGGGCCGCGAGGCGGCGCGCGAGGGTTCCCTTGCCCACCGCCGCCGGCCCGTCCACCGCGATGACCAGCGGCGCCGACTCAGTGAGTGGCAATGCAAGCTCCCAGTGCGTTCATGTCGGCGACGAAGCCCGGATAGCTCGTGGCGATCATCGACCCGTCATCGACGGTCATCGGCTTTTCGCTCGCCATGCCGAGGGTGAGGAAGGCCATGGCGATGCGGTGGTCGAGCTGGGTGGCCACCAGTCCACCGCCCGGCAGCGGGCCCCCGCGGCCCACGATATCGAGCCCGTCGTCCCGCTCCGTCACGCTTACCCCTGCCGCGCGAAGGCCGGCGGCGGTCGCGCCCAGCCTGTCGCTCTCCTTGACCCTGAGCTCGGCGAGGCCGTTGAGCCGCGTGGTACCCTCGGCGCAAGCGGCGACGACGCTCAGGATGGGATATTCGTCGATCATGCGCGGCGCCCGCTCGGCCGGCACCTCGACCGCGCGCAACGGGCCGGCGCGCACCGCGATGTCGGCAACCGGCTCGCCCGCCTCCTCGCGCATAGAGTCCATCTCGATCGCCGCGCCCATGTCGCGCAGAGTCTCCAGCAGGCCGATCCTGCTCGGATTGACACCGACGTTGCGGATCACGAGGTCGGAGCCCGGCACGATCAGCGCCGCGGCGAGCGGAAACGCCGCCGCGCTCGGATCGCCCGGCACCGTGAGCGTGCAAGGCTCGAGCTCCGGGTAGCCGGCCACAGCGATCACGCTGCCGCCTTCCGCCTCCGCTTCGACGCTGACCTGCGCGCCGAAGAGGCGCAGCATACGCTCCGTGTGATCGCGGCTCGGTGCGGGCTCGACCACGCGGGTCTCCCCCGGCGCGTTGAGGCCGGCGAGCAGCACCGCCGACTTCACCTGCGCAGACGGCATCGGCAGCCGGTATTCGATCGGCAGCGGATGCGCGGCGCCGATCAGTGCAAACGGCAAGCGGCCGCCGCTACGGGCGACGAACTGCGCGCCCATACGCTCCAGCGGCTCGATAATCCGGCCCATCGGCCGCCGGCAGAGCGAACGGTCTCCGGTCATGAAGGTGGTGAACCCTTGGCTCGCACAGATGCCCGCGAGCAGACGGACTGCTGTCCCCGAATTGCCGAGGTCGAGCACCGCGTCGGGCTCGGCCAACCCGCCGACGCCGACGCCCTGCACGCGCCAGACTCCGTCGTCGCCCCGTTCGACGGTCGCACCAAGGGCGCGGAGCGCAGCCGCCGTCGCCAACACGTCCTCGCCTTCCAGCAGGCCGCTGACGCGGGACTCTCCGACCGCGAGCGCGCCGAGCATCAACGCGCGGTGAGAGATGGACTTGTCGCCGGGCACGGCGCAGGTGCCTTTCAAGGGGCCGGCAGCCGACGAAATCAGGGGGTTCAATTCGGGTTCTCCGGCGCAATCCTCGCGGCGCGCGCGTGGATTGGCATGGCGTCGGGCACGCCCGGTCTCTAGCACAGCGCGGGTACCCGTCAAGCGGCGCAATTTCAACCAAAAAATCGCTTTGACAGAGAAGCGCCAAACTGGCATTGGCGACGGCCACGTTGGGCTCAACAAGCATGGAGCACGGGAGTGGCAAAGCGGGAATGGGGCGCCAAGCACACCTGCATGAGCTGCGGCGTGAAGTTCTACGACTTGCATCGAAATCCGATCGCCTGTCCCAAGTGCGAAACCGAGGTCGAAGTTGAAGCTGCCCGGCCGAACCGCCGGCGCCCCGCGGCGCAGCCGGAACCGGCGCCGGCACCGGCTGCCACCGAGCAAGCCGTGATCGCGGTCGACGCTGCTGATACCGACGATGCCGCCGCCGATGAGATCATCGACGACATCGAAGATGACGGCGATCTGGTCGAGGACATCGACGCCAAGGAGTCGAAACATCCCGACTCTTGACCCACGGCCGACCGTGCCTAATTCTTGACGAACCTTGCGTTGCGCGCGACGGAACGCCTAGGCTTTCGTCCGCCGCGCGGCGCGCCCGGAATTGCGGGGCCATAGCTCAGTTGGGAGAGCGCTTGAATGGCATTCAAGAGGTCGCGGGTTCGACTCCCGCTGGCTCCACCATTCCTTTCAATGACTTAGCAGGAGATTGGTACGTGGTGCTGTCCATAGTTAGACACCAGTTCTTGGCGAGTTAGACACTTTTGTTCATCCTCCGCCCTCGTCACAGCGCGGCTTGAGCTTCACGATTGCTGCCTTGGCGAGTCGTTCCTGCTCGGCGCGGCGCGTGTAGCGCGTCACCATCGAAGCCGTCTGATGTCCCAAAACCGACATGATCTCGCGCTCCGTCGCGCCCGCCTCCGCAAGCTGCGTCGCGGCCGTCGCGCGCAGCCCGTGGAACTGGAGGCCGCCCAGCCCGAGCCGCTTCTGCTCGCGCCGGAAGAGTGACGAGAGCCCGGTGCCGGTGTAGGCGCGCCCGTCCGCGCGGTGGACGATGTTCGTACCTACGCGCGGGATGGCGTCGAGCACGGTGGCAAGGTCGGGGTGGATTGGAATCAGAAGCCGCGCCCTGGTCTTCTGCTGCACCACCGAGATAAGCCCGTCCTCGATGTTGCTCCACTGCATCGCCAGCGCGTCGCCCCGGCGCTGCCCGGTGTGCAGCGCAAGCTCCATCCCCCACACCATGCGCGGGTTGGCCTCCGCCCGGTAGCGCTCGATCGCAACCTCCGGCCAGGGATCGTAGGACTTGCCGCCCTTCAGCTTCCTGACCTGCCTGCACGGATTGTCCGTGCGCCCGCCGCGCAACATGGCGAAGTTGAACAGGATCGAGAGCATGTTCACCATCCCGTTCGCCGAGCGTGGAGCCTCCTCCCAGGCGTCACGGATCTGGTAGACCCACGCCGAGTCGATCTTCGCGTCCGTCGAGCCGCCGACCAGCATTTATATCCCGCGCACCTTGTGGATGCCGGCGGCGCGGGCCTCTGGGTTGAAAGTCGCCCAGGTCAAGCGGCTGGCACGTCGCGCGGCTGCCTCCGACGATCCCCGCGTCGCGTGGTATGCCGCGCACCTGGAGCGGTTGAGGCGGCGGACGCCACGGGGGCTGGGCGACCTCTCCCGCGCTCGGAAAGCACATCGGCTCCGGCAACAGGGCCTGCCGTGGAAACAGATCGCGCGACCGTGCAGCTACTCAGAAGACGACAACGGGCACAGTGCCCGCAAGGCGGCGAGGTTCTATCAGAATCGGTTGGCAGACGGCAGCACGCTCCACAGGGGGCGCATGGCGTACCAGCTCCGGGAGAGCGGCGAGTCGTGGCAGCAGATCGCGCGCCGGGTTGGCTATGCATCCGACCGCGTCGCGCGGGCGATGGCCCGGCGGTACGCACACCGCGCGGGGCAGCCCTGGCCGGTGCCACTTGGATGTGGTCAAGCGCGGTCCGAGCTATCGCGCATTGACAGCATTGGCCCAGCATGAGGGGCTGCTTCTGAGAAGGCTGGAGGACGCTCGCCGAGCGGCCACGTGGCCAATATCTGGAGTTTGCTTCTGTTAGCACCAGAGGCTCTCGGGAGCGACACGACGGCGACCACCGACTCCAACGTGCAGTGTCTCAACCGGGTTTCGGCAGACTGACAGAGCCGCCGCCGCGCGATGCGCTCACCGTCTGCCGCAACGCAGTCGTGCGTGAACCGGTGAAGAGGATCAATTGCCTGGTGGCTATCATGGACTGGGCGAGCCGCTACGTCCTGGCCTGGCGGCTGTCGAACACGCCGGACGCGCGCTTCTGCACGGACGCGCTCGAAGAGGCCCTGGCCGCACATGGCGCGCCGGAGATCTTCAACACCGACCAGCGCACCTGCGGTGCTAACGTGCTGACATAGGGTTGCTTTTTTCCTCCTGATTTGGCCGGTGGCCAAGGAATCGGTCCGTGTTTTCGCCCCGGCTGCAACGGGAAGCGCAGGAGGAAACTCTATGGCAACACTTCGTCTCACCCAAGCCCGGGTTGATGCGCTCAAGCCCCGCAAGGCCGCTTACGACGTTCGCGACCGAGACCTCAAGGGCTTCGGCGTAAGGGTCCTGCCCACGGGAGCCAAGCGCTACTTCATACATAGCCAGCACAATGGCCGGCGGGTCTGGAAGATCGTCGGCCAAGCCGGAGCCATCAGCGCGGATGAAGCCCGCGACCGAGCCAGGACCCTGCTGGCGTCGATCCGCAAGGGAAACGGCGATGTGGCGCTGCCCGACACCCCGTTCGAGACTGTCGCCGACGAGGTGTTCAGGCGGTATGCCCGGAACTGGAAACCCTCGACGCTCAAAGTCAACCAGGACTACTACCGAACTCGGATCCTGCCCTGGTTCGGAGGTCGCCCCATCGGGGACATCGCCGCCCGCGACGTCCGACAGTGGTTCGCGTCCCTTCACGAGACGCCGGTGGCGGCGGATCGCTCGGCCCCCATTCTCTCCGTCATCATGCGCCAGGCCGAGGTCTACGGTTACCGGCCGGAGGGCACCAACCCGTGCACGGGCATCAGGAGATACCGCCGCCAGGGGCGGGAGCGCTTCCTGTCGACGGCGGAGGTCAGCCGGCTGGGCGCGGTGCTGACGCGCCATGAGGCCGATCATTCGCAGGTCGTGGCGATCATTCGACTGCTGCTGCTCACCGGGTGCCGCAAGAGCGAAATCGTCACCCTTAACCCGATCTATTCGTGTCGGTCTTGCCGATAAATGCGCGGATTGATGGCGCACGTT
>JAPPHR010000142.1 GCA_028820995.1 Rhodospirillales bacterium
GCCGTCGCTGTCCGTGATCCGCGCCGTCACCATGTCGAAGGCGGTCATCACGCCCGCAGCCGCGGCCCCCATGGCCATCGGCAGCGGCAGGCGGAACAAGCCGACGTCCAGCTTGTCGATTGTTGGCACGGGCTCCCCCCCAATGTGCGTGCGGCGGTCGTGTCGCGGGACAATTCACCATGCGTCATGGAGAGGCAACCGCAGGCACGCTGAGCCGCAGGAAGCCGGACGCAGCCGAGCCACGCTTCGCCATCGATCATCGGGACGAACGGGGATGGACGCCGCTGCGCGCAGTCCGACGACCCGAAGCGAATCACCCGTCAGACACGTTGTCGCGGGACAGCCGCTCCTTGAATGCGGCAGGCGACACTATGGGCACGGAAAAATCATTCGCGAGCGCGAGGAGATCGGCGTCGCCAGTCACCAGAACATCGGCACGTCCGGCTAGCGCGAGCTCCAGGAATGGCCGGTCGAAGGGGTCTCGGCACGCGGGGACCTCCGGTGGCGGCTCCGGCACGGCCACGGTCTCGCAGAAGGGAAGATAGTCGTCGAGGAGTTCCTGCCGCTCCCCGTCGCTCAACGCGAATTTCGGATAGGACAGGACTCGGATCAGCTCTGTCGTGGTCTGCGGCCCCGCAAGCGGCCTGATGCGGCCGGAGCGCCATGCGCCGCGCAGCCACGCCAGCGCACCGGAGTGGAACAGCAGCGCCGAGACCAGGATGTTCGTGTCAAGGACAGGGCGGACCGGCGTCATTCGCCCGACCGGGCCCAGGCGATCGCGTCCTTCACATCGGTTTCCGACAGCCCGAGTTCTGCCAGCTTCGCACGCACGCCATCGGCGCGGTTGACGCGAACCGGCGTGAGCACGATACGGCCGTTCTCCGTGGTCACATCGAAATACTCGGCGGCCTCCACTGCGGCGGTGACCGCCTTGGGCAGGGTCAACTGGTTCTTGGAGGTCAGCTTCGCGAGCACGATCGTCCCCTGTATGCCCAGTTCGTAGTAAGGATACATTACTTCCTTGAAAGGGGATTGCAACAGTCGGCACTTCCCAGCGGGGTCGTGGTCTCAGCGGCGTTCTGGCCGGCGCCGCTCTGGTGTATCGTGCCGCCATGACGCTGAACACGCCGAGCCCGACCTTCCCCGCCATCGCGCTGCCGCAGTTCGAGAACGAGCGCCTGCCGCCGGTGATGCCGGTGGCGCTGCGCCATCCGAACGTGCCGGCGCTCCCCGATTTCGCCGCCGCCACGCGCGCCGCGCTCGATGCCTCGCACAAGCTCACCGCGCTCCCGGCGGGTGCGCGCGTCGCGATCACCTGCGGCAGCCGGGGCATCCGCAGCAAGCCCGACGTGGTCAAGGCGGCGGCCGACTGGCTCAAGGAACGCGGGCTTGCGCCCTTCATCGTGCCGGCGATGGGGAGCCACGGCGGCGCCGTCGCCGAAGGCCAGGTGTCGCTGCTCGCCGAGCTCGGCTTCACCGAAGAGGCCATGGGCTGCCCCATCCGGGCCAGCATGGAGGTGGTGCGGCTGGGCGAGACCAGCGCGGGCATCCCGGTCCACTTCGACCGCCACGCCTTCGAGGCCGAGGCCGTGTTGGTGGTGGGCCGGGTCAAGTCGCACACCTCCTTCGACCGGGAGGTCGAAAGCGGGCTCACCAAGATGGTCGCCATCGGCCTCGGCAAGGCCGAGGGCGCGCGCTTCGTGCATCGCCTCGGCGTGCGCGGCTACATGGAGGTGCTGCCCGAGTGGGCGCGCATTGCCATCCGCGAGGCACCGGTCGCCTACGGCATCGCCATTGTCGAGAATGCCGCGCGCGAGGCGGCGATGATCGAGGGCGTGGAGCCGGAGGACTTCTACGAGACCGATGCGCGCTTGCTGAAGACCGCCAAGGGCTGCGTCCCCAAGCTCCCCTTCGAGCAGATCGACGTGCTCGCGGTGGAGCGGCTCGGCAAGAACATCTCCGGCACCGGCATGGACCCGGCGGTCACGGCGCGCTTCGACATCAGGGGGCGCCCGAACCCGCCGGCGCCCGTCATCACCAAGCTGGTGGTGCTGGGGCTCACGCCGGAGACCCACGGCAACGGGCTCGGCGTCGGCAACGCCGACTACACGACAAAAGCGGTCGCCGACAGCCTCGATCTCTACGCCATGTACATGAACGCCTGCACCGCGACGTTTACCGAGCGGGTGCGCATCCCCGCCGTGCTGGCTACCGACAAGGCGGCGCTGCAGGCCGCCGTCGGCACCAGCTGGCACCTCGACGGGGCGGACGCCCGGCTCTGCCTGATCCACTCGACCCTGCACCTCGAGACGATCCTGGTCTCGCCGCCGCTTGCCGAGGAGCTGAACGGTGCCGGCACGGTGCTGGGCGAGGCCGAAGCGCTCCGCTTCGACGACGTCGGCCGCCTGCTCACCCGCTGCCCCGTGTGAGCGCCGGTCCTGGCGGACTCGCCGGGGGCGGGCCGCTATACTGGCGGCATCGGCAAACAGGGGGGTCGTTGCACGATGCAGCATCGGGGCATTTCGCTCGACGAGAGCATTCTCGAAGCGATCAGGGAGACACGCCGGGATCTCGGCACGGCGCGGCATCTGCCGGGCATTCTCTACACGTCGCCGGAGGTCTTCGACTACGAGGTCGACGCCATCTTCATGAAGGAGTGGCTCTGCGTCGGCCGCGTGGAGGAGTTCGAAAACGAGGGCGACTACCACGCCATGCGGATCGCCGGCGAGCCCCTGCTGGTCTGCCGCGGGGCGAACGGCGCGCTCAACGCCTTCAGCAACGTCTGCCAGCACCGGGGCGTCGAGGTCGCGACAGGCGAGGGCAACCTCAAGAGCTTTCGCTGCCCCTATCATGCCTGGGTCTACGACCTTGAGGGCAAGCTGCTCGGCGCGCCGCACACCAAGGAGGTCGAGAATTTCGACTTCTCGACCTGCGCGCTGCCGCGCGTCGCCCTCGACACCTGGGGCGGCTACATCTTCGTCAACTTCGACCCGGAGTGCCGCAGCCTCGCCGACTGCCTCGACGAGGACGGGGTGAGGGACTTCGCCGGGTTCCTGCAGCCCGAGAACACGCGGGCGTCGGACAAGTACGTCTTCGACGTGCCTTGTAACTGGAAGTTCATCCCCGAGAACCTCATGGACATCTACCATGTGGGGGTGATCCACAAGGATTCCTTCGGCGGTCACTTCCCGGTCGCCGACTTCCGCTTCAACCTGCAGAGGAACGGCTACAACGCCGCCTACGAGAGCTACACCATGGCGCCGAAGGGGGTGACTCTCTTCGACACGATGCCCTGGCTCAAGGGCAAGGTGACGGACAAGTTCGCGTGCACCACCTGGATCAGGCCGACCATGAGCATCTTCGGCCGCCACGACATGATCCAGCCCTGGGTGGCCCATCCCATCGACGGCGCCACCACGCGGATCATCATTTACACGCAGCTGCCCGACACCTATTTCGACGAGCCGGCCTTCGAGGAGAAGAACCAAATCTATGCCGACTTCATACGGCTGGTCGCGAACGAAGACCGGGCGATGCTGGAATCGCTCCAGAACGGGGTGGGCTCGCGCGCCTTCCGGCCGGGGCCGACCGCGCGGCTGGAGCGCGCCATCCACCACCTCCTCAACTACTACCTCGACAAGCTGCTGGGCGCAGACGACGAGGCGCTCGCGAGGCGCCGCCGTGAAGGCGAGGAAGCGCTCCGTGAGACCGCCTCGCGCAACAGGGAGCCGCGCGACGGCGGCTACACGGCGCTGGTGAGCGCCGCCGAATAGGAGCCGGAATCATGGGCACACAGCAGGATCAGGCACGACTGACGGAGCTGTTCAGGCGCAACCTGGAGCTTTGCGCGGTGGGACCGGGGGAGACGGTCGCCGTCCTCTCGGAAGGCGATCAGCTCGACCATTACCGGCAGGCGTCGCTCGCGGCCGCCCGCGACCTCGGCGCCGACGTGGCCGACGTGCACCTCGCCGCCGACGGCGCGGAGGACCCGGCGGTCAGGATCGCCAACATCGGGCAGAACGCGCTCGGCAAGCACCCGGAGGCGATGCAGACCTGCCTCGACGCCGACATGGTGGTGGATCACATGCTCCTCCTCTTCTCCCACGAGCAGATCAGGATGCAGGAGGCGGGCACCCGCATCCTGCTCGTCGTGGAGCCCGTGGAGATCCTGGAGCGCCTCTTCCCCAGCGCCGAGATGCGCGGGCGCGTCGAGGCCGGGGAGACGCGGCTGAAGGCGGCGGAAAGGCTGCGCTTCACCAACGAGGCGGGCACCGACGTCACCTATACGCTTGGCGACAAGCCGATCCTCACGGAGTACGGCTACACCACGAAGCCCGGCCGCTGGGACCACTGGCCGGGCGGCTTCCTGGCCACGCTCGCGGCCGAGCGCGGCGTGCAGGGCCGCGTGGTGATGGAGGCGGACGACATCGTCTTCCCGCTCCGCGAGTTCACCGGCGAGCGCATCGCCTTCGAGATCGCGGACGGCATGGTGACGGAGATCGCGGGCGGCGCGCGGGCGCGCCACCTGCAGGGCTTCATCGAGGGCTACGACGACCCCCGCGCCTACGCGGTCTCGCACATCGGCTGGGGGCTCAACCACCACTGCATCTGGCGGCCCGACCTGCCGGGCATCGGCATGGACGGCCGCGCGCACTACGGCAACGTGCTGTTCTCGCTCGGCCCCGATACCGAGTTCGGCGGCGAGAACGACACCCCCTGCCACCTCGACCTGCCGATGCAGGGCTGCTCGCTCTGGCTCGACGACGAGCTCATCGTGCAGGATGGTGCGGTGGTGCCGGAGGACATGCGCGCACCCGCCCACTGACCTGCCATTCGCGGCGGCGGGCGTTCGCGCACGTGCCGCCCGCCCTCCCGCGGAATCAGCGATAAGTGAGGCCGAGACGGGTCAATCTGTCACGCCCGGTTCTGCACCTTGCGGCAGAGGAGTTCGATCGGCACCGCGCGGCGCTCCTTCAGCGCGCGGGCCGAGTTTGCCGCCGCATCCTCGGCGAGCGCGCCGTGAATGAGCGAGACGGCACGATGCGACGGCTTCTCCCCGGCCTCGACAAGGGCGCGCGAGCGGGCGCCATAGGCCAGCGCGGCCTCCGTCGTATCGCGCAGGCTCTCGATCGTGAACCCGCAGGCCTCGAGGTTCGTGCGAGTCTCGGCCTCGGTCGCGAGAAAGCTCGACGACGCGGTCCGCGCCCAGGGCGTCGGGAAGTCCGGCTCGCCGCCCGGCCCTTGCGCGGCTTCCGACAGCATCAGCCAGGCGCCGGGCTTGAGAACGCGGTGGATCTCCCGATAGAGCGCGCGCTTGTCGGCGATGTTCATCGAGACGTTCATCGAGTAGGCGCCATCGAACGCCGCGTCTGCGAACGCCATCGCCAAGGCATCGCCCTGCCAAATCGAGACGCGTTCCTCGAGCCCGAGCAGTGCCGTCAGGTGGCGGGCGACGTCGCAAAACTCGGCCGTCAGGTCGACCCCGCTGACCCGGCAGCCGAAGCGTGTGGCCATGTAGCGCGCGGGCCCGCCGAGACCGCTGCCGACATCCAGAATGTGGTCCGTCTCGGCGACCTGCAGCAGCCCGGCCATGTCCTCGGTCGCCTCCAGGCCACGGCCGTGGAAATGGTCGTAGGGCGCAAGCGCCTCGGCGGTTACGTGCGCCGGGTCGAACCCGTCCTCCCGCAGCCTCGCCTCGAGCCGCGCCAGCAGATCGCCGCTCGTGTAATGCTTGGTAATCTCGCGCGCGTCGCTCACCGGCGCCTCCCTTCCGCGCAGCCTGCCGCCGACGCTTTCTCACGTTGCCCGGCGCGACAATAGCAGGGCCGCATGACGCAGACCGAAACCGCTGCAAAAGAGGCGGGCTAAGGCGCGCGCACGAGGTCCAGCAGGCGCTGGGACAGGTTCTCGCCCTGGGGCCACTCCAGGCCCCGGTCGGCGAGGTAGCGGCGCACGGCGCTCCGCGTCTTCTCACCGGGAATGCCGTCTGCCGGCCCCGGCTCGTAGCCGTGGGCCGCCAGCCGCCGTTGCAACTCCTCGACCTGGCTCTCGGAGAGGATCAGCGTGATCGCGGCCTCACGGGCCGGGACTTCCTCCAGGTGCACTGCGAACACGCCGGCGCGGACGCGCGCATCGTCCGCGTCCTCCGCCGGGAGTATCTCGGCCAGTCGAGCCGCGGCGTCGGCCGCCTGCTCCTGCTCCGCCCCCTCGCCGTGACGCGCCGCCACTTCGAGCCAGTAGAGCGCTTGCCCCCCGTCCTTCTCGACGCCGCGCCCGGTCTGATGGAGCAGCGCCAGATTGAACTGCGCCCGGGTTACGCCCTGAAGGGCGGCGCGCTCATACCAGGCCGCGGCCTGGGCCGCATCCTCGGCCACGCCGCGTCCGGTCTCGTAAAGGAGGCCCAGATTGAACTGCGCCATCGCATCGCCCCCTTCGGCGAGCGGACGCCAGGCATTCGCGGCCTCCCCATAGTCGCCGGCTTGGTAGGCGGCAGCGCCGTCTCCAAGCAGGTCGGCCACCGCCGGCCCGGCCGCCATGGCCGCCAGGAGGGCTGCGGTGATGAACAGGAGGGCCGGCGCGCGGGCGCGCCTGCGCGGCCGTATGGTGGAGTCGCGTATCACGGCGCCGCAACATTATCCTGATTCGCCAACTGGGCAAGATAAAGCGACACCCCTGTCGGCAACACGGGATATGTCCGGTGCATGTACCAGATGATCTGTCCGGTTT
>JAPPHR010000013.1 GCA_028820995.1 Rhodospirillales bacterium
AGACCGGGAAGGACTGCAGCACGTCCGAGATCCGCATCATGAACTCGGTCGCCCAGTTCCGGTAGAAGCCCGCGAGCAGCCCGAGGAAGGTGCCGATTACCAGCGAGATCAACGCCCCGCCCAAGGCAATCGTCATGTCCGCGCGCGGCGCCGAGATGACGCGGGAGAATACGTCGAGGCCGGACTGATCGGTGCCGAACCAGTGGGGCGGCGCCTCGCGCTGGCCGCTCACGGTCTCATAGAAGAGGCGCGGCCAGGTCTCGATGGGGGGCGGCGGCGTCGAGATCTCGCCGGTCGAGCGTAGAGGGTCGTAGGGGCTGATGAGCGGGCCGAAGGCCGCGAGAAAGAGCGAGAGGGCGACGATCACAGCGCCGACGAGGAAGAAGCGATCGCTCCGCAGCCGGGCCAGGAGGCCACGCCGGTCCACCGCCGGCAAGGCCGAGTTCGGTGCGCCCGTGAGATCGGTCATGCCGCGCCCGCCCCGCTCAATACTTCACTCTGGGATCGAGGTAGGCGTGGATGATGTCGAGCAGCAGGTAAATGAGGAGGGAGACGAGGGCGACGATCAGCACCACGCCCTGGATCGCCGGATAGTCGAAGGAGAGGATCGAGCGGATCGCGTACTCGCCGATGCCGCCAAGCGAGAAGACAAGCTCCACGGTGACCGCGGCGCTCAGCAGCACGCCGTAGAAGATCCCGACCAGCGTGACCGCCGGCGTCAGCGCGGCGCGGAGTGCGTAGCGCCCCACCTGCCGCTTGGAGAGGCCGCAGCAGCGGGCGTAGAGGATGTAGTCCGACTTCAGCGCGCGGATCATGTTCTGGCGCACCATTTTGGTGATCGCGCCGGAGACCACGAACACCTGGGTCAGAATCGGCAGCATCAGGTGATGGAGGGCCGAGACGAACGTGTCGAGGCGCCCCTGCAGCAGCGAATCGATGGTGAGGAAGCCCGTGATCACGCTCGGCTCGATGAGCAGCGGGTCGATGCGCCCGAGCGGCGGCGGCGCGATGCCGAGGATGAAGAAGAAGAGGAAGACGAACAGCAGGCCCCACCAGTAGTCGGGCTGGGCGCCGGCGAAGAGGCCCCAGACGAAGGCGACGCGGTCGGCGATGCCGCCCGGCTTGGTCGCGCTCGCCATGCCGAGAGGGATGGCGATGAGGAACGAGATCAGCAGCGCGAGCGTGACCAGCTCCAGCGTCACCGGCAGGAAGCGCCCGATCTCGAGGAACACCGGATCGCCGGTTACCCACGAGAGGCCGAGGCTGCCGTCGGCCAGCCCATCGGCGCCCTTGCCGGAGGAAAGGCCGAGGAAGCTCAGCAGCTGATCGACGACGGGGCGGTCGAGGCCGAGGGTCCGCTCGGCCTGGGCGTAGGCTTCCTCGCTGGCGTTGAGCCCCACCAGCCGGGCCACGGGGTCGGCCGGCAGCAGCCGGATGAGGAAGAAGACCGCGAGCGCCACGCCGAGCAGCTGAAGCACGGCGATCCCGAGGCGGCGGAGGACGAAGCGGCCGATCACGGTCTAGGCCATGTGTCCCCACCTCTCCCCGACCCTCTCCTCCCCAGGGAGGAGAGGGAGAACAGGCGGCGCTGTCTGCGTTCCCCCTCCGCCTTTGGGGAGGGGGACAAGGGGAGGTGGGAGTCGCTCTTGGTCACCGCGTGGCCGCCGGCCGTCGCCGGGCCGCCGGCCGTTCGCTCACTGGTTGCCCTGGCCCCAGACGCTGATCACGTCGTCGGTGTCGACGATCTTGGCGAAGACCCAGGCCATGCCGGCGAGCGCGCCGTCGTAGCGGAGCTGCTCCAGCTCGCCGGTCGCGTCCTTCGGCACGAAGACCTTGTAGTCGCGCTGGCTGGCGTCGCGCACCGTCGTCTCGACGCAGATGTTGGTGGTCACGCCGCAGACGACGAGGCTGTCGACGCCGAGGCCGTTCAGCAGCGGCTCGATGTTGGTGGCGTAGAAGGCGCTCGGCCGGTTCTTGTCGATGACCGTCTCGCCGTCCACCGGCGCAAGCTCGTCCACGATCTCGATGTCCGGCGTGCCGGCGGCGAGCGAATCCACCTCGCGAAGCTGCGGCATGATGTAGTTCACGAGGATGCCGCCGTCGGCGTAGTCCGGCCGGTAGACATAGCGCGTGTGGATCACCGGGACGCCTGCCTGCCGGGCCGAGGCCAGCAGCCGCTTGCAGCCCGCCATCGCGGCCTTCAGCCCGGTGATGTCGATTCCCGCCTGCGCAAGCGAGCCCTCGTCCTCGAGGAAGGCGCGCTGCATGTCGATGACGACGAGCGCCGTGCGCTCCCTGCTGAGCTCCATCTCCACCGTTCCGGCCTCCCGCTCTCTGCCCTACTCGGCGGGGCGGAAGTCGTAGTAGTGGAGCGCGTTGTCCGGGTGCCAGACGACCCCGGTGACATCCGCGGACGTCGCCCAGTGGGTCTTGTATTCGAGGATCGGCACCATCGCGAGCTCCTCCATCAGCGTCTCTTGAATGTCGATCAGCGTCGCCGTGCGCTTGGCGTCGTCCGCCTCGTTCAAGGTGGCGAAGAGCGCGTTGTCCACCGCCTCGTTGCTGTAGTTCATGGCGTTCATGATCCCGCCCTTGGCCGCGGTCACGTAGCTGAGCAGGATGCCGTAGGCGGCGTCGACGCCGATCGGCTTCACGTGGTCGGTCAAGCCGAGCGGCATGTCCTTCTTGACCAGCTCGCGCTCGCCGTACTGGGTCTGCGGGATGGGGTCCAGCTCCATCTCGATTCCCACGTCGCGGAGCGCCGTCTGCAGCACGGTCGCGGTGGGGCCCAAGGCCGATTCCTTCTCGGCGATGTAGGTGATCCTGAGCGCGTCGGGGAAGGCCTCCAGGCCCTGGCCCTCGGGATAGCCGGCTTCTGCCAGGTACGCGCGGGCCTTCGCCTGGTTCTCCTCGTACTGCACCGAGGCCTCGTGGTAGCCCGGATAGGTCGTCGGGATCATCCCCGGCCACTTGCGCGCCTTGCCGAAGTAGCTGGTGGAGATGACCTTGTCGTAGGGCACCGCGTGGGCCAGCGCCTTGCGCATCGCCAGGTTGTCGTAGGGCGGCACCTGGTAGTTGACGTAGAGGAAGAGGTTCTCGTTGCCGTAGGCGCTGACGACCTTGACGCCGTCGATCTTGCTCAGGCTGTCGTATTCCTTGGGCGTCAGCCGCTCGGCGATCTGCGCCCGGCCCGACTGCAGGATGGCGACGCGGTTGGCGCTCTGCGGCACCTTCCGCAGCACGACACGGTCATAGGCTGCGGGGCCCAGGTAGTAATCCGGGTTCGCCTTCACGGTGAAGCCCGCGCCCTTGTCCCAGTTGTCCAGGCACCAGGGGCCGAAGCCCGGCGCGTTGACGTTGTTGTTGTAGGTGTGGCTCCAGGGATCCTCCTCGGTCGCGTTGGCCTCCATGGTCTCCTTGTCGTAGATGTAGAGGCCGAAGATGGTGAGCACGCGGAGGAAGAGCTGGTTCGGCCCGGACTGGCGGATCTGCACCGTGTAGTCGTCGATCTTCGTGACCTCGTCGCCGAGGGTGCGCGCTGCGGCGCCGGATTCGTCCTGGGCGAAGACGGCCGGGGTGAAGCCGTCGATCGAGCCCACATTGGAGAGGAACCAGCCGATCGGCGCAGCCCCGCTCACCGACTTCGCGCGGGCGAAGGTATAGACCACGTCGTCGGCGTTGAAGGTGGCGCCGTTGCAGCCCTTGACGCCCTGGCGGAGCTTGAACGTCCAGGTGAAGGTCTCGGGGTCGTAGGTCCAGGATTCCGCGAGCCTGCCCTCGAACTTGTTGAAGTCGAGGAGCTGCACGCCCTCCTCGTTCACCTCGCCGTGCGCGTAGTAGACCAGCGGCTCCAGCAGGTTCGCGATGCCGCCGTAAGTCGGGATCAGCGATGCCGTCGGCCCGTCGTAGTCGAGACCGGCGGGAATGTCGTCGGCCAGGACCAGCAGGTCCTTGGCCTGCGCCGCACCGGCCATGCCGATGGCAGCCACGATTGCGACGAGCACGCGGTGCAGCCATGAAATGTGCATTGTCGATCCCTCCCTGCGCGACAGGCTTGTTCCGTTGTCCGCGAGGCGCCGCTCCCGGCGATCCTCTCTCGACTGCCGCATGCGAAGCTTGCCGTCGGCGGGCGCGGCGGCGCAAGGGTTTTTCGCTTTCCGCACACTTGTGGTCGCGGGTGCAAAATCCCCCGGAACCGCTCGATCATGACCCGATTGCAATGACACGATAGCCAAACCTTGATACCGTTCCCCATCCAATGACGTTCGACCATCATTGGGTACGCAAGGCCATTGGAGGGATACGGGATGAGACCACCACCGTTTTCCTATGCGGACCCGAGCACGGTCGACGAAGCGCTGGACCTGCTGGCCCAGCATGGCGACGACGCCACGATCCTCGCGGGCGGCCAGAGCCTGGTGCCGCTCCTCAATTTCCGGCTCGCGCAGCCCGCCGTCATCGTCGACATCAATCGCATCGCCGACCTCGCCTATATCGAACGACGCAACGGCGCGTTGGAAATCGGCACGTTGACCCGTCAGCGCGCCGTGGAACGGTCGGCGGCGGTGAGCGAAGCCTGTCCGCTGCTCGGCGAGGCGGTCGCGGATGTGGGGCATGTGCAGACCCGCAATCGCGGGACGGTCGGCGGCAGCCTTGCCCACGCCGACCCGACCGCCGAAATCTCCGCGGCGGTGACCGCGCTCGGCGGGAGCCTGCGGCTGCGCAGCGCGAGCGCGGAGCGAACGCTGACCCCGGACGAGTTCTTCGTGAGCAACCTCATGACGGCGATCGAGCCGGGCGAGATGCTGGTTGCGGTCGCGCTTCCGGTGTGGCCCGCAGGCACCGCGACCTGCTTCAACGAGTTCAGCCGCCGCCAGGGGGACTTCGCCCTCGCCGGCGCCGCCGCCGCGCTGACGTTCGGCGGCGATGGACGCATCGAGCGGGCGGGCCTCGGCCTCCTGGGCGTGGGCGATCGGCCCTTCGACGGGGCTGCGATCGCAAGCGAGCTGCTTTGCGGCGAGAAGCCCAGTGAAGCCGCCGTTCAGGCGGTGGCGGAGCGCGTGCAGAGCAGCGTGGATCCGCTCTCCGACATTCATTCGCCGGCGGACTACCGCAGGCACCTGGCTGGCGTGGTGACCCGGCGGGCGCTGCAGGGCGCGATCCGGCGCGGGACATCTGGGTGAAAGGCTGATCGGATGGACAACGAACGCAATATCGACGTCACCGTCAACGGCCGCTCTCACAGTGCGAATGTCCCGGCGCGGCGGCGGCTGTCCGAGTTCATTCGCGACGATCTGGGGCTCACCGGTACCCACGTCGGCTGCGAGCACGGCGTCTGCGGCACCTGCACCGTGCAACTCGATGGCGAGACGGTGCGCTCCTGCCTGATGTTCGCGGTTCAGGCGGACGGCGCCGAGATCATGACGGTGGAGGGGCTGGCGGACGGCGGTGCCCTGCATCCGATCCAGGAGGCCTTCTGGCAGGAGCACGGCCTGCAATGCGGCTTCTGTACCCCCGGCATCCTGATGACGGTCCACGAGTTTCTCCTGGAGAACAAGGGTCCGTTGGAAGAAGAGATCCGGCACGCGCTTTCCGGCAACCTCTGCCGGTGCACCGGCTACCAGAACATCGTGAAGGCGGTCGAGACGGCTGACCGCCTGTGGGAGCGTTGACATGGGCGCAACAATGATCGGCGAGCGCGTCAAGCGCCTCGAGGACCCCCGCCTCCTCACCGGGGAGGGCGGGTTCGTCGACGACATACAGCTTCCCAACACCCTGCACGCGGCATTCCTGCGCAGCCCGCACGGCAATGCCCGTATCCGCGGGATCGATCTCTCGGCGGCACGCGCGGCGCCGGGCGTGGTGGACGCCTTCAGCCTGTCCGACGGCTGGCCCGACGCGCCGCCGACCATACCCGTGCTGGCGCCCGTCGACGGGCTGCTGCCGTGCCCGCAATACCTGCTGGCCCGCGACCAGGTGCGCTACGTGGGCGAGGCGGTGGCCGTGATCGTCGCGGAAAGCCGCGATCTCGCCGAGGACGCGATGGAGCTTGCCGAGGTCGACTACGAGCCGTTGCCTGCCATTGCGACCATGGAAAGCGGGATGGCCTCCGGCGCGGAGGTGCTGCACGACACCGTGCCCGACAACGTCGCCGTCCGCTGGACGCAGGGGATCGGCGACGTGGCGGAGGCCTTCGACGGCGCCGCTCACGTCGTCAGCGACACATTCAGGATGCAGCGCTACACCGGCGTGCCGATGGAGGGGCGCGGCACGCTCGCGACCCAGGACCCGGTGAACGGAGAGCTCACCGTCTGGACTTCCGGCCAGTGGCCGCACACCCAGCGCGCGCTGACCGCCGCACTGCTCGGCCTGGAGGAAAAGAGCATCCGCGTCATCCAGCCGGAGGTCGGCGGTGGCTTCGGGGTCAAGGTCGAGCTCTACCCGGAAGACGTCCTCATCCCGTTCGCGGCGCTTCGCGTCGGCCGACCGGTGAAGTGGATCGAGGATCGGCGCGAGCACATGCTCACGGTCGTCCATGCCCGTGAGATGGATATAGACCTCTCGGTCGCGCTGGAGGCGGATGGAACCATTCGCGGCATGCGCTGCCGGCTTCTCAGCGATCAGGGCGGCTACTTCCGCACCCTCGGCACGGTCAATCCGTCGCTGGCGATAACCAGCGTGCCCGGCCCCTACCGGATCGAGAATTACGAGGGCGAGGTGGTGTGCGTGCTCACCAACAAGAGCCCGTCCTCGCCCTACCGCGGCGCCGGCGGGCCCGAGGCCGTGTTCGCGCGCGAGCGGCTGTTCGATATGGCGGCCCGCGAGATCGGCATGGACCCGGCCGCGTTTCGCGAGAAGAACATCTTGCCGGCCGATGCGATGCCTTACGACACCGGCCTCGTATCGGTGGAATCGACCGTGGTGTTCGATTCCGGCGACTTCCCTGCCGGGCTGCAGCGGGCGCTCGATGCCATCGACTACGCCGGTTTCCGGGCCGAGCAGGCGCGCGACCGGGAGCAGGGCAGGTTGCGCGGGCTCGGCATCTGCGTCTACACCCAGATGGCCTCCGTCGGCCCTTACGAGAGCGCCGAGGTGCGTGTCGACGGCGGCGGCAAGGTCGCGGTGGTGAGCGGCGCAGCACCCCAGGGCCAGGGCACGGGAACCGCATTGGCGCAGGTGGTGGCGGACCAGCTGGAGGTGCCGCTCGATCAGATCACCGTGACCTTCGCGGACACCGCGCGCATCCCCTTCGGCGTCGGCACCTATGCGAGCCGCAACGCGGTGATGGCGGGCTCGGCGACTCTGGTGGCGTCCGAGCGCGTGCGCGACAAGGCGATTGCGGTGGCGGCCCATCTGCTCGAAGCCAGCGAGGCGGACGTCGAGTGGCACGAGGGAACGGCGCGGCTCAAGGGCGTCGCCGAGAAGAGCCACACGCTGGCGGAACTCGCCCAGGCGGCGGGGCCCGGCGGCAACCGGCCGGAGGGCATGGAGCCGGGGCTGGAGATTCGCCACTATTTTGAGACCCTGGATGCGCCCTTCGCCTTCGGCGTTCACATCGCAGAAGTGGAGGTCGAGCCGGAAACGGGGGACGTGGACATCAAACGTTACGTTGCGTTCAGCGACTGCGGCCGGCTGATCAACCCGATGATCGTCGAAGGGCAAATCGTGGGCGGCATCGCGCAAGGGGTGGGCGGCGCTCTGCTCGAAGAGCTGGTCTATGACGAGGACGGCCAGATGCTGAGCGCGAACCTCGCGGACTATCAGCTGCCGACCAGCCTCGACCTGCCGAACGTCGAGATCAGCCACGAGGAATCGCCGTCGCCCCTCAACCCGCTCGGCGCGAAGGGGATCGGCGAGGGCGGCGCGATCGCGGGCCACGCCGTGATCGCCAACGCTGTGGAAGACGCTATCGCCCACACCGGCGCACGGGTCCGCGAGACGCCGCTCAGACCGGCTGCGGTCTGGAAGCTGATGCAGGAGGCCGGCGCTGCTTCCTCTTAGCCCACTCCACCTGTGGCTCTGGGCAAGCGAGCTCGGCGGTTCCGGTGCAGCTGGTAGCCGGAATGGCCGGCGAGTGTGACCAGGACCACGGTGCCGCCGATCACGGTGAGTAGCGGCGGCTCCTCGTTCAGCACGATCCAGACCCAGAGCGGGCCGAGCACGGTCTCCAGCAGCGTGAGGAGAGCGACCTCGGGCGCCGGCAGATAGCGCGGCCCCAGCGTGATGAGCCCGAACGAGAGGGGCAGAACGACGAGCCCCATGGCGGCGACGTAGCCTGCGCTGCTCCAGGGGACCGAGAGAGGCGAGGCGACGGCGAGCACGGCGAGGCCGGCCACCAGGCTGCCGAGCGCCGTCGCGGGGATCAGATTGATCGCCCGGGCCGCGCGCAGGATCACGAACACGCCTGCCATCGTGATCGCGACCGAGACGGCGGCCAGGTCGCCCAGCAGCGTGCCGCGGCCGACGCCGTCCCACACGACGATGGCGATCCCGCACATTGAGAGAAAGATCACCAGCCAGAGCTCGAGGCTCACCCGCTCGCGCAGGAAGATCCAGGCCAGCAGCGCCGTGATGACCGGCGTGGTCGCCAGGATCACGAGCGTGTTCGCGACGCCCGTGTTCGAGATGGCGACGACGAAGAGAATGCCGTTGATGCCGAACAGGAAGGCCATGCCGAGCCCGGCCCAACCGATAGCGAGGAACACGCGGATCGTCCTGCGCCGGTAAACGACCGCGAGGCCGAGCATGAGCGCGAGGCCCAGCGACAGATCACGCCAGAAGGTGATCGTCCAGACGTCGAGGTCCGCGAGGCGAATCAGGAGCGTGTCCGGAGTCAGCACGATAACGCCGGTCCCGGTGATGATGAGCCCGCGTGTGTGCGTCGCCAAACCGCTCCAACGGAACATCACGGTTACCCTCGCCGCCCCGGAGGTGGTTGCCGTCCCGGCGAATACTAGCCCGCATGGCGCGCCCGGGTTACCGCCTGCGCCGAGCGCCGACCTTGTCGCCGGCTGGGGCGGACCCTTAGGATCGGCGCCGCAACGAGGGACGGAGCACCATGAAGCTGGAAGGGAAAGTCGCGATCGTCACCGGCTCATCGCGCGGGATCGGCGCTTGCATCGCGCGGCGCTACGGGCGGGAGGGCGCCGCCGTCGCGGTGGTCGCGCGCGCGAAGCGGGACCGCGCCGACGCGGTGGTCAGCGAGATCGAGGCCGCCGGCGGCAAGGCGGCGGCGTTCATGGCCGATATCGGCGTTGTCGCGGAGTGCGAGCGCCTTGCGCAGGAGGTCATCGATGCCTTCGGCACGGTGGACATCCTGGTGAACAACGCCGGCATCTTCACGCCGCTGCCCATCGAGGAGGTCACCGAGGAGAACTGGGACGCCCAGCACGCCCTCAATCTCAAGGGTGCGTTCTTCCTCACCAAGGCCGTCGTGCCCACCATGAAGGCCAGGGGCACCGGCAAGGTCGTCAACATCTCCTCCATCGCAGGCTGCGGCGGGTTCCCTAACTCCAGCGCCTACTGCGCGACCAAGGGCGGCCTCACCAACATGACCAAGGCGCTCTGCCTGGAGCTCGCGGGGGACGGCATCAACGTCAACGCGCTCTCGCCCGGCAACATCCAGACGGACATGAACGCCGCCTTCCGCGCGGACGAGGCATACGACGCGCGCCAGGCAGAGCTGACGCCGGCCGGAATCGGCCACATGGACCCGGATCAACTCACCGGCGCCGCGGTCTTCCTCGCCAGCGCCGATTCGGACTCGGTCCACGGCGTGGACCTTCTGGTGGACAACGGCTGGGCCGCCTGGTAGCGCCCGCCTTCAGGGGACCTCCATGAGCGACATTCTCTACGAGGCGCACGGCCACGTGCGCCTGATCACCATCGACCGCGCCGCGAAGATGAACTCCCTCGACTTCGCGGCCAACGACAGGCTGATCGAGCGCTGGCGCGAATTCGCGGCGGACGACGCGGCGCGGGTCGCGGTCATCACCGGCGCGGGCGACAAGGCGTTCTGTGCCGGCGCCGACCTCAAGACCTACACCATGAACTATGCCGGCCGCCCTGCGCCCGAGTTCCGCACCCGCTTTACCGACGGGCCGGGCTTCGGCGGCATCACCCGCGGGCTCGAGATCCACAAGCCCATCGTCGCGGCGGTCAACGGCTACGCGATTTCCGGCGGGCTGGAGCTCGCCGAAGCCTGCGACATCCGCTTCTGCTCGCCCAACGCCGAGTTCGCGCATCAGGACGTGAACTGGGGCTTCCACCCGTGCGATGGCGGCTGCGTGCGCCTGCCGCAGATCGTGGGCCTCGGCAACGCCATGGAGATCATCCTCTCCGGCCGGCGTGTCGACGCAGAGCACGCGCTCCGCATCGGCCTCGTGAACCGCATCGTGCCCGCCGCAGACCTCGTGGCGGAGACCATGGACTTCGCCCAGCTCGTGGCGAGCCGGGCGCCGCTCGCCCAGCGCTTCGCTAAGGACGTGATGCTGCGCTCCTTCGATCTGCCGCTGGCGGACGCGCTCCGCCTCGAGTCCCGCTCGTTCTACGATCTCGGCGGCACGGAGGACCTCAAGGAGGGCACCGACGCCTTCCGCGAGAAACGAGCGGCCAGCTTCAAGGGCAGATAGGCCGGGCGCGCCGATGCGGTGCTCGCGATGGCGGACGTGATCCCGGACATGACGCTTTCGGAGATCGCCGCCCATCTGGAGAGGGAGCACGGCCTGCGGGTCTCGCAGAGCACTGTGTGGCGCTTCTTCCTCGGCCGTTGGCTCCAGTTATGCTGTGTCAAAGATCGTGCAGCCAAACGTGCTCAAGCGAGCCCCGGTGCGGGCGGTATGTTAGACATCCTCGGCGCGCCCAAGCGCTCGTTGGCCCTTTCCGGATGGTGACGATGCTTCCCTGCATTCTCGTCTCCCACGACCCGCCGCCGGAGGCGCGCGCCGCCTACCGCCAGCAGCTCGACTCCCGATCCGAACTGGTTTTCAAACCCGATCTCTCGCCTGAGGGCTGGGTCGCCGCGCGGGCACAGGCGCGCGTGCTGATCGCCCTGAACCCCCGGATCGAGATCACGGCCGACGATGTCGCGGCGATGACGTCGCTCCGCTTCGTTCAGCTCCTGACCGCAGGCGTCGACCACGTGCCGCTGCATCTCTTCCCGCGCGACGTGCCCATCGCCTCGAACGCTGGCGCCTATGCCGGCCCGATGGCGGAGTTCGCGCTGGCCATCACGCTGGCTGCGGTCAAGCGCCTGCCGGTCGAGCACAGGGAGATGCGGGAAGGGCGGTTCAACCAGTTCGTCGACAACAAGACGCTCAAGGGAGCGGTATGCGCGATTCTCGGCTTCGGCGGCGCCGGGCGCGCTACAGCCCGGCTGTTCAGGGCGCTGGGTGCCGAGATCCACGCCATCAACCGCAGCGGCGAGACCGATCAGGAGGTGGCGTTCGTCGGCACCCTGGCGGCGCTGGAAGATGTGCTCCGCCGCGCCGATGTCGTCGTCGTCTCGATGTCCCTGACCGGCGCGACGAAGGGGCTGATCGGCGCGCGCGAGCTCGGCTGGATGAAGGACGACGCGATCCTGCTCAATGTCGCGCGCGGCGAGATCGTCGACCAGGACGCGCTCTATCGCCACCTGGTCGAAAACCCGCGGTTCTTCGCGTGCCTTGAATCGTGGTGGATCGAGCCGGTGCGGCATGGCGTGTTCCGAATCGACCACCCGTTCCTCGACCTGCCCAATGTGATCGCCGCGCCGCATAATTCGGCGAGCGTGCCCGGCGCGCAGGTCGACGCGATGCGCCAGGGCGCGCGCAACGTCCGCCGATGGCTGGACGGCGAGCTCCCCCGGAACCTCTTGGGCGCGGACGAACGCGGCGCCTGAAGAGCCAGGCATCGGGTGGGCGCTCAAGTGTGGATCGTTGCTACGGAGTCAGGTCAAACGTCGCCATTGCCGCCCGCATGACGGCGAACGACAAGGCCAGCCGCACGCCGCTTGCCCGATGTCCCACGTCGCGCGGTGGGCGCGCGTGGGCACGCGTATTCGCGCGACGCGCTGCGCGCTGCTCCTACCCTGTGGGCCGGACAGCGCAGCGCAAACCAGGACCCTGGTGAGAAGTTCGCTCTACTGGGCTGCGCCGCCGCCACGGATGAGTTGGCCCGGATGCGCACCCGTCGGTTCCCCGTCCCGCAGCGTGACGGCACCGTTGACGACCGTGGCGGCAAAGCCGTCCGCCTTTTGTACGAGCCTGCGGGCGCCACCGGGCAGGTCGCGTTGAACCGTGGGCAGGCGCGGCCGGACCGTCGTTTCGTCGAAGACCACGATGTCGGCTGTGAAGCCGGGGCGCAGCAGGCTCCGGTCGTGCATGTTCCATGCTGACGCATTGTCGAACGTCAGCATCCGTACCGCTTCTTCCAGGGTAAACGCCTGCTTGGTGCGCACCCAGTAGCTCAGCAGGTGCGTCTGCAGCGATGAGCCCATCTCCTGGCACACGTGCGCGCCGGAGTCGGAAAAAGTGGCGAGAGTGCGGGGGCTCTTCAGCATCCGCCGAACCTCGTCCGGTGTCTCGTTCACCAGTGGCTGGACGAAGAGCAGGTCCTCGTTCTCCACCATCAGGTCGAGCATGACCTCGACAGGGTGCCGACCGGAGGTTTGCGCGAGATCCTGGATGCTGGGTTCGTCCCAGTTCACGTCGAACATCGGGAACAGATTGGCGTAGTCGGGCTTCATCGGATTGGTCGTGGCAGCACCGCCGCCCTGGAACTCGGTGCTCCTCGGTTGCATCCGCGCTTCGGCCGCGACGAGGCGGGCGCGGATATCCGGGTCGCGGAAGCGGGCCTGCTGCTCGCAGGCGGAAAGGGCGCGGATGTCGCGCCAGGCCGGCAGGGCATCGAACGGCAGGTAGGACTTGAGCGAGAAGATCGCGTTGATCGACCGCGTGGTGGCCTGGCCCAGCACCCGCCCTCCTTCGGCTGCGACCCGGTCCATCCACTCGAACTGATACTCCAGAGGATTGGGTCGATCGCCCTGGCGCGAAGCGAAGACTCCCAGCATCAGCGGCCGGCGGCTCGAAACGGCGATCCTGGTCAGCTCGTCCAGGCAGGCCCGCTGCGCCTCGCCGCCGGAGACGTCGGGCCCGACCTGAAAGATGCCGGCGTTCAGCGCGGCCATCGCGTCCACCAGATGCGCGATCTCCGCCCAGTTGGCGATGCGGCTCGCCACCGGGCCGCCGTCCGGGCGGATGTGGGTGGTGGCCCTGGACGTAGACAAGCCCACGGCGCCGGCGCGGAGCGCCTCCTGCACCAGGTCCGCCATGAGCTTGAGATCGTCCTCGCTGGCCTCCTCGTCCAGGGCGCGATCGCCCATCGCGTACATTCTGAGCGCCGAGTGGCCGATGTAGGCGGCGTAGTTGATGGCCTTGGGGAACGATTCGACGGCCGCGAGATACTCCGGGAACGTTTCCCAGCGCCAGTCGATTCCCGCTACCATGGCGTTCTTGGGGATGTCCTCCACGGCCTCCAGGCACTCCGCGAACCACTCTCTTGCCTCCGGCTTGCAGGGCGCCAGCGCGAACCCGCAATTGCCCATGACCACGCTGGTCACGCCGTGCCAGCAGGAGCACGTGCCTGCCGCATCCCACGCCACCTGCGCATCCATGTGGGTGTGGCCGTCGATGAAGCCGGGCGCGACGATCATGCCCTCGGCGTCGATCGTCTCGTCGGCGGGGCTGCGAATTCGGCCGATTTCCGCGATTCGGCCTTGGCTGACCCCGACATCCGCCCGGTAGCGGGGCATGCCGGAGCCGTCCACCAAGGTTCCGTTGCGGATCAGCAGATCGAACGTCATCAGCCAATTCCCCGAGACGAAGTCAGCGATCGCCGCACGCTATCAGCCGAGAGGTTCGGCGACAACGCGCCGCCTTGCCCCGGGTCCGGCCCGCACCTATCGTGCGCGCCAAGCAGGACGAGGGGAGGGGGCCGGCGTGAGCGACGATCCGGGGCGCGGCTACCACGACATCGGTGGGCTGCCCGGCGGGCGCATCGAGCGGGCGGAGCACGCGCATGCGCTCTGGGAAATGCGGGTCGACGCCCTCATGGTGCTGCTCACGCACCCGGAGCGGCGCGTCATCACCGTGGACGAGCTTCGCCGCGGCATCGAGCAGCTCGGTGCCGAGGCCTACGACGCCATGACCTACTACGAGCGCTGGATAGCCTCCGTTACCAACACCCTGCTGGGCAAGGGGGTCATCACGGCCGACGAGCTCGGCCGCCGCATGGCCGAGGTCGCGGCGCGCGACGGGGAGGGCGCCGGCTGATGGCCGCGCGCTTCGCCGTCGGCGACCGTGTGGCCGTGCGCCGCGCCTTCCCGCTCGGCCACATTCGCACGCCCTACTACGCGCGCGGGGCGGTGGGCGACGTAGAGCGCATCTGCGGCGCGTTCGGCAATCCCGAAGAGCTGGCCTTCGGCCGCCGCGACGGCCCCAAGCAGACTCTCTACCGGGTGCGCTTCGCCCAGACCGTCCTCTGGCCGGACTACGACGGACCGCCCGGCGATACCATCGACATCGAGCTCTACGAGCACTGGCTCGAGCCCGCGACGGAGTGAGCGATGGCAACCGAGACCCACGACCACGCCCACGATCACCGGCCGCCGCCCGACGAGGACGGCCCGCTCACCTACTACCAGACCATGGAGATCGCCGTGCGCGAGCTCCTGATCGAGAAGGAGGTGTTCGGCGCCGACGACGTGCGCGCCGCGATCGAGACCATGGACGCCCGCAGCCCCGCGCGTGGCGCCGAGGTGGTGGCCCACGCCTGGACCGACCCGGCCTTCAAGGAGGCGCTGATGGCGGACGGCAGCGCGGCCTGCGCCAGCATGGGTATCGAGCTCGGGCCGCTGCGCCTCATCGCCGTCGAGAACACGGAGACTGTGCACAACGTCATCGTCTGCACGCTCTGCTCCTGCTATCCGCGCAACCTGCTGGGAATCCCGCCCGACTGGTACAAGGCAAAGGCCTACCGCGCGCGGGTGGTGCGCGAGCCCCGCGCGGTCTTGCGCGAGTTCGGCACCGAGATCCCCGGCGACGTGGCCGTGCGGGTGCACGATTCCACCGCCGACATGCGCTATATTGTCGTGCCCCGGCGGCCCGCCGGCACCGAGGGCTGGGAGCGCGAGCGCCTGGCCGCTCTCGTGACCCGCGATTGCATGATCGGCGTGACGGTTCCGAAGACCCCCTGATGCCGGGCGGCCCTACGTTGAGAAGGATCGATCTGGACCATGCATGATCTCGTGATTCGCGGCGCGATGGTGGCCGATGGCGTCGGCAATCCGCTTATCCGCGCCGATGTTGCGGTCAAGGACGAGCACATCGCCGAGGTCGGCGACGTGACGGAGAGCGCGCGGGAGACGGTGGACGCCGACGGCCTCGTTCTGGCGCCCGGCATCGTCGACGTGCACACCCACTACGACGCCCAGCTCACGTGGGACAGCCAGGCGACGCCGTCCCCCTCGCTCGGCGTCACCACGGTCGTCATGGGCAACTGCGGCTTCAGCATCGCGCCGTGCCCGCCCGACCGGCGCGAGCAGATGGCCCGCAACCTGGCCGAGGTCGAGGGCATGCCCGTCGCCGCGCTCGAAGCCGGCATCGACTGGAGCTTCGAGAGCTTCCCGGAGTATTTGGCGCTGCTCAGGCGCAAGGGGTGCTATCTCAACGCCGGTGTCTTCGTCGGCCACTCGGCGGTACGCACCACGGTGCTTGGCGCCGAGGCCTCGGACCGGGCTGCGACCGGGGACGAGATCGCCACCATGCGCGGGATCGTGACGGAGGCGGTGGAGGCCGGCGCCATCGGTTTCGCCACCTCCACGTCGATCAACCACTACGGCGACGGCGGTGTGCCGATGCCCTCCCGGCTCGCGGAAGACGACGAGATGCGTGCCCTGGTGGGCGTGCTGGGCGAGCTCGGCCGCGGCATCTTCCAGCTCACCGTCGGCCCCAGCATGACGAACGAACGGTTGGAGGGACTGGCTGCCCAGACCGGCCGGCCGGTGTTCATGACGGCAGCACTCCACAACGAGACCTTCCCGGACCGTGCCATCGGCATGCTCGAGGGCGCCGCAGCCGCGCAAAGCCGCGGCAACGCGGTGTGGGCGCAGGTCTCGTGCCAGCCGCTCAGCATGGACTTCTCCATGCGGACCGCCTTCCCGCTCCAGAGCCTCGATGCCTGGGAGCCGCTGCACACCGCGTCGGACGATGAGTTCCTGGCGATCATCGGGAGCGAGGACTTCCGCAACCGCTTTCGCGACGAGCTGGAGAAGCCGCAGAGCGGCAAGATCTTCTACGGCGACTGGCGACGGGTCGAGGTGGCGATGGCGACGACGCCGGCGCACCGGGCGCTCGAAGGCGAGACCATCGAGACCATTGCCGGGCGCGAAGGCCGCGACCCGGTGGACGTGATGTTCGACCTCGCCGTGGACGAGAGGCTTGGCACGACTTTCAACGCCGCCCTGCTCAATGCGGACGAGGCGGCGGTCGAGGGCCTGCTGCGCCACGACGCAGGCCTCATCAGCCTCTCCGATGCCGGCGCCCACCTCTGCTACCTCTGCGATGCCGGCTACGGCCTGCACCTGCTCGGGCACTGGGTCCGCGACAAGGGCTTGTTCGATCTGGAGGACGGCATCCGCCGCATCACCAGCATGCCGGCGCAGCTCTACGGCATCCCTGATCGCGGCGAGATCGCCCCCGGAAAGTTCGCGGACCTGTTGCTCTTCGACCCGGCGACGGTCGGACGGGGTGCAATCAGACGTGTCGACGACCTGCCCGGTGGCGAAAGCCGCCTGGTGCGCGACGCCAGCGGTGTGCACGGCGTCTGGGTCAACGGCACGGGCATCTACGACGGAGACGGCTACCGCGAGGTCCCGCCCCCCGGCCACGTGCTCGACCGCTTCGCGCGCTAGCGGGGCGCTTCGAGCCCGAGTTCGCGCCAGATCCAGGCCGTGTCGTAGGGCTTCTCACCCTGTTGCGCGGCGCGGTGGTGCTCCGTGTTCTCCATCTGCTTGAGCCAGTCGATTGCCTGTGCGCGGCCCTCCGGCGTCGCCGCGGCCTGCCGCGGGGTCTTGCCGTCCAGTATGGGGAGCGGCTCGTCCAGGGTGCGGCGGAAATGCTCGTCGAAGTAGGCATGGATGATCCGCGCCGCCTCCTCGGGCGGAATTCCGAGTTCGTCGTCCGGCTGCTCCGCGTGCTCCGCCATCGCCTGTTCCGGATCCCGATGGGAGATCAGCGGGCTCCCCACGAGATCGCCCAGACGGGACGCCAGAAGGTCCCGCCCCCGCTCGGCCCGTTTCTGCGAATTGACGGTGAGAACCAGCGCACCGCTCTGCAACGCTGCGTCACCGAGCGACGTCATGCGGATGGTGTCCTCTGCTTCGGCCGCCGGAGGGTCTCCGCCATCCCCATCCATCCGGTGGAACGGCGAGCCCGGTGCCAGCCAGGCCCAGTGCGCCTCGTCGCCCTCCACCCTCTCGAACGCCTCGATCCCGTCGAGCACCGCGGCCAGCCTCGCCTCGTCTCCCGCGATCGGGAAGCGCACCTCGCAGAAGACGATCGCCTCGTCGTCACTGTTGCGAAACTCCGGCGGGGGAGCCTGCATCCGCATGACCGTGTCGACCGTCCAGTGTTCCGAGAATATCGGTGCGCACGGCAGACCCCGAACGATATATCGCCGCACCGTTTCCAGCTCCAGCGGCAGATCCTCCGAGCCCTCTTCGGCCTCCTCACGCAACTTCTCGATCATCCGATTCGCCAACTCGTCGAACGCCGACAGGAGCTCCTGCGACGCTTCGTGGCGAAACCGCAGAATGCCGCCCGTGAAGACCTCTTTTCCGTTCACGGTGACGATGCGCGCCGCTACGCGGTCCCAGCGCGCCAGTGACTTCGAGCCGAGCTTCTCGTTTACCGTCACCGCCTCCCCGCCCAGGATCAGGTCGCGCACCGTCACGCTCCGGCCCGGATCGATGTCGACGATCTCGTAGAGAGACACATGGGAATCCCTCAGCGCCTCCAGGTAGCGCCTGGCGGAGACGGTCTCGCGCCATCCGCGCCGCTTGAGATAGTCGTCGATCAGGTTCAGCTCGTCCTCTTCGCCGAAGCGGGCGGCAAAGAAATCCTCGGTGATGAAGAAGTGCAGCATGACAGCGCTGTCGCCGAGAAGGGCGGCGATCTCATCCCCGGACATGTCCACGATGTCGGCGACGGGTTCGATGTGGGTCGCGTAGATCTCCGCGTGCGGTTCTTCCCATTCCTCCCTTGCCGCCCACTTGACGAGGTTCTCTTTCGCCTTGTCGACGCCGGGAATACGCATGGAACGATCGCCTGCAGGGTCCGTTGCCGCTACGTCCCAAGGTAGTCGCGATGACCCGGCGCCACAACGCGGGGGCACGCGCGCTGCCGCCGCCCGCGCCGGCTACTGATCGGCGCCGGGGCGGGGGCCCACCGGGGTGGGCGTGGCGTCGCTGATGAACGGGCGCTCCGCTCGGGATGCGATGGCGGGCTCGGACTCGCTGCCCTCCTCCACCCTGACCCGGACATCGAGCCGGGACTCCCCGCCGCCGAAAACCGCACCCCTGGTCGGCGCGGCATCGGCGTAGTCACGACCCAAGGCGACGCGCACGTGGCGGTGGTCGGCGAGGGTGTCGTTGGTGGGGTCGATGCCGAGCCAGCCGAGATCGGGGAGGAGGAACTCCGCCCAGGCGTGGCTGGCTCCCTCGGGTGTCTGCTCGCCGGGCGCGCCTTCGCGATGGATGTAGCCAGACACGTAGCGGCTCGGGATGCCCCACGAACGCGCAATGGCGATCATCACGTGGGTGTAGTCCTGGCAGACCCCGCTGCCGGTTTCCAGGATGCGCTCGATCGGCGAATCGACCGCCGTGCTGCCCGGCTCGTAGCGGAAGGCGTCGTGCAGCGCGCGGCCCAGCTCCAGAAGGGAGGAGAGAGGATCGTCGCCGCGCCGCAGTCCCTTGGCCTCGGTGAAGTCTGCGAGCGCCGGGCTCGGCCGCGCGAAGCGGCTGGGCGCCAGAAACTCCCAATGGCGGAGAGGAAGCACGGCCTCGGCCAGCGCGCCCCAGGCGTCTTTCTCCATGCGGTCCGGCAAGTCCGGCGCGGGCGCGGTCTCGACGTCTGCCTGCGAGCGCACGGCGGTATGCTCGTGCGCGCGATGGATGTTGAACAGATGGCAGGCGTTGCCGAAGCAGTCTTCGAAGGAAATCGGGGCTGCGGCGGGATCGATCTGGAGCGTGAAGGCGGCGACCTGCTGCCCGCCGTCCTCGCGCGGGTGGAGGCGCAGCACCATCAGGCTGCCCTGCGCCGGCTCCTGGTAGCGAAAGTCCGACAGGTGCTCGACCAGGAACCGCCGCGGCGTGTCTCCGCTCACGGCGCGTCCTCGATCTCGTAGTTGAAGTAGGCGGCCGCGATGTCATCGTGCAGCTGGCGGCAGGAGGCGCCCAAATCCTGGAGCGCCGATCGTGTGGCGTCGTCGTCCTCGGGATCGCGATCCGGCCAGTCGAGGTCGATGCTGGCGACCATCCGACCGGCGCGGCGCTCCGCCTCGATCCGGAGCGGGGGGCCGGCGGCGACGGCGTCGAGCGCCTCCACGATGCGCCCCAGCGCGTGTCGGATCGAGTGCGACAGCGAGGGGTCGGCGACCAGGAAGTCGACCATGCTGGTCGGGCGAAGCCCTTGGGAGTAGAGGCGGCGGTACGCGAAATGCGCCTCGCAGATCCAGAGCAGGGAGAGCCAGTCCGCGTCGTCGTCCGGGGCGGCCGTTGGAAACAGCGCGATGTGTGCGTCCATCAGGGCGGCAACGGATTGCAGCCGTTCGACAAAGCGCCCGAGCTGGAGGAAGTGCCAGCCGTCGTCACGGTAGATCGTGCCTTCGGCGACGCCCGAGACCGTGCGGATGGCGCCCATGGTTCGGTCGTAGAAGGTGCCTGGCCGGTCGTTCCAGATGGTCTCCATCTCGACATCGCGCAGATCGATGTATGCGAGGTTGAGGGAGGACCACATCTTGTCGGGGATGACGTTCCGGACCTGCCGGGCGCTCTCGCGCGCCGCCGCAACACAGTTGCGGATCGCGTTGGGGTTGGTCGGCTCGAAGGTCAGATCGTCGGCCAACGTGTAGGCGTCGGCCAGCATGAAGTCTTCGTCGTCGGGGGGCGGATCCAGATGACCGCCCAGCGGCGTGCGGCCGGCGGCCCTGAAGAGGCGCCGCCAGCTCTGGTCGATCTGCTCGATCGGCCGATCCTCGATGATGATGAACTGCTCCGCCAGCAGGTGGCAGCCGTGCTGGGCGCGCTCGAGGTAGCGGCCCATCCAGTAGAGGCCCTGGGCGTTGCGGGACAGCATGCGGCTAGTCGGAGAGCACCCAGAGGTCCTTGCCGCCGCCGCCCTGGCTCGAATTGACGACGAGCGAGCCCTCCACCAGGGCGACTCGGCAGAAGGCGCCGGGGACGAGGCGGGTCTCGTTGCCGCGCAGCACGAAGGGTCTGAGGTCTACATGGCGCGGGCCTGCGCCGGACGGCGTGAGACAGGGCGAAACCGAAAGGTCGAGCACGGGCTGGGAGACGTAGTTGTCCGGGTTCCTCCGCAGCTCCTCGGCATAGGCCGCGCGCTCTTCGGGAGTGGCGTGGGGGCCGACGAGCATTCCGTATCCGCCCGATTCGCCGACCATCTTGACCACGAGCTTTTCCAGGTTGTCGAGCGTGTACTCCAGCCCCTCCGGATCGCGGCAGAGACGGGTATCGACATTGGAGAGCAGCGGCTCCTCGCTCAGATAGTAGCGGATCATGTCGGGCACGTAGACGTAGACGCTCTTGTCGTCGGCGACGCCGGTGCCGGGCGCGTTGGCGATGGTCACGTTTCCGAGCCGATAGGCGTAGAAGAGTCCCGGGGTGCCGAGCTGCGAATCGGGACGGAACGCCAGCGGATCGATGAAGTCGTCGTCGATGCGGCGGTAGATCACGTCCACCTTCTTGAGCCCTGCGGTTGTGCGCATGTAGACGAAGCCGTTGTGGACCAGCAGGTCGCTGCCCTGCACCAGCTCCACGCCCATCTCCTGAGCAAGGAACATGTGCTCGTAGAAGGCGGAATTGTAGACGCCGGGCGTCAGCAGGACGATGCAGGGATCGGAGACTCCCGGCGGCGCAAGCTCGGTCAACGTCTGGCGCAGCAGCCGGCCGTAGTGATCGATGCCGCGCACGTGGTGGCGGCGGAAGAGGTTGCGCAGGCTCGTCTTCAGCGCCCGCCGGTTGGCGAGCATGTACGAGACCCCGGAGGGCACCCGCAGATTGTCTTCCAGCACCATGAAGCCGTCGTTGGTGCGCACGATGTCGGTGCCGCAGAGCGCGACGTAGACGCCGTGGGGCACGTCCACGCCCCGCATCTCGACCCGGTATTGCGGGCAGCCGCGCACCAGATCCACGGGCACGACTCCGTCTTCGAGGATCCGCCCTGGTCCGTAGACGTCGGCCAGGAAGCGGTTGAGCGCCTCCAGCCGCTGTCGCAGGCCCCGCTCGACCAGGTCCCAGTCGGCGGCGTCGACGAGCCTCGGCAGGAAGTCGATGGGGATGATCCGCTCCTGCGCGCCCTCTTCGCCGTACACCGCGAAGGTGATCCCCTGATGCAGGAAGGAGCGCTCGGCATATTCCTGCATGGCGGCGATTTCGGCGGGGCGCATCGCGTCGAGCGCCTGGCAGAGCTCCCGGCAGTGGGCGCGCGGCACGCCGGTGGCCTCGAACATCTCGTCGTAGAAGGCCGGGCGAGTCTCGTACGCGGCAAAGAGGCGCTGCGCCGCGTTTGCGGGGCCGTCGCCGTCGGCTTCCGATTGCTTGCCGCGCGATTCGCGACTCATAAGTCACGCTCGCAATCTGTCAGACTCCATCCGATTGTTGTTTGGAAGCGAGGCGATTCGCAAGCGCGGCGGTGCTGCGGAGAGCGCAGTCCGTGACCCCGGTGAGATAGGCGGGCTAGTGCAGCGTCGGCGGTCGCGCGTCCTCCATCGGCGCTGCCTGATGGTGGCCTGCGTTGGCAGCAAGCTGGAGGCGCTGAGGCAGGAGGTATCCCGCAGCCATCAACGCAGCGGCGAACGCGGCGCCGTGCGTTGCGGCAGTCCGCATCGCGGCCGGCGGCAAGAACCAAGAGAGGAGGGTGGCCGCGTGCCGGTGGTCTCCGTCCTGGCAGCTCGCAAGAAGGGACAGGACGAGCCGCTCGTCGTTGCTAACGAAGCGGCAGCACATCGGATTCATCTGCAGCCCGCGAACGCCTGCGAAGCCGAAAACATCCAGGGTGCGCGCCAGCGCCTCCGCCGCCTCGAGACCGGCCCCGGGACCGCCGGTGGAGCAGAGCGCAACGCCGAGTTCGCCGGCGACGCGGGTGCGGACGTCTTCCCGGCAGGCAAAGGCTTCGCTCTCGGTCGCTGCCGCGCCGTAGTCGGCGGTGGCGAGCCTGCGCGCCGACCAGAGCACGAGCTGCTCGGCGAACGTGAGCCGCGGAATCGTCATCCCCGGCCCCGTCCGCGGGGGCTGCGCCTCCGGTGCTCGATCTTCCTGCCGCGCGGCGCCGCGGCTCATCTCACCCTTCATCCCTGTCCTCGCACATTCGGATGCCGGCCTCATATGCGAATAACTCGCATTTCGATCATCATAGAGGATTCCGACGCTAATGCAAATCATTCTTATTTCAGGTCGGGAATCCGATGGGCAAATCTTGTTTGCGGGCGTTGCGCCCCAGCACCGCGCGGTCGACGATCATGGTGAATTTTCCGGACCAGTCGGTTATCCATCGACAAACGAATTCCCGCGATCCTTTAGGAAGGCCAGAAGCCATGAAGTTTCAACTCGCCATTAACATGGAGCGGCTGGCGCCGGACCTGGACATGCGCGAGGTCGAGCGCCACACGCTGGAGATGGTGCAGATGGCCGACGCGGGCGGCTTCGCCATCGCCTGGGCCGCCGAGCACCATGCGCTGGAGATGACCATCGCGCCCAATCCGTTCCAGATCCTGACCTGGTGGGCCGCCCACACGTCCCGTATCCGGCTCGGCTCGGCGGTGGTGGTGGCGGCGTACTGGCATCCCATCAAGGCGGCGGGCGAGGCCGCGCTGCTGGACCTCTACAGCGGCGGGCGGCTCGAGTTCGGCATCGGCTCCGGCGCATACCAGCGCGAGTTCGACCGCATGCACCCCGGCCTGCAGCGCAACGATGCGTTCCACTACATGTTCGAGATGCTGCCCGTGGTGAAGGCGCTCTGGCAGGGTGACTACGCGCACCAGGGCGAGTTCTGGTCCTTCCCCGCCGCGACCTCGGTGCCGAAGCCGCTGCAGAAGCCTCATCCGCCGATCTGGATCGCCGCGCGCTCGCCGGACACCTACGACTTCGCGGTGAAGCACGAGTGCAACATCCTCTCCTGGCCGCTCACCCGCCCGATGTCGGAGGTCGAGGCCTACAAGGGGCGGTTGGAAAGCGCTTTGGCCGACAACCCCGGCAAACCGCGGCCGATCTTCGCCACCATGCGCCACACGGTGGTGTACGGCCGCAAGGAGGACTGGGAGGTGCCGGTGAGGGCCGCGATGCGCCAGTTCGGCCAGTTCGAGAACCTGTTCAAGAACCTCGGCGACGTCGCCAACGGCTTCCCCCGGACGATCCCTCTCACGGAGCTTGAGAACCGGGGCGAGTACGACCCGCGCATGCTCCATGACAACCTGATGTTCGGCACGCCGGACGAGGTGGTCGAGAAGCTCAGGGCCTACGAGGCGCTCGGCGTCGACCAGTTCACCTACTACGCCAGCCTCGGCCTCGGGATGAAAGAGCAGAAGCGCTCGCTCAGACTGTTCATCGACGAGGTCATGCCGGCGTTCGAGTGAGGCCGCATGCGACCTCAGCGTCAGGCATTGGCCGCGAATGAGCGCCGGTAGCGCAGGCGAGACGGCCTGGGAGGTCCATGGAAGCGGCCCGCCGGTCGTGCTGATCCACGGCTTCGGCCTGAACCGTGCCATGTGGCAGTGGCAGCTGCCTGCGCTCACGCCGCATTTCGGCGTGCTGACCTACGATCTGCTGGGCCACGGCGAGAGCGCGCCGCCGACCGGCACGCCCGGCCTCGCCATGTTCGCCGCGCAGTTGCTCGAGCTCATGGACCGCTGCGGCATCGAGCGCGCGGCGGTCGTGGGGTTCTCCCTCGGCGGCATGATCGCGCGCCGTGTCGCGTTGGATCGTCCGGATCGGCTCTCGGCACTGGCGATCCTGAACTCGCCGCATGACCGCAGCCCCGCCGAGCGCGACGCGGTGTGCGCGCGCGTGCGCCAGACCGAGGCAGACGGGCCGTCGGCGAACCTGGAGCCCGCACTCGAACGCTGGTTCACGCCCGCGTTCCGCGCCGAGACTCCGGATACCATCGCCCTCGTCCGCAACTGGATCATGAGCAACGATCCGGCCGTCTATCCCCAGATTTACCGGGTGCTCGCCGAGGGCGACGCCGAGATTGTCCGGGGTCTGGAGCGAATCCCGTGCCCCACCCTGGTCATGACCGGCGCGGACGACCCCGGCAACACGCCCGCCATGGCGCGGGCCATGGCCGGCCTCATCCCCGGCGCCCGTCTCGCGATCCTGCCCGGCCTCAGGCACATGGCGCTGGCCGAGGCGCCGAGGGCGGTGGGCGAGCCGCTCTCGGCGTTCCTCCGCGACGCGCTCTAGCCGAACGCGGCCAGGACGCCGACGCCGCCCACAACCAGCCCGACGCCACCCCATTGCAGCGCCGAGACCGGCTCGCGCAGGAAGGCGCGCGCCAGCACCACCGTCACCACCGTGTAGCCCACGCTGGCGACGATCGCGTACTCCCCGTGGGGGAGCCCGAGGCCGATGTAGAGCTGCAGGTGGCCGAGCGTGTCCATGACTCCGAAGGCCGCCAGGATCGGCCACGCCCGCACGGGAAGCCGCACCGGCGCGCGGCGCGCGAGCAATATGGCGAAGATCGTCACGACGCCGATGAGCCGGACCACCAGCACGGTCTGCCAGGGGCCGTAGATTTCTACGGCCTGGTCGGCTGCGGTGAGCGAGGCGGCAAAGGTCGCCGCTGCCACGAGGGAGAAGAGGATCGTTCGCCGGATCACCCGGGGCGCGTATTCCGGTGCCGACGTGTCGCTCCTGGTCGTCGTGCGCGCCACCAGCCAGACCCCGGCCATGGTGGCGACCATCGCGCCCCAATGGAGCGGATCGGGGCGGGCCCCGAGGGCGACCGAGATCGGCACCGCGATCGCCGGGTAGCAGGCCACCACCGGCGAGGCCAGCGACACCGGGCCGTGGGTCACGGCGTGATAGAACAGGATCGAGCCGATCACGGTGCCGGCGCCGATGCCGAAGAGCCAGTGGATACCGTCGAGCCGCCAGTCGAAGGGCTCGCCCGATGCCGCCATCACGATCGCGACCAGCGCGGCGCCCACCGTCATCATGGTGCAGGTCGCCACGAGGACACCCACCGAGCGGCCGGCGAACCGCGCGATGACATCCGAGATGCCCCAGGCCAGCGCGCAGCCCGCGCCCCAGGCGGCCGCGCTTTCTAGCATCGGGGCGCCGTCACGGCGTCATGCGATCATGCAGGAGCGGCCGGGCGCGTGCGTTTCGGTGGCCGGACTATTGAAGGCGATGCGGGGTGCATCCATGACGGCGCGGATTATGGGCGGCGGGGCTGGCGCCGTCGAGGTGCGCCCGGCGCCTCCACGCCATATTTCCGTCGCAATCACCTGAGACGATTGCTTCGACAGCCGGGGTGAATGACGATGCGGCTTCTTCGCCTAAGACGATGGCTCGGAGGCCGTATGCTGCAGTCGCGGAAGGCGCTCGTTGTGGGCTGCGCCTTCGTCCTGATCGGCTCCGCGGTCGCGGCCACCCCGGCTGCTCCGGCGCACGCCGGCGACGCCGTCGCCGCATACGCATCCCCCTGGGCGTCGGCCGCCGCCGAGGCGCGCGCCCTGGCAGACCGAATCCTGCAACGGGAAAGCGACGATCTGCTGCTGGACGGCAAGCGCCAGCGCGCGCTCGGACACGAGATCCAGCAGGCGTTGTCGCTCATCCGCCGAACCCATCCGGCGATGGCGGACGTTTCGGTACGGGAGGGCCGCCGCCGGGGGACCCTCGTTCTCGGGCTGGAGGGCGCGCTGCGCGATGCCGTCTTTGCCGCGTGGGGCGACGAGCGCGCGCCCGCCCCGCCCGGCACCGGGCACGCGGTCTTCGATGCCCTCAACCGAGGGCTCGGGCTCCAGGCGGTGCAGCCGTTCTCCGCCCTCGATTCGGTGGTCCTGTATCTCCACGAGCGCGCGAACATCGCTGCGGCGATATTGATGTACGGGGCGATCGACGGCGTTGCCTACGTGGAGCCTGACGCGTCGCTGGGCGATGGCCCCGATATCGAGGCGGTGAAGGAACAGGGACGCTGGTATTTCGTCTTTCGGCAGGCGTGGGGCGATTGCCCGTCCGGCTGCATCAACGAGGCGTTTGCGTTCTTTACCGTGGCGGACGGAGAGGCCGCGCCGATCGAGCCCGCACGGGCCCGCGGGATGGACGCCTTCGCGGCCCTCGTCACCGACAGAGGCTGGCGTTAAGCCGGCTTCCCTGCGCCCGGAAGTCGCCGGGCAGCCCATGACCTTGCCGAGACATGCGGGCTAGAATGCCGCCCGCCGCCGTTCGAGCAGTGCCGAACGGCTTGGGGAAGCAAGGGAGAGCAGGATGCCCATAGGCCCAGTACCGCCCAGCGCGAAGAAGGTTCAGGAGATGGCCGAGTCCTTCGGCTTCACGATGAGTGACGCGGAGGCCGACCTCTACAGCGAGATGATGGCCGGCACGTTGAACAGCTACCGCCGCCTCGATGCGATGCAGGAGACCAAGCCTCCGGTGAAGTATCCGCGCGGCGGCTCCTACCGGCCGGGGCCCGAGGAGGACCCGTACAACGCCTGGTTCGTGAAGGGCGAGATCAAGGGCTCGGGCGAAGGCGTCCTCGCCGGCAAGCGGGTCGGCATCAAAGATGCGATCTGCGTCGCGGGCTTCCCCATGATCAACGGCGCCAAGGGGATGGAGGGCTATATTCCCGACATCGACGCCACCGTGGTGACCCGCGTGCTCGATGCCGGCGGGACCATCCTCGGCAAGACCAACAGCGAGGACTGCTCGTTCTCCGGCGCGAGCCACACCTCGGCCTTCGGGCCCGTGCGCAACCCGCACAAGCCGACGCATTCGACCGGAGCGTCCTCCAACGGCAACGGCGCCGCGGTCGCGGCCGGCGACATCGACATGAGCATCGGCGGGGATCAGGGCGGCTCGATCCGCATCCCGGCGAGCTGGAGTGGCATCGTCGGCCTCAAGCCCACGTACGGCCTCGTGCCCTACACCGGCGCCATGATGATCGAGATGACCATGGACCATCTCGGCCCCATGGCGGACACGGTGGAGAACACCGCCCGCATGCTGACCGCGATCGCAGGCGAGGACCCGCTCGACCCGCGCCAGCGGGGGCTGATCCCGGCGGGGCTCGACATGGACTACGTCACCGGCCTCGATGCGGGCTGCAAGGGCGTCAGGATCGGCGTGCTGAAGGAAGGCTTCGACCAGGGCGCGGGCGAGGAGAGCTGGGGCGACACGGGGCTGCCGCCCGGCGATGCGGTGGTCTCGGACAGCGTGCGCGCCGCCGTCGACCGGCTGGCGGCCGCCGGCGCCGAGGTGACGGAGGTCTCCAACCCCCGCCACGAGGACGCCCTGCACGTGTGGCTGCCGATCTGCGTCGAGGGCGCGCAGGCGGTCATGCTCAAGGGCAACAACACCGGCACCAACTGGCGCGGATTCTACAACACGCAGCTCCTCGACAACGTGGCGAAGAGCGGGCGCTCCAGGCCCAACGACATGGGCGTGATGGTGAAGTACGTGCTGCTCTTCGGCGAGTACATGCAGACGGACTACTACGGCCGCTACTACGCAAAGGCGCAGAACATCCGCGGGCAGATCACGCAGAGTTACGACGATCTGCTGGAATCCTGCGACGTGCTGGTGATGCCGTCGACGGCGATCCTGCCGACGCCGATCCCCGACAACGACGCGCCGCTCAGGGAGCGCATCGTCCGCACGCTCGACATGATCCACAACACCTGCCAGTTCGACGCAACCGGGCATCCGGCGATCTCGGTGCCGTGCGGGGTCTCGGACGACCTGCCCATCGGCTTCATGATCGTCGGCCGCCACTTCGAGGACGCCAAGGTGCTGCAGGTGGCCGCTGCTCTTGAAGCGGCGAAGGACTGGAAGAGCTGCTGAGCGCTGTCCAGGTCGCAATCGGTCGGGGGAACCTATTGGGAATATGGATATAAACCGAATAACATATTGGAAATCCATATGATTTAGACTAGCTTCGAGCGTGCGATACGGCGGTCGGCCGTGGGCCACTCGCGGTTTCGGCGCAAGGGAGACTTCGCGATGAGGACAGGACTCACGATCGCGGCGCTGGCGGTCGCGATGGCGCTTGTGGCCTGCACGCGCACGCTCGATCCTCCGACGCCCGAGGAACAGGCACGGGAGACGCATGCAACGATCGTGAGCGGCGCAAACACGCTGCTGCTCGGCGACCGCCTGGGCTACGACGCGAGTAACGACGAGGTCGAGCGGGTGAACACGACCTGCGAGGGCGACCGCTGCGCGATCGGATTCCTGTCCATATTCCGAACGAGCAGCTTCAGTGTCGAAAACGCTGAGCTGGAATTGCTCCGCGAGCGCCGCGGCGTGACCTTGGTGCGGACGGAAGGGTCGGGAACCTACGGCGACTCCGAGGCCTATGAAGGATGGCTCGAGCACAGCCTCTTTGCCACCCATTCGATCCTGTACGACACCGAGACCGATCCCGATCAGGGCGCGACGGTCGTCTCCAGCTTTTCGCTCGGCTTCTCGACAGGGGAGAACCCGCGCGCCGCCGACGGCTCGGCCCGCTGGGAGGGACTGATGCTGGGCCGCGACATGCGCGCGTCTGCCAGCCGCGGCCAGGCGATCCGGGGCGAAGCCGACGTGACGGTGGATTTCGCCGCAGACAGCATGACGGCGGATGTCGAGTTCACCGACATCGTCAATATCGAGACCGGCGATCTCCATGACGACATGGCGTGGCAGGGCATGGCGGTGGAGGACGGTGGCTTCGCCCGGACGGACGCCCCGGACGACACGATCACGGGGCGGTTCTATGGTCCGGGCGAGGAGGAGGTCGGCGGCGTCTTCGAGCGGGACGGCATGGCAGGGGCGTTCGGCGGGCGGCGCACGTCCGCGCCGTGACCCGCCGCGTCCTGCTCCTGTCCAGGCCGAGGCTGCCGATGGGCCGCCGGGGACGGAAGATCCCGAGGAGGGTCGAATGAGGAAAGGATTCCCGAACGCGTTCGCGGCGCTGGCGCTCGCAATCGCGCTTGCGGCCTGCACCCACTCGTCCGATTCGCCGCCACCGCCGCCGACGCCGGATGAGGCGGCGCGGGCCGACTACGCCAGGATCGTCAGCGGCGCGAATGCGATTCTGTATGGTGACCAACTCGGCTATGTCGGCACCGACGACGAGGTCGAACGGGTCGGCGTCAGGTGCCTGGTGGATGTCTGCTCTGCCGCGTTCTCCCGGTTTACCCGGCCGAACAATTTCTCCGTCGAGACTGTGGAGCTGGAACTGATGGGCGAGCGCCGCGGCGTGAGCCTGGTCGTGGAGGAGGCATCGCGTACGCATTTGGACGTTCACGTCTATGGCGGCTGGCTCGACCACAGCTTGTTCGGGACCGAATCCGTTTTACTCACGAGCGCCGAATTGCCGGATCAGGGCGCGACGGTGGTCTTGAGCTATTCGGTCGGTTTTTCTACCGAGGAGAATCCGAGTGCCGTCGAGGGTTCGGCCCGCTGGGAGGGCCTGATGATCGGCCGCGACATGCGAGCGTCCGACAGCCGGGGCCAGGTGATCCTGGGAGACGCCGACGTGATGCTCGATTTCGGCACGACTGCTATCACGGCAGATGTCGAGTTCACCGATATCGCCAATGTCGAGAGCGGCGAGGCGTGGGACGACATGGCGTGGTACGGCATGGCGGTGGAGGACGGCGCTTTCGCCCACAGCGACGCGGCGGACGACACGATCTCGGGCCGGTTCTTCGGTCCGGGCGAGGAGGAGGTCGGCGGCGTCTTCGAGCGCGACGGCATCGCAGGCGCGTTCGGCGGACGGCGCGCCTCCGACTGAGGCTGGCCGCGCGGGCTAGAGAAAGGGCTTGGCGGAGAGCGTCTTCAGGAACGTATCCAGCGTGGAATCGTAAGAGGTGCCCACGCCATCGGCGTCGAAGACGACGAGATGCTCCAGTTTGGGGACCAGCTCGACGCGGTCTCCGACCTTATGTTTGTGATGCGACTCCGCAATGCATAGGAGCCGTTCGTTATTCTCCATGAGCGTCATGTATTGGTAGTGCGAGCCGCGAAACGAGATTTCAACGATTCTGCCCATCAGCTCGCTGGCATGGTCGTGAACGATATCGTCGGGCCGGACCAGTATTTCGACGCTGCTTCCCAGCGCGATGTTGTGGCCCCGGTGCACGCTGTGGATGCCGAGAACCGAGCGCAGCTTCGTCCCGTCGATCGCTGTCGCCGTGATCAACTGTCCTTCGCCGACGAATTGCGCGACGAACTTCGAGTTCGGCAGGTGGTAGAGCACATGGGGCTCGTCCCACTGGTGGATGCGCCCGGCGTCCATCACGCCGACCTGGTCCGCCATGGCAAAGGCCTCGTCGTGGTCGTGCGTGACTAGGATCGCGCTCATGTTCTCGTGCTTCAGGATGCGTCTCACTTCCGGCACGATCGCGAGCCGTCGCTCGGCATCGAGGCTGGAGAACGCCTCGTCCATCAGCAGGAGCTTGGGCTTCGGCGCCATCGCTCGCGCCAGCGCCACGCGCTGCTGCTCGCCGCCCGAAAGCGAATGCGGCATGCGCTCCTCGTAGCCGGCCAGCCCGAAGAGCTCCAGCAGCTCCGCGACGCGGCGGCGTTGCTCGGCCTTCGTCGCCCCGCGCAGCCCGAACGCGATGTTGCGGCCCACGTCGATATGCGGAAATAGAGCCACGTCCTGAAACACCATGCCGATCTGCCGGTGCTCGGGCTCCACCACGGAATCCGGCGTGGAAAAAGGCTTACCGTCCATGGACACGGTACCGTGCAGCGGCCGCTCGAACCCGGCGATCGCTCGAAGCAGAGTCGACTTTCCGCAGCCGCTCGGCCCCAGCAGGCTCCCGATTTCCCCTGCTGCGAGAGTAAACGTGGCGTCCGTCACCACGGCCTTGCCGTCGTACCCGAGCGTCAATGCGTCGATCGTCAGCACCGGCCTAGTCCTGCCCAGCGTGGCCGCGCGAGATCGTGCGGCTCAAGACGATCACCGGAAGGACGCCCACCAGCACGATCATGATCGAGGGCGCCGCTGCGTCCGCGAGCCGCTCGTCGGAGGCGAGCTCGTAGGCGCGCACCGCCAGGGTGTTGAAGTCGAACGGCCGCAGGATGAGCGTCGCCGGCAGCTCCTTCATCACATCGACGAACACGATCAGCAACGCCGTCAACACCGTGCTCCGCATCAGGGGAACGTGGATCTCGGCCAGCACCTGGATCGGCCGCCGCCCAAGCGAACGCGTCGCATAATCAAGGCTCGGCTTGATCTTGTCCAAGCCGTTCTGCACGGCGCCCAGGGAAATCGCCAGGAATCTGACCGTGTAGGCGAAGAGGAGCGCGACGATGCTGCCGGACAGCACGAGCCCGATCTGCTCTCCCGTCAGGGACTTCGCGAGGTCGATCAGACGATGGTCGATCCATGCCAGCGGCACGATGACGCCGATGGCGACGATGGCGCCTGGGATGGCGTAGCCGAGGCCCGAGACGCCGAGCGATACGCGCACCAGCTTCGTGTTGCTGTTGCGCCGCGCATAGCCCAGCACCAGAGCGCAGGCCAGAGCGATTACGGCGGCAAGCGCCGCCAGGTAGATGGAGTTCCAGATGAGCGCCAGGAAGGAGGCGCCGCCCCAGGCCGCGTCGACGAGCGCCCACTTCAGCAAGACCGCGCCAGGAAGGATGAACCCCAGCACCACCGGCAGCATGCACGAGACCCAGGCCCAGATGGCCTGCCCCCTGCTCAGCCGGATGCGATTCTCGTAGCGGGCGGGGCGACCGCCCGTGTCGTAGCGGGCTCTGCGACGCGAGTAGCGCTCCATGAAGATCAACAGCACGACGAAGAGCAGCAGCACTGTCGAGAATTGCGAGGCTGCGGTGATGTCGTCGAAGCCGTAGAAGGTGCGGAAGATCCCGGTGGTGAAGGTGCTCACGCCAAAATATTGAACCGTCCCGTAGTCGGCGAGGGTCTCCATGAGCGCCAGCGAGACGCCGGTGGCGATCGCAGGCCGCGCCAGCGGGATGGCGAGGCGAAAAAAACTCCGACGTACGCCGTAGCCCAGCGTGCGGCTCACTTCGAGCGTTGCCGCTGAGCGCTCGAGGAAGGACGCGCGTGCCAGCAGGAACACGTAGGGGTAGAGCACCAGGCCGAGCATGACGATCGCTCCGCCGAGGGAGCGGATCGGCGGGAACCAGTAGTCCTCGCGTCCCCAGCCGGTGACGTCCCGGATGAAGGTCTGGACCGGGCCCGGATAGTCAAGGAGCCCCGTGTACGTATAAGCGATGATGTAGGCCGGGAGGGCCAGCGGCAGCGGCAGCAGCCAGATGAAGAGCCTGCGCCCCGGAAACTCGCAGACTGCTGTGTACCAGGCGGCGGGCACGCCCAGGATCAGGGTCAGCGTGCCTACGCCCAGCATGAGAATGAGCGAATTGACCACGTAATCGGCGAGGACGGTACGCCAGAGGTGCCCCCAGGTCGCGCCGCTGTCCGCCCCGAACACCGATGCGACGATGATGAGCACCGGCAACGCCACGACGAAGGCGAGGAGCGGCGCCGACGCGGCAACGAGCCGCGAGGCCGAAAACGGCGATGAGGCAATCATCGCAAGACAGGCCGTCGTCCTGGTGGCAAGGCCGGTTGCACTGTCGGGCCCGTCACCGCCAACACGAGACGCAGGGGCACTGGGCTACAGCGTCAGCGCCAGCCGGCCCGGTCCATCAACTCCACGGCCTGACGATTGTTCGCGCCCAGAGCCGTCAGGTTCAGGGTGTCCTCCGCGAAGGCACCGAAAGATTCCAGCGTTTCCGACGCCGGCACGCCGGGGACGACCGGGTATTCGTGGTTGACCTCCGCGTACCAGGCCTGCGCCTCGGGCGAGACCAGGAACTCGATCAGGCGGATGGCGGTGTCGCGGTTCTGCGCATGGGCGGTGATGCCGACGCCGCTCACGTTGACGTGGACACCGCGTTCGCCCTCGCTCTGATTTGGCCAGAAGGCCGTGAGCACGGCCGCGACGGCCTGATCCTCTTCCTTGGCACTCGCGGCAAGGCGTCCGAAATAGTAGGTGTTGGCGACGGCGATATCGCATTCGCCCGCTGCAGCCGCCCTCAGCTGGTCGGTATCGCCGCCGGCCGGCGGGCGGGCGAAGTTGGCGACCATCCCCTTGGCCCAGGCTTCGGCCTGCTCGGCGCCGTTCGCCTCGATCATGGAGGCGACCAGGGACTGGTTGTAGATGTTGCCAGAGGAGCGAATGCAGATGCGCCCCTCCCACATCGGATCCGTCAATCCCTCGTAAGTGGAGAGCGCCGCCGGGTCGACCCGGCCGTTGGCGTACATGATGGTGCGTGCACGCTTGGAAAGTGCGACCCAGTAGCCATCGGCATCGCGCAGATGCGCCGGAACGGCGGCGTCGATCGTCTCGCTTCCGATCGTCTGCAGGACCCCGGCCTCCTTGGCGCGATGCAGCCGGCCCGCGTCGACCGTGATGAAGACATCCGCCGGAGTCGCCTCGCCTTCCAGCTGGAGCCGCTTCAGCAAGGCGTCGGCCTTGCCGGTCACCAGGTGAAACTCGATCCCGGTCTCTTCCTGGAAACGCTCCAGGATGGGCAGGATCAGTGCTTCCTTGCGTGCCGAGTAGATGTTGACGGTCTCGCCGTCCTCGGCAGAGAGGACGCTGGGCGCCACGAGTACACTGGACAAGAGAGCCAACGTCGCGGTGAACGCGATGAAGCGTATGAGTTTCGTTCGCATTGCAATTGCGTCCTCTCATCGTTCCCGGTCTCGACACAGTCTGGGCCGAGTTGGGTGCATGACCTCGGAGGCTGGGAGGGGGCAATCTATGTAAACGCACCTTAGTGTAGTTCCAATGTATCTTGCTGTCCAGGCATATGAAGTGGCGTTCGGATGGTCGGGTGCCACTCCGGGGTCTTGCTTGCGTCGGCTGTGCTGTACCGTGAAAATGGCAAGCGATGCCGAGGCGGCGGCGGGCTGCCGTGCCGCCTTGGCTGAGCGATCTCATGGTCGAGCAAGCGGGTATCCGCTTCCACGACTGCATCGACATTTATCTCGAGGAGCCCCAGGCGCCACGCGCGCGGGAATTGGAGTGATCGACGCATGGCGTTCAAGAAGGCGTGCACGCTGGACGACATCCACGAAGGCGAGATGGAGACCTTCGAGGTGGACGGCACGGAGGTGCTCCTGGTCCACGTGAAGGGCGAAGGCGTTTGCGCGGTCCAGGCGCAGTGCCCGCATCAGGAGGTCGACCTTGTGGAGGGCGACCTGGATGGTCGGGTGCTCACCTGCATGATGCATCTCTGGGAGTTCGACGTGGTGGCAGGCAAGGGAGTGAACCCTGCCCATGCGGAGATCGCTCAGTATCCGGTCAAGATCGACGGTGAGGACGTCTTGATCGACGTCGAGGGCATCGAGCCCAAGCACGCCGACGACTGAGGGCGGAGCGGGAGGAACGGCGGTGAGCGGCGACGGCACGGCGCGCGAGACGCGGGGCGGGCCGGTCCAGGCCGCCATCCGCCGCAAGCTGAGCGAGGCGCTGGCGCCCAGCCGCCTCGATATCGTTGACGATTCAGGCCGTCACGCCGGCCACGTCGGTGCGCGGCCCGAGGGCGAGACCCACTTCATCGTCGAAGTCGCCTCGGCGCAGTTTGCGGGGCTCTCGCGGGTCGCCCGCCAGCGCCTGGTCCACAAGGCGCTCGAAGACGAGCTGCAGGGGAGGGTCCACGCGCTCGCGCTGAAGACCCTCACGCCGGAGGAAGACACAGCGAATTAGAGCGTGTCCGTCTGTGACGGACACGCGACAGGCCGCGACCGCGGCCCGCCGCGAACGCGGCGCGCCCGCGCAGGTGCCGGCCGCAGGCCGGCTGCCGTGAGCGACAAAGAATCAGAGCGTTTGCGTGCAAACGGAAACGCTCTGGAGCAGGCGGGCCTACACCGCCGCCATCAGCGCCTGGACATGGGCCGCGGCGCTCGCGCCCAGCGCCCGCATGTTGTAGCCGCCTTCCAACGTCGAGACGACGTGGCCGTCGCAGTGCTCGCCGGCGATCCGCAGCAGCTCGGTCGTGATCCAGGTGTAGTCGTCCTCCACCAGCTCCAGGTTCGCCAGCGGGTCGTCGCGGTGCGCGTCGAAACCGGCCGAGATCATGATCAGCTCCGGCCGGTGCGCGCGGAGCGCCGGCAGCAGGCGGCTCTCCATCGCGTCGCGGAACCCAGCCGAGCCCGTGCCCGCCGAGAGCGGGGCGTTGACGACGTTGCCGACGCCGGTCTCGTGCGCGGCGCCGGTGCCCGGGTAGAGCGGCGACTGGTGGGTCGAGCCGAAGAAGAGATCGCCGTCCTCCTCGAACGCCGCCTGCGTGCCGTTGCCGTGATGGACGTCGAAGTCGACCACGGCGATGCGGGTGAGGCCGTGCGCGCGCCGCGCCCGCTCGGCGCCGATCACGACGTTGTTGAAGAGGCAAAACCCCATGGGCCGGCGCGGCTCGGCGTGGTGGCCGGGCGGGCGCACCGCGCAAAAGGCGTTGTCTGCATCGCCGCCTAGCACCGCGTCCACCGCAGCCGTCACCGCGCCCGCCGCGCGCCGTGCCGCCTCGCCGGAGGCCGGCGACATGACCGTGTCGGCGTCGATCGCGACCCGCCCTTCGCTGGGCACGTTGGCGAGAATGGCGTCCACCAGCCGCTCGTCGTGTGCCCAGGCGAGGCTGTCGGTCTCGCCGACCGGCGCCTCGCGGCGCTCCAGGGTCGCAAACGACTCGGCGGCAAGCGCGTCCTCGATCGCGCGAAGTCGTGCGCCCGACTCGGGGTGCTGCGCGCCGGGATCGTGCTCGGCGCACACGGGATGGCTGTACAGAACTGTCCTGGCCACGGTCTCATCTCCTGCTCTGCCCAAGCGTAGCACGGGCTTGTCCGGAGCGCGGCCTCATCGGCGACAAGCCTCCTGTCGCAAATTACGCTGTATTGGGGCTGGACCTGAGCCAGAGAATCGCCACATTGGAGCCTGAGGATCCAAGGGAGGAATCGATGCGTCTTCCGCTGTTCTTGCTCACCCCCGTCCTGATGGCGGCGACCCTCGCTATCGCGGCCCCGGCGCAGGCGCACCCTGCGGCGGACGAGGTGCCCTCGCTCGCGCCCCTCGTGAAGGAGATCGGGCCGTCGGTGGTGAACATCATGACCACGGGCAAGTTGGAGCAGATCCAGCCGGAGTCGCAGGAGCCGCATCCCTTCTTCGACCACCCGTTCTTCAAGGAATTCTTCGGTGAGCGCATGCCGGAGCGCCAGCGCCCGCAGCTCCGCCGGCCCAGTGCGCTCGGCTCCGGCGTCATCGTGGACGCCGAGAACGGCTACTTGCTCACCAACAATCATGTGATCGAAATGGCGGAAGAGATCACCGTGACGCTGACCGACCGCCGCACGTTTGAGGCGGAGCTGGTGGGCGCCGATCCCGAGACGGATGTCGCGCTGCTCAAGATCGACGCCGATGCGCTGACTGCGCTGCCGTTAGCGAATTCGGACGAGCTGCAGGTCGGCGACTACGTCGTCGCCATCGGCAACCCCTTCGGCCTCGGCCAGACTGTCACCGCCGGCATCGTGAGCGCGGTCGGCCGCTCAGGCCTCCGCCTCGGTCCCGACTCCTACCAGAATTTCATTCAGACCGACGCGGCCATCAATGTCGGCAACTCGGGCGGTGCGCTCGTCAACCTCAAGGGCGAGCTCGTCGGCATCAACACCGCAATTTACACCGGACGCGTCGGCGGCAACATCGGCATCGGCTTTGCGATTCCCATCAGCATGGCTCAGCGGATCATGGATCAGCTGCTCACCCATGGCGAGATTCAGCGGGGCCGCATCGGCGTGCAAATTCAGGACCTGACGCCCGAATTCGCTGAGGCGCTCGGGACCACCCATCAGAGGGGCGCCGTGGTCGCCCAGGTGCTGCCCGGAACGCCAGCGGCGGCGGCCGGAATTCAGCGTGGCGACGTGATCGTCGAGATGAACGGCCAGTCCGTGGTCGGCGCGTCCGACCTGCGCAACAAGGTCGGCCTGCTACGCGTAGGCGATGCGGTCCGGCTCAGCATCGTGCGCGACGGGGAGACCATGGCGATCGAGCTCGCGGTCGGCGAGCGCGGCGAGATGTCGCTCAGCGCGGGCAGCCAGGTTCCTCAGTTGGAAGGCGTGGTGCTGGGTCCGTTGACCCCCGATTCCCCGCTCTACGACGAACTCAAGGAGGGCGTGCTCGTCATGGAGGTCGAGGCGGACTCCCCCGCCTGGAACGAAGGGCTGCGCGAGGGCGACGTGATCGTCGAGGTCAATCGCCAAGAGGTGAAGAGCACCGACGACATTCTGCAGGTGCTGGAGGGGTCCTCTCCGCCGCTTCTGCTGAACATCAGGCGGGGCGAGGGCGCGCGCTTCATCCTCATTCCCTGACGCGGCAGGACATTGGCCGCGTAGGGGCCGTCACCTGAGCCGCGCGCTCAGGCCGTGGCGCGCGCGCGGATGGGGCCGTCGGCCCGCTGGTTGATCAGCTGGTCCAGATAGGCGTTGCCGCTCTCGTCGATGTCGGCGGTGGGGCCCTGCCAGAGGATCGCCCCGTCGTGCAGCATGGCGAGCCGGTCGAAGCTCTTCCGGGCTACGCTCATGTCGCTCGTCACCGCAAGCGCGGTCGTGCCGGTCCGCTCGATGGCGCTCCGAATGAGCGAGACGATCGCGCCTGTGAGGATCGGGTCGAGGCCGGCGGTCGGATCGTCGAGCACGAGGAAACGGGGCTCGGCGGCGATCGCGCGGCCCAGCGCGACGCGCTTTTGCATGCCGCCCGAAAGCTCGGCCGGAGAGAGGTCGGCGACGTCCGGCCTGAGACCCACCGACGCAAGGATGTCCGCAGCCCGTTGCCTGGCGGTGCGGCGGGCCATGCCGTGGCCGTGGATCAGGGTGAAGGCCACGTTCTCCCACACGCTGAGGCTGTCGAAGAGCGCGTTCTGCTGGAACAGCACGCCCACGTCGCGCATCAGGTGCTCCAGCCCCGTCTTGTCGAGGCTTACGAGGTCGGTGTCGCCGTATTGGACGCTGCCGCTATCCATCGGCATCAGGCCGAGCAGACACTTCAGCAGGACCGACTTGCCGCCCGAAGAGGGGCCGACCAGGACGGTCGACTGCCCCTCCGGCACATCGAGGTCGACTCCGCGCAGCACGGGCCTGCCGTCGAACGTCTTGACCACGCCGCGGGCTGTGACCGTAATGCTCATGGCTCGTCTCTAGCCCGGATTTCTCTCCAATGTCACGGCCTGCGGCCAGCGAAAGAGGTCTCCCATCATGCCTGACGACACGCTGCTCGAACGCCGCCACCGGCTGCTCGGCGCCGGCGCACCGCTCTTCTACGACCGGCCGCTCCATCTCGTGAAGGGGGAGGGGAGCAGGGTCTGGGACAGCGACGGCCGCGTCTATCTCGACGCCTACAACAACGTGCCGCACGTCGGCCATTGCCATCCGCATGTGGTGGGCGCACTCGCGGATCAGGCCGGCCGGCTCAATCTCTCGACCCGGTACCTGGACGAGCGAATCCTCGACTACGGCGAGGCGCTGACCGCCACATTCGCGGACGAGCTCACCCGCGTCTCGCTCACCTGCTCCGGCACCGAGGCGAGCGAGCTCGCGCTCCGGATCGCCCGCGCCTGCACCGGCAACGAGGGCGTCATCGTCACCGACTTCTGCTACCACGGGAACTCCGCCGTGGTTGCCGCGCTCTGCACAGCGTTCGAGATGCCCGAGGGTATCGACCCCAGGGTGCGCACGATCAGGGTGCCCGAGGCTGAGGACGACGCCGGCGAGGCGGCGGCAGACGTCGAGGCCGCCATCGCCTCGATGGCCGAGGCCGGTATGCGGCCTGCCGCGATCTTCTTCGACACGATCTTCGCGACCGAGGGCATGCCCGCCGTTCCGGAAGGCTATGTCGAGCGGGCGGTCGCGCTCACCCGCGAGGCCGGCGGCCTCTACATCGCCGACGAAGTGCAGCCGGGCCTCGGCCGCACGGGCGCTGCGATGTGGGGGCACCAGCTCTACGACGCGGTGCCCGACCTCGTGACTCTCGGCAAGCCGCTCGGCAACGGCCACCCGCTGGCGGGCGTCGTCGCCCGCCCGGCGTTGATCGACGAGTTCGCTTCCAAGGCCATGTACTTCAATACCTTTGGCGGCAATCCGGTCTCCTGCGCGGTGGGGCACGCGGTGCTGGAGGTCATCGAGGAGGAAGGCCTCATGGAGAACGCGCGCAGGGTCGGCGCGCATTTGCACGAGGGGCTTCTCGCGCTCGGCAACAAGCACGCGATGATCGGCGCGCCGCGCGGGCGGGGGTTCTTCACGGGCGTTCCGTTCTTCGCCGGCGGGGACATGCGGACGCCGGCGCCGGCGCTCGCCAAGGCCGCGGTGAACGGGATGCGCGAGCGCGGCGTGCTGATCAGCCGCACCGGCCGGCACGACCACGTGCTAAAGATTAGGCCGCCCATGCCATTCTCTGCGGCGGACGCGGATCAGCTTCTCGCCGCCCTCGACGAAACCCTCGACTTGCTTGTCTGACGGACCACCGATGACCGACTTCTACCGCCTGCCGCTCGCTGAGCGGGCCGAGCGGCTGCAGGCGCTCGCGACGGTCGCTCTGGCTCGCTGGGGGGTGCGGGACTGCGAGCCCGAGATCCTCAAGGTCCGCGAGAACGCCGTGTTTCGTGTCCGGACGGCGGAGGGGGACGCCGCGGTGCTCCGCGTTCACCGCCACGGCTATCACAGCGACGCGGCGCTTCGCTCCGAGCTTGCCTGGCTGGAAGCGCTGAACGCCGACGGCATCGCCGTGTCGGCGGTGATCCCGAGCGCCGCCGGCGCGCCGTTCGAGATCGTAACGGTCGCGGGCGTGCCGGAGCCCCGCCAGGTGGACATGCTGACCTGGATGCCCGGTATCCCCATCGGCACGATCGAGGAGGGGCTGAATCCTGCGATCGCGGACGTGCACGCGGTGTTCGAGGCCGTCGGGCGGCTCGCCGCTCGTCTCCACAACCAGACGGAGGCGTGGCCGCAGCCGTCTGGATTCGTTCGCCATGCCTGGGACCGCGAGGGACTGGTGGGTCCCAAGCCGCTGTGGGGCCGGTTCTGGGAGGCCGCCGTGCTTGGGGCCGAAGAGCGCCGGCTGATCGACCGTGCCCGGGCGCAGGTCCACGACGACCTGACCGCCTACGGCTGCCCGCCCCGCCGCTATGGCCTGATCCACGCCGACCTCAACCTCGACAACATGCTCTTCGACGGCGAGCGGGTGGTCATCCTCGACTTCGACGACTGCGGTTTCGGCTGGCACCTGTTCGACCTGTCGACGGTCTGGACCCTGTTCCACGGCAGCGACCTGGCCGAGGCGATGCGGGCCGGCGTCATCGAGGGCTACCGCCGCGAGCGCGACCTGCCGGACGAAGAACTCGCCCACATGCCGCTCTTCGAGCTCGGGCGCGCGTTCAGCTATCTGGGGTGGGTCCACACGCGCTCGGAGACCGCGAGTGCGCAGGCCCTGGCGCAGGAGGTCGCGACGCTCGTGTGCACGCTCGCGGAGGCTTACCTGCGCGGCGGGTAAACGGCGAGGCTACGGAAAGAGAGTGAGGACGCCGGTGTAGCCGTAGAGCCGGTTGTGCGAGATTTCGCCGTTGCAGAAGAAGCCGACCAGCGGCACGTCGCCGAGCGTGCGCTCGATGAGCCGCAGCTCTTCAGACGCTTCGCCGAACATGTTGGGGCCGCGGGCGAGGCAGGTGAAATAGAGACCGCCGCGCGGCTCGGCGCCGGCCCGCCGCTTCACCGATTCCACCATGCGGCCCAGGTCCTGCTCGGCGGCCTCGGTGTCGCGGCGGCAGAACTGCACCAGGGCGCCGCGCTCCACCAGCTCGCCGATGCCGATCAGCCCCCGGTCGACATCGAAGCCCATGATATTGCGCACCAGGTAGTCGCCGGTGTCGCTGCCCGCGACAGGAAGGGCCGCGAAGATGAGGCCGCCGACCCGGCGCAGGTCGCTGGCGAGCTGCTCGCCGATCTCCTCCTTGAACACATCCAGCGCCGGGCGCCCGTCGAGCTCGATGATGATGTTGGCCTGGCAGTCGGTAATCTCGTGGCCGGGCCCGATCGGCATGCAGCTCTGGCTGAGCGCGGTCGCGACGGCGACGGTCTCGGACAAGAGGACGCCGGAGACCCCGCCCTCGGTGACTCCGCCCGCGATCTGCGCAGGCACCGCGCGCGACGAGGAGAGGCCGCCCACGAGGAATCCCTCCAGTTCGTCGGCGAGGTCGGCGATGATGTCGCCCGTGCGCTGGTTGCGCGGGTCGGCGTGAACGATGCCGAAGCGGGCGGGGGCACGCGCGATCCAGGCGCCGTTTTCGCGGCTGAACTCGCCGAGGTCGTCGCCGATGGTCTGGAAGACCCGATAGCTCGTCCGGTCGAGGTCGGCGATCATGACCGCAGCGGCGGGCTCGTCGAAGTATTCCCGCCCCGTGGCGCAGATGCCGATGCCGACCGAGCCCACCCACTCGTCGATGCCGGTCGCGCGCTTGAGCCGGGCCAGCGCCGCCGGCAGGTCATCGCCGATCGCGTCGGTGACGTAGAGCATCCCGAGCCCGTTCTGCGGCACGGTCGGCCCGAGCTTCTCGATGCAGGCCTCGATGGCGTCGTCGCCGCTCGCGCCGCCGGCATGGGCATACTGAAATCGCGTCATTCTCTGCGTCCCGGCGCTAGTTCGCGCTCGTAAGCGTGCTCAATGGTGCGCTCACGGGCATGCGTCCTGCAAGCGGGCGGCGCACCAGGCTGCTGCGCGCAATGTCGTGGCGTCCGCCCCGAAGCGCCCCACCACCTGAAGGCCAAGCGGCAGGCCGCCCACGGTAAGGGCGGGCACGTTGACCGCCGGCACGCCGAGCATGGTCCAGAGCATGGTCTGGGTGCGGCTGCCGGTAAAGTCCAGGCCCTCCGGCGCTCCGCCGGGGGCGGCAGGGGTCAGCGCCGCATCGTAAGGCCTCATCGCATGCTCGAACGCGCGCCGCATCGCGTCCGCCTCGTCGAGCAGGGAGAGGTAGGCATCGGCATTGATCGCCCGTCCGCCTTCGATGTGCTCGCGCACGATGTCGGAGAGCGCGGCCTCGCCCCGCGCGACCCACGGCGCGAACGCGTGGGCGACCTCCCGCCTCATGATGCCGAGGTGCACCGCTCTGGCCGCCGCGAAGGGCGAGCCGAGGGTAAGCGGCTCGGCGCCGAGTTCGCCCGCCGCAGCCTCGTAGGCCGCCGCCGCGTCGGCCTCGGCCTCCTCCCAGCCCGGCTGCCTGATGAACGCGAGCCGGGGCCGCCCGAGCGGCAGGGCGAGCGCTGCGGCGAGGCGAGTGGGCGCCCGCCCGGCACTCGCCTGGTCCAGCCCGTCGTCGCCGGAGATCGCGTCAATGCCGAGCGCCACGTCCTGCGCCGAGCCCGCGAACACGCCGACGTGGTCGAGGGATCGCGAGAGCCGCGTGACTCCGGTACGGGGGATCGTGCCGAAGCTCGGCTTCATGCCCCAGACGCCGCAAAAAGCGGCCGGCCGCACGACCGAGCCTGCGGTCTGGGTGCCGAGCGCGAGCGGCACGCCGCCTGCGGCCACGGTCGCGGCCGAACCGGAGGAGGAGCCGCCCGGCGTGTGCGCAAGCGCGTGCGGATTGCGTGTCTCGTTGGCTGCGCCGCAGGCAAGCTCGGTGGTGACGGTCTTGCCCAGGATCAGCGCGCCGGCGGCGCGCAGGCGGCGCACGACCGTGGCATTCGTGTCCGGCCTGCGTCCTGCGTCGAGGGGAGTGCCGTTCTCGGTCGGCCGGTCCGCGGTGTCGATGATGTCCTTCACGGCGACGGGGACGCCGGCGAGCACTCCCTCCGGGCCCGCAGCGTCGATCGCCTGCGCCTGCGCCATGGCCTGCCCGGCATCGAGACAGGCCCACGCGTGCACGCGCGAATCCGTCTCGGCGATGCGCTCGAGGGCGTCGGTACAGGCTGCCGCAGCGCTCCCGCGTCCTGCCCGGACGCTGGCCGCGATCTCTGCCGCACGTGGGCATTCCGGCAATCGCAGCGTCTCGTTTCGTCCCGTGCCGGTCGTCGTCATCGTCTCACCATCCGTATGGCCTGGACCTCAAGCATACCGCGGGGTCTCGTAAACAGCGCCGTTCCTTGGCAAGGCCTGCGGGCAGGGCTATAAGCCGAGGCATGCTGGTCACTCTGGTCGACGACTCCATCCCGTTCAACGGGATGACACCGGCCTATCAACCCATTGGCGGTGCCGAGAAGGCGTTTGCCAGCCTGCCGGCCGCGCTCGCGCGCCAGGGCCATGTCGTGCGCGCCGTCAACCGAAGCCCCAACAGCCTGGGCTTCGAGAACGTGAGCTGGATTCACTGGGAAGGCCGCAAGCCGCCGATCACCGAGGTGCTGATCGCGTTCCGCAAGCCGGCACTGCTCGAGTTCACGCGGGCGACCAAGGCGCGCATCCTCTGGGTCACCGGGCCGCCGGATTACCTCCACCGCCCGGCAGTCCACGAGGTGCTGAGCCGCACCGACGCGAAACTGGTGTTCTTGGGCAACACTCATTCCGAGGCCTATCGGTCCCAGGAGCAGAACGCGATCTACTACCGCTCGATCGCACCCGGCGTGCGCGAGGAATACCGCAGCGGCGAGGAGATTTCGCCGGAAGATCCGCCGACCGCCGTGGTCACCACGCACCCCAAGCACGATCTCGACTGGCTGCTGGGCCTGTGGGTCGAACGCATCCGCCCCGAGGCGCCGAACGCTCAGCTGCACGTCTACTCGGCAGCCTTCAAGCGGGCGCAGACGGGCGAGACGCTGGCCGACGAACTCATGCCGATCTACGAGAAGGCGCAGGCGGCTGCGGACCATGGGGTGACAATCATGGCGCCCACCGGTGATCGGGACATGGCGAAGGCCTACGCCATGGCGCGGGTGCACCTCTATCCCGGCTCCGAGCGCGAGATGTATTGCTCAACACTGGCGGAATCGCAGGCCGTCGGCCTTCCCGCGGTGGCGCGGCCGGTGGGCGCGGTCAAGGAGCGCTTCACCGATCGTCAGTCGGGTTTTCTGGCGCCCGACGACGATGCCTTCGTCGAGAATGCGCTTGCCATGCTGAAGGACGACGAAGCCTTCGAGAAGGCGAGCAAGACGGCGCGCCGGGTTGGCCGGAATAGAAGCTGGGATACGGTGGCCAACGAGTTCGAGATGCTCTTCCGCTGAAGTGGTTCTTCGCCGCCCCTACATCACGCCGTACTTCTCCCAGGCCTCGGCGGTCGAGAGGCCGTTCTCGATCTCCTTGGCGATAAGGGTTTCCATGCGGCGCTTTTCCAGCGCCTTCTCGACGCACTCCGCCGCGACCTCGCTCGGCACCACGAGCACGCCGTCGTCGTCGCCCAAAATGAGGTCGCCCGGCCTGACCCCGACCTCGGCGATCCGCACCGGCTCCCGGTAGGCCACCACCCGGCCCCGGCCGCGCTGGTCCTGCGCGTAGGAGCCGCGGGCGAAGACCGGCAGCGTCATTGCGCGGATCTCGCGGGCATCGCGCATGTAGCCGTCCAGCACGGCGCCGGCCGCGCCCTGCGCCAGCGCGCGGGTGGTCATCAACTCGCCCCAGAGCGCGAAGGGCAGCGCTCCGGCGGCGGCCACGTACACCTCGTCCGTCCCGAGCGAATCCAGCGCTTCGAACATGAGGCCGAAGCTGTGGTCGTCCGGCGTGGCGGCGACCTCCAGCAGCGGCATCGCCCGGCCGACGAGCCTTGCGCCCGGCACCGCCGGCTGGATGGCCGGCGGCAGGAACTGGTGGCGGCGGCCGAGGGTGTCGAGCACGTCGCCGAGCTGCGCGGTGGAAAGCTCCGCCCGCACAGTCGCGAGAAGCGTGTCGGGAACCTGGGTCATGGCGTTCCTTCCTCCGGCCCTGCCGGGCAACTGCGGTCGATCAGGGTCGCAATCACCGGATGGTAGCGCGCCCCTAGCCCGTTCTCGATGGCGTGCGCGAACAGCGCCTTGACCAGCGCCGCGCCCTCGGCGTAGATGCCCGATTCCTGCGCGAGATCGAGTGCGTAGTCGAGATCCTTCAGCGCGTATGAGACGGGGAACGCGCCCTCCGGAAAGTGCTCCTCCAGCATCGCCTTCATGCCGTGATTGCGGAGCGCGAAGCTGTCGCCCGAACTCCGGCCCACCGCTTCCAGGAAGGTTTCCGGCACGATCCCCTGGCGACGCGCGATCGCGAGCCCCTCCGCCAGCGCGCGGACATTCTGGAAGAGGATCATGTTGTTCAGGATCTTCACCGCCTGCCCGCTGCCGACGGGCCCGCAATGGGTCACGTCCTGGGCGATGTGGGCGAGCAGCGGGCGCAGCCGCTCCACCAGAGCCGCATCGCCGCCCACCATGATGCTGAGGGTGCCGTCGATGGCGGCCTGGCGGGTGCGGGCGATGGGTGCATCGGTGAAGGCGATGCCGCGCGCGGCGAACGCGCCCTCGATCTCACGCGCGAGCGCCGGCGGCGCGGTGCTGGTATCGACCACGGTCCGCCCGGCGGGCAGGTGCTCGATCAGGCCATCGTCGCCGAGACACACCGTCCGTACCTCTCGGCCCGAGGGAAGCGACAGGAAGATCAGATCGGCCGCTTCCGCGATCGCGGCGATGGAGGGCGCGACCGCCGCGCCGTCCGCAGCCAGCCGCTTCAGCGGAGCGGGGTCGATGTCGTGGGCCGTGACTTGGCCGTCGTGCTTGCGCACGAGGTTGCGGCACATGGGCTCGCCCATGACGCCCGTGCCGATGAAGCCGACGCGGATGCCGCTCACCGGTCGCGGCCTTCCTGCGCGAACCGGGCGGCGCCGGTGCCGGCGAGGCGGCCGAAGACCGCGCCCGAGACCAGGCCCGTGCCGCCCGGATAGTTGCCGTAGAAGAGACCGCCCACCAGCTCGCCCGCCGCGAAGAGGCCTGGGATCGGCGCGCCCGAGACCGCCTGCACCCTGGCCTCCGGATCGATCGCCAGCCCGCCGAAGGTAAAGGTGATGCCGCAGGTGACGGCGTAGGCCTCGAACGGCGGGGTCTCGATCCGGTTGGCCCAGTTGGATTTGGGTGGGGTAATGCCGCGGGTGCCGCGGCCGTCCTTCACGGTGGGGTCGAAGGGAACCTCCGTCATCACCGCGTCGTTGTAGGCCCGTACGGTCTCGAGGAAGCGCGCGCCGTCGATCCCCTCCATCCGTGCCGCGAGGTCTTCCAGCGAGTCGGCCTTCGCCCTGGTGACCTGGCGGATGCGGTACTCGTCCCGCAGCAGGTGGGTCACCTGCGAATCGAACACCTGCCACGCCACCTGGCCCGGCTGCTCCAGCACCCGGCGGCCGTAGGCGGCGTAGGTGTAGTTCCGAAAGTCCGCGCCCTCGTCGACGAAGCGCTCGCCCGCCGCGTTGACGATGATCGCGAAGGGGTAGCTGTGCTTCTGGAAGCCGTCGCCGACTGCGAGGTCGCCGAAGGCCGGCGCGTTCCGGTCCCAGGCAACCGCGTGGCAGCCGGACCAGTGACCGGCCGGCATGGCGCCCGCCTCCAGCGCCATGCGGATGCCGTCGCCCTGGTTGAAGCGGGTCCCGCGCACCTTCGCCAGGTCCCAGCCTGGCCCGAGATAGCGCGCCCGCCACGCGGCGTTGGCCTCGAAGCCGCCGCAGGCGAGCACCACCGCATTCGCGCGGACTTCCACCGTGCGCCCCTCGATCAGCGCGCGCACGCCGCGCACGCCGCGCACGCCGGCGTCGTCGGCGATGAGGGAGAGGGCCTGCGCCCGGTAGTGGACGGCGACCTGCGCTTCCGCCGCGGCCCTGTAGAGCGCGTCGACCAGCCCCGGCCCGCCGCCCCAGGCCTCGACCGCGAGCCCGCCCCAGAAACGGAAGCGCCCGTCCGCCCTCTTGAAGGCCTGGCGGCCGTAGCTCGGCTGCAAGCGCACGCCGAGCTTGCGCAGCCAGAGCAGGGTGGGGTGGCTGCGGGTCACGAGCTGCTCGACCAGGTCGGGGTCGGCGCGGTACTGGGTGAGCCGCGCCATGTCGTCGTAGTAGTCGGCCTCGGTGTAGGCGCCGAAGTCGGTCTCCGCCAGCTCGCGGTCCGAGAGATCGGGAATCAGCGCGCGCAGCGCGTCCGCCCCGTCGAAGACCACCCGCATGGCGCCGGCCGTGTAGGTGCTGTTGCCGCCGCGCTCCTCTTCCGGCGCGGCTTCGAGCAGCCGCACGCGGGCGCCGCCCTCCGCCGCGGCGAGCGCCGCCGAGAGCGCCGCATTGCCGCCGCCCACGACCACGACATCTGAGGAGAGCGTTTCGGTCATCCTATCAATCCGATCCCGGCAAGGGTCGCCGTCGGCGTACAGCCTGCATGAGGTCGTGCCAACGGATGAGCCTGCGCGTCAGGCATACGGCGGTCGACTCTAGCTCCGCAAGTGTTGTATCGTGTCAACATGCCTCGGGCCAAGCATCCGAAGAAGGAGGTCGAGAGTGCCTTGCGCGATGCCGAGAGCGCCGGTTGGACGGTGACGCCGACACAGGCCGGACATCGCTGGGGCGTGATGTGGTGCGGCGCGGAGGATCCTTCCGGTTGTCAGATATCAATCTGGTCCACGCCCCGCAACACCGGCAACCACGCCAAGCAGTTGCGACGCTTTATTGCTCGCTGCCCGCATACGTGGACTGAGCGAACGGGAGACGGCTGAGATGTCTGCGTTTCACTTCACTCTGATCGTCGAGGGGCCCGATCTTCAGGAGCAGTCGTGCATCGACGCGTTGTTCGAGGCCGGGTGCGACGATGCAGCTATCGGTCGAAGCGATGGAGTCCAGTTCGCCGACTTCGATCGTGAGGCTGCGACTCTCGACCGTGCCATCCTGACGGCCGTGGACGACCTGGAGAAGCTGCAGGGGGTCGAGGTCGTGCGCATTGCCGATGCCGGCCTTGCCTCGCTGGCGGATATCGCCGCTCGCCTCGGCCGCACTCGGGAGAGCGTTCGACTATTGGTCAGCGGCGCTCGGGGCCCCGGCGGTTTTCCGAAACCGGTCACCGACCCCCGCGGCCGCTATCGCCTGTGGCGCTGGTCCGATGTGGAGCGCTGGTGCGTGGAACGGTTGGGCGAGGCATTGCCGATTTCGCAGGACGAAGTCACGGCGGCCTTCAGCGCCGCGCTGGAGCTCCGGCACTTCCGGCGGGCGATGGCGCCAGCAAGTCCGATCACTCTTCGGGAGCTCGTCGGCGCGGACGAGCTGCGGACGTCTCCCGAATAGGTGCGCCGCGCGCGGCGTGAGCCTTTCGCGAAGCGGACGTGTAGTATCCCGCGGCCCAAGTGCAGGAGGGATGCAATGAGCGCAGCGGCAACCGAGGGACATCGATCCGCATCCGAGCTTAGTCTGGTGTGGGAGCCGCTGGAGATCGGCTCCACGCGTGTGAAGAACCGGATCATGATGACCGCCCAGACGACTCTCCTGGGCAGGGACAACGTCCTCGGCGACCGGCACATCGAGTTCTTCCGGGAGCGCGCGAAGGGGGGCGCGGCGCTCTTCATCACCGAGCAGCAGGCCGGGCACCGGATCAGCAAGGGCTCGTTCTTCGAAGGCTGTTCGGCGTGGGAGAAGCGCGCCATTCCCCAGTACGCCAAGCTTGCGGATGCGGTGCACGAACACGGTGCGAGGCAGTTCATCCAGCTCTTCGGCTGCGGCGTGCACGACAAGGGCACCATGATCATGGACGAGTGGCACCCGCTCTGGGGTGTCTCCAAGATGCCTTCGATCGTGCACCACGAGATGCCGATGGTCATGGAACAGGAGCACGTCGACGACGTGGTCAAGGGATTCGCGGAATCCGCGCTCAACGTGAAGGTCGCGGGCTGCGACGGGGTGGAGCTGCATGCGGCGCACAGCTACCTGCTCGGCCAGTTCCTGAGCCCCGCCTTCAACGACCGCACCGACCGCTACGGCGGCTCCGTCCGCAACCGCTGCCAGATCCTGCTCGAGATCGGCGAGGCGGTCCGCGCCCAGGTCGGCGATGCGTTTACGGTCGGCGTCCGCATTTCCTTCGACGAGTTCATGGGCGATGCCGGGATCACGCCCGACCAGAGCGAGGAGCAACTGGAGGTTCTCTCGACCAGCGGCCTCTTCGACTTCTTCAACATCTCAGGCGGCGGCTACTACACGTTGCACCGTGCCGTCTCTCCGATGAACGTGGAGAACGGCTTCATGCTGCCCTTCGCCAGTCGCGCCAAGGCGGTGGTGGGCAACCGGGCCAAGGTCTTCGCCGTCGGGCGGATCCTCGACCTGCACCAGGCGGAGCGCGCACTTGCCGCAGGCGATACCGACATGGTCGCGATGACCCGCGCGCAGATGGCCGAGCCGCATCTGGTGAAGAAGACCCGCGAGGGCCGCCAGAAGGAAATCCGCCGGTGCATGGGCGCGAACGAGTGCGTCGCGCGGCTCTTCGACAACCGGCACGTGACCTGCGCCGTCAACCCGAGCGTCGGCCGCGAGGCCAAGTGGGGCAGCGACACGCTGAAGCCGGTAGCGCCCGAAGAAGCGAAAGCGATCGTCGTCGTCGGCGGTGGCATCGCGGGGATGAAGACGGCGGCCGTCGCAGGAAGCCGCGGCCATCGGGTCGTGCTGCTGGAGCGCGAGGAGCAACTCGGCGGCCACCTGAACCTGCTGATGGCGCTGCCGACGCGCAAGGAATGGGGCACCGCCATCGACAACCTGAGCCGCGCCATGGATGTCGCCGGCGTGGACGTGAGGCTCGGCGTGGAGGCGACGCCCGACGCAATCGAGCTGGAGGCGCCCGATTCGGTGGTCGTCGCCACCGGCGCGCGTTGGGACTGCGACGGCCGCAGCCAGTTCCGCCCCGGTCAGCTGTGCCTCCCGGGCACGGAGCAGGAGAACGTCATCGAGGTGGGCACGGCGACGGAGCGCGCGCTGGTGGATGCAAGCGCGCTCGGCGAGCGGGTCGTGATCCTGGAGGAGACCGGCTTTTACCTGCCGCTGGGCCTCGCCGAGATCCTGGCTGCGGGCGGGGCGGAGGTCGAGATCGTGACGCCGCGCGCCATGGTGGGCGAGGACGCCATGCGCACGCTCGATCTCTCCTACGTGATGCCGCGGCTGGAGGAAGCCGGCGTGCGCTGCAGCGGGCACATGAACGCGGAGAAGATCGAGGGCGGCACAGTCCACCTCCGCTCGGTCTGGGGCACGCGCTCGCGCGTTATCGAGGGGGTGGATACCGTCGTCATCTCGATGCTGCGCTCGCCTGACGATGCGCTTTACCGGGCGCTCGAAGGACGCGTTGCGGACCTGCACCGGGTCGGCGACGTGGTTGCGCCCCGGCGCCCGATCCAGTCCATGTACGAGGGCGAGGAGCTCGGCCGCGCGCTCTGAATTATAGGATGCGGGAGAGGCGCGCCTGCCGCTTCACTCCGCCGCGCGCTGGCTGAGCCGGGACTGCAGCGCGGTGCACAGCGTGCGCAGGACTTCGAGGCGCGCATGCCGCTTGCTGTTGCCGGGGATCAGGGTCCACGGCGCCTCGGGCGTGCTGGTGTTGGCGAGCATGTCGTTGGCGGCGTCCTCGTAAGCCTCCCACTTCGCCCGGTTGCGCCAGTCCTCTTCCGTCAGCTTCCAGCTCTTGTAGGGGTTTTCCTTGCGCGCCAGGAAGCGCCGCTCCTGCTCGTCCTTGTCGATATGGAGCCAGAACTTCATCAGCAGCGTGCCGTGGCCGATGATCTGCTCCTCGAAGTCGCGGATCTCGGCGTAGGCGCGCTGCCATTCCGCGTCGGTGGCGAAGGATTCGACGCGTTCGACCAGCACCCGGCCGTACCAGCTGCGGTCGAAGACCGAGACCTGCCCCGCCTCGGGAAGCCTGCGCCAGAAGCGCCAGAGGTAGTGGTGGTCGCGCTCCTCGTCGCTCGGCGCGCTGACCTGATGGACGCGGTACCTGCGGGCGTCCAGCGCCGAGACCATGCGCCGGATGGCGCCGCCCTTGCCGCCGGCGTCCCAGCCCTCGAAGACGAGCACGACCGAGAGCCCGTGCAGCAGGTTCTGCGCGGCAAGCCAGTAGAGATCGGCCCTGAGCCGCGCCATCGACTTCTCGTAGATCTTGCGGCCCACGTTCTGCGGCTGCTCGATGGTGGAGATGGGCTTGACCTGGCGCTCCGTCGCGCCCACTACCGTCGGGCTCGCGACCGGCGCACGGGCGCGGAAACCGGCATCCGGCGACGGCAGCCCGGCGAGGCGGGCTTCGAGCGCCCGGCGTATCATCCCCAGCACCGTGAGCGAGCGGTAGCGCGCGTGGCGGCCATCGATTACGAGCCACGGCGCCTCGGCGGTGCTGGTGCGGGTGATGATGTGCTCGGCGGCCTGGTTGAACTCGTCGTAGCGGTGCCAATTGCGCCAGTCCCACTGCGAGATTCGCCAGTGATCGCGCGGATGCTTCTGCAGCGCCTCCAGCCGCTTCTGTTGCGCGTCGCGGTTGAGATGCATCCAGAACTTGAGGATCAGAGCCCCGTCGTCGGCGAGCGTTCGCTCGAACGCCGCGATGCGCGCGAGCCGGCGGTCGAGCGCGCTCGGCCCGATGCGCCCGTAGGCGCGGTCCAGCAAGGGCTCGGAATACCAGGCGCTGAGGAAGAGGCCGAGCCGCCCGCGCCCCGGCAGGTCGCGCCAGTAGCGCCAGAACTCGGGCCGCTGGCCTTCTTCCTCGGTCAGCCGGTCGTAGGCGTGGGTGACGATGCGGCGCGGGTCGAGCCATTCCGAGAGCAGGTTGACCGTCTCTCCCTTGCCCGCGCCGTCGACGCCCGCGAACAGCACGATGACCGGGAAATCCGATTCCGCGAGCCCGCGCTGCGCCTCGACCAGCGCGACCCGGAGCGCCGTCGCCTGCTCCTCGAACGCGGCTTTGGAAACCTCCCGCGCCCGCTCGCGCTCCACCTCATCGAACACTCGAGCGTTCATTGCCGCCTCCGCCGAGGTCTACCTCCCAACACGCGCGGAACGCGTGCCCGCAGCGCAGGTGGCGGTCTTGTCGCCGCCTCGTCCTCCGCCGACCGTCACGAACGGTAATATGCCGACGCCTCAAATTCGATAGGGATTTCCGCTCGGCCGTGGATGTCCTTGATCTGTGCGGGAGCGAACGTGATTTCGTCGCCGGGGCTCATCCGCCAATTCCCCGGTACGCGACCCGGAAGCGACGACAAGCGCGAGGCGGGTCGGTGCGGTGCGCAGTCGGTCTCTCTATCGGCGGTTCAAAGGATGCATGACGCACAATCGGTGCAGAGCATCTCTCTATTCCTTCATGCCCAGCGCTTCTTTCGTACGACTCAGCGCTTGCAGAACGATGTCCACGAGTCCGGGCTGCATGTCGGCAATGTAGGCAGAATATTTCGTCAATATGGCGCTGCCGGCTGGGGTCTCGTAGAACTCCGACAGCGCCTCGATCTCCTCGACGGTGAAATGCGTCGTCATGGCGGGCACGATGATCGCCTCCAGACTCTCGATATTGAGCACTTCCCTGATCATCTGCAGATAGAGATCGCGTTCCACACCCGCTGGGAAGGTCTCCGCCGACGCCTCTTCGATATCCTTCAGCATCACCGGCAGCGTTAGGGCGACATGGCGTTCCGCGAGTGCGCGGCGGTTCTCCATCGTGTCGGCGATGTCGGAATCGGCCAACGCGGCATTCGCGAAGAAGACGATGAGGCAGACCGCAAGAAGTCCGGGTGCGAGCATGATTGCCCGCGTCAGATCGTTCTCCGGCGTGTGCGTTCGCGTCAGCCGCAATTCGGTTTGCATCCGTGGTGATCGCAGGGCCGCATTGTCCATCGCCGCATGCGCGAAATCTTATGCAGTTTGCGACGATTTCGATGCCGGTGAGATATGCCCGGCGTCGGCGCCGACGCGTTTGCGCTCGACAGTGCCGCGGCTGGACGAGGACGTTCGGCCCGCGCCGGGATGACGTCCCCCGACAAAGCGACTTCGTCGTTTGGGAGGCGTGCCTCCGGGGGCCGCTCAAAGGCGCGGCTATGGAGTCTCTTCTGCGGCCGCGCTCTTCGTCAGCGTGATGATGTTGCGATTGTCAGTGCGCCGATACGCCACATCGTCCATCATCTGCTGCACGAGAAAGAGGCCGAGCCCGCCGAGCGCGCGCTCCTCCAGCGTCGCGTCGACATCGGGCTCTCTCGTCAGTGAGGAGTCGAACGGCCGTCCGTCGTCCTCGATCACCACTACGAGCGTATCGCCGTCAACGCGAAGGGTGAGGCCGATTCGGTGCTCCGCGTCGTCGTCGTAGCCGTAGCTGATGGTGTTGGTCAGGATCTCGTCGATCGAGAGATTGACCGCGTAGACGATCTGCGGCGAAACCCCCAGCGACTCGCAATACGCGTCGATCTTCTCCGCCGCGGCGCCGATCTCCCGCAGGTCGTTGACCAGCGAAAGCTCCAGCGAATCGTCGCTTGCACTATCGTTCATCGGCCAAACGTGTCGCGGCACCCGCAGGGGTTCGTCTCGGCCTGCTCAGCGCTCACATTTACGCCTATTCGAAAGGACCGCCAAACGGTTTTCTCTCAGAGCGTTTCCGTTTCGCACGGAAACGCTCCGATTCTTTGTCGCTCACGGCAGCCGGCCTCCGGCCGGCGCCTCCGCGAGGGCGCCGCA
>JAPPHR010000014.1 GCA_028820995.1 Rhodospirillales bacterium
TCGGGGAAGGAGAGGCAGCCTTCCTCCCGGCTCACGCGCTCGTCCGAGCGCCACACGATCTCCGGATTGACAAGCTTGAGCGGCGCCGGCGGCTCGTCCGCCATATGCACGTCGGTCACGATGCAGCGCCTGGGGATGCCGATCTGGATGGCGGCGAGCCCGATGCCGTCTGAGGCGTACATCGTCTCCAGCATGTCGTCGAGGAGGGTGCGCACCTCGTCGTCGACGACGTCGACGCGTGCGGAGCGCGCCTTCAGCCGCTTGTCCGGCGCGGTGATGATCGGGCGTATGGCCATCGTTATGAGCCCAAGCAGAGCCGCTGTTTAGCTAAGGTCCCCCACTACCAAGGTCAAGCACGCGCTCTCACCCTTCGGCCTTGGGGCGCACCTCCTCGGCGAAGTGGGTGACGGTGTCGAGCGTTTCCCCCAGTGTCTCGCGCAGGACCTGGAGCACGAGGTGGCGCACGCCGAGTTCTCGCATCGCCTGAATGTCGCCCGCGATGTCATCGGCCGAGCCCGAGAGAAGCATCCGCTCGCCGGTATCGGTGACGATGGGCTCGTCGCTGGCGCCGTACCACACGGCCCAGAAGGCGAGATCGATGCTGGCCGGGTCGCGGCCTTCGGCCTCCGCCATGGCGCGCAGGTCGTCGAGGCCGGCGGCGAAGCGGCCGAGCGTGTCCATCGGAAAGCGCGGGTTGCAGCCGATCGGGAACCAGGCATCGCCGTGGCGCACGGTGCGGCGCTTGGCCGGTCTGCTCTCGCCGCCCACCCAGATGGGCGGGTGCGGCTTCTGCACCGGCTTGGGGTGGAACAGGATGTTGTCGAAGGAGGTGAACTCGCCGTCGTAACGGGGCGCGTCTGACGTCCAGAGCTCCTTGTAGATGCGCAGATACTCGTCGGTCGCCCGGCCGCGCGCCTCGAACGGCGGCGCGCCCACGGGCGGGAACTCTTCGGACATCCAGCCGGCGCCGACGCCGACGATCGCCCGCCCGCCCGACAGCAGGTCGATGGTGGAGAGCAGCTTGGCCGTCAGCACGGGCTGGCGATAGGGCACCACCATCACCGACGTGAGCAGCCGCATCTCGCTGGTGACGCCGGCGAGGTAGGCCATGAGCGCGAGCGGCTCCAGGCACTCGCCGGCAAGGAGCGTGGGGAAGTTCAGCGTGCCGTCGGGCGAATAGGGGTAGGGCGAATCGATGCCCTTGGGCACCACGATGTGGTCCGGGATCGCGAGGATACGATAGCCGTGCTTCTCGCCGTGCCTGGCGAGGGTCGCGATGTGCTCCGGCACGGCCAGCGGCCCGCCGTTCGGTACGTTGAATCCGTATTCCATTCCCCTGTCCCGTCCTGTCATGTCTGAGTGTCGCCGCGATAGGGCGGCGGTGAGAGACGGCGCTCGTTCTAGCCCGGATATCTCGCCGCTGTCACGGCCTGCGTCGCGCGGCACTCACACGTAGCCGTTGGCCTGGAACCAGCCGAGCGCATCGGCCAGCGCCTGCTCCGCGGGGCGGGCGGTATAACCGAGTTCCCGCGCGGCCTTGGCCGACGAGAAGAACATCATCTTGCGCGCCATGCGCAGGCTGTCGCGGGTGAGCCTCGGCTCGCCGCCTGCGACACGCGCCCAGGCTTCGCCAGCGGCGGCCACCGGCGCGAGCATGCGGTGGTTCAGCCGGATGCGCGGCGCGCGCCGCCCCGTCAGTCCGGCCAAACACTCGAGGATTTCGCGCAAGGTCATGTCCTCGCCGCCCAGGATGTAGCGCTCGCCGACGGCGCCTTGCGCGAGCGCTTGCAGATGGCCGGTGGCGCAATCGTCGACATGGACCACGTTGAGGCCGGTATCGACATAGGCCGGCATGCGCCCGGTCGCGAAATCCACGATGATCCGCCCGGTCGGCGTGGGCTTGATGTCGCGCGGGCCGATGGGGGCGGACGGGTTGACGATGACCGCCGGCACGCCCTCGTCCCGCACCAGCGCGCGCACCGCTTCCTCCGCCAGGAACTTCGAGCGCTTGTAGTGGCCGATCATGGCGGCCTCGGTCACAGGCGTCTCCTCGTCGGCGGGTGCATGGTCGGCATTGAGGCCGAGCGTGGCGACGCTCGACGTGTAGACGATGCGCGCAGCCCCTGCGGCGGCGGCGGCGCGGAGCAGGTCGCGGGAGCCGTCCACGTTGGTGCGGTAGATCGCGGGCGGATCGGGAATCCAGAGCCGATAGTCGGCAGCCACGTGAAAGAGCGTGTCGCAGCCGCGTGCGGCGCGCTCCAGCGACGCCCGGTCGTTGAGGTCGCCGGTTGCGCGTTCCACGTCGAGGCCGTCGATGTTGCGGGTATCGGCGCCGGGCCGCGTCAGCACGCGCACAGCGTGGCCGGCGTCGAGCAGCTTGCGGGCTACGGCGGAGCCGAGAAAGCCGGTCGCGCCGGTGACGAGCGTGGTCATGACTGGGCCTCCGGCTGCTTGCCGAACAAGAGGCGGCGCTCGCGCCAGACGAGCCAGAGCGCATAGAGCGGCGCCAGCCCGACGCCTGCGAGCAGCAGCACGATCAGGCCGCCGCCCCACGTGATCGGCCCGATGAAATACATCGTGTCTTCCAGATGGAAGCCCTTGAACATCGGCTGGCGGGCCTGGCGCGTGCCGGCGCGCTGCTCGATCCGCCAGAACAGGAGGAACAGCGTCGAGACCGAGACGCCTGCGATCAGGCCGAGCCAGGGCGCCCAGCCCCCGATCCAGCTCTCCTGCAGGCCGATGCCGATACAGACGAAGAGCGTCACGTGGATGACGGCGTCGGAGTAATTGTCGAAGTGGTAGCCGAAGCGGCTGGACTTGCCGGTGAGCCTGGCCAGCTCGCCGTCCATGTGGTCGATGAAGTTCGACAGCATGAAGAGCCCGGCGGCGTAGAGGATCTCCGGCCGCGTGCCCATGGCGAAGAGGCCGCAGGCCGCGAGTCCGAGGAGGAGCCTGAACGCCGTGATATGGTTGGGCGTGACCGGCGTGTGCACCAGCGGCCGCACCATCCAGCCGGCAAGCCGCTGGTCCCAGGCCTTGCGCGGCTTGGGTGGCCTGGGCTCGGCGGTTTCGGCGCCGGCCTCGTCGCTCTCGCTTATCTTGCGTTCGACCATGGGGCGTCATATAGCCGGAAACGGGCCTGAGACAACGCCGGACGTTCCGCCATGCGTGCCGTCATTCTTGCCGCCGGCGTCGGCCGGCGCCTCGCAATCGAGGAACCCAAGGTCTTGCTGCGTTTCGGCGGCCGCACGCTGCTGGAACGCCATCTCGGCATTCTGGCGGGGCTCGGCATTCGGGACGTGGTGATCGGCATCGGTTACGAGGCGCTTGCTATCGAGCGTGCGCTTTCCGCACTCGGGCAGGCGGAGGTCTCCACGGTCTACAATCCCGACTATGAGAAGGGCAGCATCCTGACGCTCTGGCGCGTGCGGGCTGCGCTTAGCGCAGGCGGCCCGGTCCTGCTCATGGACGGCGACGTGCTCTACGACCGCCGCGTGCTCGAACCCTTGGTCGAGACGCACCATGCCGACTGCCTGCTGGTGGACCGCGCCTACGAGCCGGGCGACGAGCCGGTCAAGGTCGGCATGGTCGATGGCGTGCCGGTGGACTTCGGCAAGACCATCGACCCCGCGGCCGAGCCTTGCGGCGAATCGGTCGGCTTCTTCCGCCTGAGCGAGGGGACGGCAAACACGCTCGCCGAAACTGCCAGGCGGATGATTGACGAGGGTGGTACCGAGCGCCCCATGGAGGACGCCATCGCCGCCGTCCTCCGCGCCGCAAACCCGCCCTTCGCCTTCGAGGACGTGACGGGCCTGCCCTGGATCGAGATCGACTTCCCCGAAGATGTAGAGCGCGCCGAGACGGTGATCCTGCCCAAGCTCGTTGACGACTGATACAAGAAGGCCAATGTAACGGGGCAAGTCAGACCATGGTCGTTGTGAATGTAAGTCAAGCGAAGACGCAGCTTTCCCGATTGCTCGCTCGCGTGGAGGCCGGTGAGGAGGTCGTAATCGCCCGCCGCGGCAAGCCGGTGGCGCGGCTTGTCGCCTGCAGGCCGGAAAAGAAGCGGCGTCCCGGTCGGCTTGAGGGCAAAGTGGTCATTCCCGACGATTTCTTCGATCCGCTGCCGGAAGAGGAGCTCAAGCTCTGGGAAGGCGGATAGGCGCACGTCCGCCGCTCGCCGATTGGACGCGGGCTAGAGGCCTCACCATAATGCGGTCCACCGCAGGCGAACGCCGCCAGGGAGGCGCACGATGAAGCTCGGCATGTTCATGCACCCGATCCAGGATTTTCGGCGGGGCTACCACACGCTGCTGAAGGAAGACTTCGAGATCATCAAGTGCGCGGACGCGGTCGGCTTCGACGAGGTCTGGCTCGGCGAGCATTTCGCGCTTCCCTCCGAGCCGATCCAGTCGCCGCTCATGCTCTTTGCCGCCCTGGTGCCCCAGACCGAGCGCATCAAGTTCGGCTCCGGCGTCCTCTGCCTCCCTTATCAGCACCCGGCGATCGTGGCCGGCCAGGCCGCCCAGTTCGACCATATCTCCGAGGGCCGCTTCCTCATGGGGATCGGACCGGGCGCCACGCCGCCCGACTTCGAGATGTTCAAGATCACGGACCTCGACCGCATGGAGATGCTGGTCGAATCCATCGACATGATCCACGGCATCTGGGCCTCGGACCCGCCCTACGAGTTCCACGGCAAGTACTGGGACTTCGAGATCAAGGACAACGTGCTGGCCGACATCGGCGTCGGCGCCATGGGCAAGCCCTACCAGAAGCCGCATCCGCCGGTGATGATCCCGGCCATGAGCCGGGGCTCCGGCAGCATCCGCCTCGCCGCCCGACGGGGCTGGGACTGCATCTCCGCCAACTTCGTGCCCGACGAGGTGCTCAAGGGCCACTGGCGCGATTACCTGGACGAATGCCAGAAGATCGGGCGCCAGCCCGATCCCTCCATGTGGAAGGCAGGCCGCACGCTCCTCATCACTGAGACCGACGAGGAGGCCCGCCAGTATCTCAGGCGCGAGGACAACGCCTTCCGCTGGTACTTCGAGTACATCATCGGCGTCACCAGCCACGGCGGCTTCGTTCACATGCTGAAGTCGGACCCCGACATGCCGGACGACGAGGTGACGCCAGAATATTGCGTCGACACCATCGTCACCGCCGGGAGCCCTAAGACGGTCGCCAGGAAGATCGCCGAATTCCGCGACAAGACCGGGCCGTTCGAGACCCTGATCGTCTCGCACCACGACTGGGTGCATAAGGACCTGTGGCGGCGCCACATGGAGCTCACCGCAACCGAGCTCATGCCCAGGCTCCGCGCAGAGATCGGCTGGCGGGCGGCGGCCGAATAGGCGGGGCCTATTCGGTCACGATCTTCACCAACTGACCGGAGCGGAGGCGCTCGCCGGGTCGCAGACCGTTCAAGACCTGGAACCGCTCGATGCGGAAGTCGTTGAACGGCATGCGGGCCGAGAGCGATGCGAGGGTATCGCCAGGCGCGACCTCGACGACGCGAAGCCTGAGCGGGCGGAGAGTGTCGGTCTGGCGCTGACTGAGCCGCCTGAAGCTCGCCATCATCTGCCGGAAGGGAGCCGCGAACGCCTGCGTCCGATCCGGCGGCGTGACGAAGAAGAAGCGGTAGATGCGCTGGGGCGCGGCGCGGATGGCGATCAGCCGCACGTCGCGCACACCCGATCTGGTGCGGACCGGCGTGCTTGCAGCCACCGCGTCAAGACCGTCGATGGCCAATCGTTCGATCTTTCGCAACGGCACCCGTGACGCCCAGTCATCCTGTAGATAGCGCAACGTGCCGATCGCGGGGTCCTGTAGCCTGACCTCGTCGAAGCGCATGAAGGCGCCGGACGCGTGGGTGCCCACAACCGCCTCCGGGCCGTTGCGCAGGCGGAATCCAGGCGGGGCGGTGAAGGCGATCCGCAAGACCGGGTGGGCGAATGCCCGTCCTCGGACGAACCCATCCTCGGGAGAATCGCCATAGATCATGCCGTCGATCCGCCTGAGGTAGGTGTCGCGGCCGCGATTGCCGCCGAACTGCGCCTTGGCGGCCTCGGCTGCCTGCCTCACCCGGTCTGCGGTGCGTGGATGGCTCGCGAAGAGGCCCCCCAGTGCTCCTCCGCCGGGCCTCCCGGCCATTTCCTGTTCGAGCGCGGACTCGGCGTCCATGGTCTTGAGAAAGCTCGACATCGCCGTCGCGTCGAAGCCGCTGCGGCTCAGATAGCGCACGCCCAGCGTGTCGGCCTCGAGCTCCTGCGAGCGCGAATACCCCTGCACGTAGGCGCCGGCCGCAAGCTGCGCGTAATCCGTGACCGTCTCGCTGTCGATCACCGTGCTTAGCAGGGCCGCGCCGAGGCCGGCGACGACGCCGTGGCTGTAGCGCTCGGAACCATGGCGTGCGGTCACGTGGCCGATCTCGTGGGCGATCACGCCCGCGAGCTCCGCCTCGTCGTTGGCGAGCGCCATCA
>JAPPHR010000127.1 GCA_028820995.1 Rhodospirillales bacterium
GTCCACCCCATCGGACTCGTTCCGGGCATCCACGTTCTTTGTCCCTGCCGCACGAACAACTCGTGGATGGCCGGGACAAGCCCGGCCATGACGTATGGGAGAGGCGGCGAATTGGATAGAAACTTCCGGCCGCCCTCCCGCTACGACATCATCGGGAAGGAGAGGTCGATGCCGGAGCGGATGCCGGTCGGCCAGCGCGACGTCACGGTCTTGAGCTTGGTGTAGAAGCGCACGCCCTCCATGCCGTGCATGGCGTGGTCGCCGAAGAGCGAGCGCTTCCAGCCGCCGAAGCTGTGGTAGGCGACCGGCACGGGGATCGGCACGTTGACGCCGACCATGCCGATCTCCACCTGGCTCGCGAACTCGCGCGCGGCGTCGCCGTCGCGGGTGAAGATCGCGACCCCGTTGCCGAACTCGTGCTCGTTGACCATCTGCACGGCGGAGTCGTAGTCCGGCGCGCGGACCACGGAGAGCACCGGCCCGAAGATCTCCTCCTTGTAGATGCGCATGTCGGGCGTGACACGGTCGAACAGGCAGGGCCCGATGAAGTAGCCGTTCTCGTAGCCCTGGAGGGCGAGGCCGCGGCCATCCACCACCAGCTCCGCGCCTTCCTCGACGCCGAGGTCGACGTAGCCCCGCACCTTGTCGAAGTGCGCCTTGGTCACCAGTGGCCCCATGTCGGCGTCCGTGTCGGTGCCGGGCCCGACCTTGATGCTGTCGATCTTGGGCTTCAGGTCCTCGATCAGCGCGTCGCCCACCTTGTCGCCGATGGCGACCGCGACCGAGACGGCCATGCAGCGCTCGCCGGCGGAGCCGTAGGCCGCGCCGATGAGCGCGTCGGACGCCATCGTGAGGTCGGCGTCCGGCATCACGACCGCGTGGTTCTTGGCGCCGCCCAGCGCCTGCACCCGCTTACCGTGGGCGCAGCCGGTGTGATAGACGTACTCGGCGATGGGCGTGGAGCCGACGAAGCTCACTGCGGCGATGTCCGGGTGGGCGAGGATGGCGTCCACCGCCTCCTTGTCGCCGTGGACGACGTTGAACACGCCGTCGGGGCAGCCGGCCTCCTTCAGCCACTCGGCCATCATGTTCGCGGCCGTGGGGTCCTTCTCCGACGGCTTCAGGATGAAGGTGTTGCCGCAGGCGATGGCCACCGGGAACATCCACATCGGCACCATGGCCGGGAAGTTGAAGGGCGTGATGCCGGCGACGACGCCGAGCGGCTGACGGCTGGAGAAGCTGTCGACGCCAGTGCCGACCGCCTGGGTGAAGTCGCCCCGCAGCAGGTGCGGGATGCCGCAGGCGAACTCCAGCACCTCGATCCCGCGGCTCACCGAGCCCATCGCGTCGGACAGCACCTTGCCGTGCTCGCGCGTCACCACCTTGGCCAGCTCTTCTTTGCGGCTCTCGACCAGCTCCTTGAACGCGAAGATCACGCGAGCCCTCTGTATGGGGGGCGTCGCGGCCCAGCCGGGCGCAGCATCGGCCGCCGCCTGCACGGCATCGTCCACCTCGGCGGACGAGGCGAAGGGCACGCGTGCGACCACCTCGCCGGCGGCCGGGTTGTAGACATCGCCGAAGCGCGCGGACCCGCCGGCCTGGGCGGCGCCGTTGATCCAGTGAGTGAGCGTAGCAGTCATCGCGGTCCCCCGCTTTCCGTCGGTTCGTATTGTAAGGTCAGGCGGCGAGCGCCCGGTCGGGCGCGAGATAATCGTGGCCGAGGTCGAACGCCACCGCCTCGTGGGTGACGCGGCCGCGGCAGACGTTGAGGCCCTGCATGAGGTGAGGATCGTCGCGCATGGCCTGCTGCCAGCCGCTTCCTGCCAGCGCGAGCACGAAGGGCAGTGTCGCGTTGCTGAGCGCGAAGGTCGAGGTCCGCGCCACGGCGCCCGGCATGTTGGTGACGCAATAGTGCAGGACATTGGCCACCTTGTAGGTGGGCTCCGCATGAGTGGTGGGCCGACTGGTCTCGAAGCAGCCCCCCTGGTCGATCGCCACATCGACCACCACGGCGTTGCGGCGCATCTCGTCCAGCATGTCGCGGCGCACGAGCTTCGGCGCGGCGGCGCCGACGACGAGCACGCCCCCGATCACGAGATCGGCATTGCGGACGGTCTCTTCGATGGCTTGGACTGTCGAGTAGAGGGTCGTGGCGTTGGCGCCGAAGATCTCCTCGAGCTGGCGGAGCCTGGGGATCGAGCGGTCGATGATGGTGACCTGAGCCCCCATGCCGACCGCCATGCGCGCCGCGTGGGTGCCCACCACACCGCCGCCCAGGATCACCACGTCGGCGGGCGGCACGCCGGGGACTCCGCCGAGCAGGACGCCGCGCCCGCCCTGCCCCTTCTCCAGGCAGTGTGCGCCGGCCTGGATCGACATGCGGCCCGCGACCTCGCTCATGGGCGCGAGCAGCGGCAGGCCGCCCCGCACGTCCGTCACGGTCTCGTAGGCGATGGCAATGGAGCCGGAATCGATCAGGGCGTCGGTCTGGGCAGCATCGGCGGCGAGGTGGAGATAGGTGAAGAGCACCTGGTCGGCCCGCAGCATGGCGCACTCCGCCGGCTGGGGCTCCTTCACCTTGACGATCATCTCGGCCGTTCCGAAGATTTCGGCCACGTCGCCCACCACCTGGGCGCCGGCGCGTTCGTAATGCTCGTCGAGGAGCCCGATCTCCGTGCCCGCGTCCTTCTCGACCATCACCCGGTGGCCGTGCTGCACAAGCTCGCGCACACCGGCGGGCGGAATGCCGACACGGTACTCATGACCCTTGGTTTCCTTGGGAACGCCGATCAGCATGGCCGTTCCTTCCCCCAATTAACAGTTAAGCCCGCCGCGTCCGGCGGCGCGGCCGGCGCAACGCGGCCGTCCTGGACGGCAGTCAGCTTTCGGCCGCTTCCGGCTGCAACGCGCCTGCCGGCCCGCCGTCTTCGCCCGGCACGCCGGAATCGGCCGGGCCGGCATCCGGCGAGTCGGCATCCGGCGAATCGGAGTCGGCATCGGCAACCGACGCATCGTCGGCCGGCTGCACAGACGTTGCCTCTGCTTCTGCCGCTGCCTCGGCCTCCGCCGCTGCCTCTGCGGCTGCCTCTGCCTCCGCCGCTGCGGCGGCCTCGGCGGCCTTCTCTTCCCGAGCCGCCGCCCGCTCGGCCTTGGCGCGCGCCTTGCGCACCGCATCGAGCAGCTCGGCCTCGGTGCAGATGCCCAGCAGGATCGGATCCTGGGGCGTGATGTTGGGCGTGTTCCAGTGCGTTCGCTCGCGCACCGCGTTGATCGTCGCCTTGGTGGTGCCGAGCAGCTTGCCGATCTGCGCGTCGCTCAGCTCATCGTAGTTCTTGAGCAGCCAGGCGATGGCGTTGGGCCGATCCTGCCGCTTGCTGACCGGCGTGTAGCGGGCGCGCCGGGCGCGCTGCGGAACCGCGGTCGCCGGGCCGATGGCCTCCAGCCTGAGCGACGAATCCTGCTCGCAACGCTGGATCTCCTCGCGGCTGACCTGCCCGTTCACAACGGGGTCGAGTCCGCGGATGCCGATTGCCACCTCCCCATCGGCAATGCCCTGCACCTCGAGCGGATGAAGTTCGCAGAACGCCGCGATCTGATCGAAGGTAAGCGTGGTGTTGTCGACCAGCCATACGGCGGTGGCCTTGGGCATGAGCAGTTCGGCCATCTTGTTCGTTCCTTCCCCTGCCGCCCGTGCACAGGCACGCCGCGACCGGCGCGACCGCATTTGGGTGCGCGTGAAACGTTCCGTATATCGCCTTGATGTAGGGAGCGCAAAGCCGCAATTCAGCGAACTTTACCGGGGATCGCACACCAGCAGAATCTTGCCGATGTGCTGGCCTGCTTCCATGCGGGCGTGCGCCGCCGCCGCCTGGCCGAGCGGGAGACGGCTGTCGATCACCGGCCGGATCAGGCCTGCTTCGATGAGCGGCCAGACGCGCTCCTCGAGCGCCGCTGCGATGCGGGCCTTGCTCTCCACGCTCTGCGGCCTGAGCGTGGAGCCCACGATGGAGAGCCGCTTGCGCATGAGCGAAAAAAGGTCGATCTGGGATTTCGACGCCTCCTGGACGGCGATCTGCGCCAGCCGTCCCTCGGGCCGGAGCGCCGCGAGATTGCGCTGCAGGTAGCTGCCGCCAACCATGTCGAGCACGACATCGACCCCCTCGCCGCCGGTCGACTCCTTGACCACGGCGACGAAATCCTCGTCCCGGTAGTTGATCGCCCGCTCCGCGCCAAGCTCTTCGCACGCGGCGCACTTCTCGGGCGAGCCGGCGGTGGCGAAGACGCGGATGCCGAGCGCAGAGGCGATCTGGATCGCGGTCGTGCCGATGCCGCTGCTGCCGCCGTGGACGAGCAGCCGCTCGCCGGCGCGCAGCCGGGCGCGCTCGAAGGCATTGGTCCAGACCGTGAAGCAGGTCTCGGGCAGGCCGGCGGCGTCCGTCACCGAGAGCCCTGCCGGGACCGGGAGCGCCTGCGTCTCCGGGGCGACACAGTATTCGGCATAGGCGCCGCCGTGGGTGAGCGCGCAGACGGCGGCGCCCACTTCGTAGCGGTGCGCGCCGGGCCCCGCTGCGGCCACGTGGCCCGAGACCTCGAGTCCCGGAAGGTCGGAGGCGCCGGGCGGCGGCGGATAGAGGCCCTGGCGCTGCATCGTGTCCGGCCGGTTGACTCCCGCCGCCGCCACCTCGATCAGCACCTCGCCGAGGCCGGGCTCGGGCACGGGCCGCTGCGCCGGGCGCAGGACCTCGGGCCCACCCGGTTCGGTGATTTCGATAGCGGTCATCCTTGCCGGCAACGTCGCCATGATTCCTCCAAAGGCTATGCGCGCGCGACTATACTCAGGCCGGCCCGGCCGGCGAGGGAGAAATGGGATGGACGAAGAGGCAATCCGCATCCCGCGCGAACAGGAATGGACCCCGCGCGTGCTCGACGAGATGTCGGTGGACGCGCTCAGCCACTATGCCGGACAGCTTGAAGAGGAGATGGAGCGCGTGCGCGGCGCCATCCGGGCGAAGTCGGACTACCTGAGCAAGGCGGACTCGCTGTTCAAGAGCTAGGTTCGCTCCCGTCCAGCAGAGCGCGGATGGCGTCGAGGCCTACCGGGGCGCCGTCGTACTCGGCAATCGCGTCCAGCAGCGCACCCCAGAGATAGACCGCAGACGCGATATCGGTGATCAGGTCGTAGGCCGGCACCTGGCCGATGTCGCCCCGGATCGCGATCACGTTGAGGCGGGCGACGTTGGTCTGCGCGATGTCACCCGGCGCAAAGGCCCGGGGCCTGAGGTCGACGGCGCAGACCTTCGCGAGCATGGAGGGCGCATGCGCGCCCGTCAGCAGCAGCCAGCAGCTCGTCTCGTCGCGCGCCACGCGGAAGCAGCCGTCGGCCCCCGCCATGCTCCAGGCCCCATCGAGGGTTTGGATCAGGGGACCCTTGCCCAGGCGGTCGGCGAGCACGAGCGCCTCGCCAGGCGCCAGCCGCGCGATGCGGGTGCCGTCGGCCTGGGGGTAGGCCCGGTTGCTCGCCTCGCCCATCTCGGCGCCGGCGCCGGCGAGCCAGGGGGCGATGTTCCAGCCCTTGAAGCCGATGCGCGGGAACGGCGTGAGGTCGGCGAGACCCAGCGATTCCGCTTGGGCCGTCTCGTCTGCGGCCTCCCGCCCGAAGTCACTGGCGATCGCATAGCCGCCCAGCGGCTCGAAGCGCGCGCCGTGCCCCTCCAGCGCGCGGTAGAGGGGCGAGCGGCGGGTGTGCTCCGCAGGAGTCGTCACCGTCAGAGCTCCTGCCGCGCGCCGTCGGGGTCGAAGAAGGGCAGCTTGGCGACCGTGGCATCCACCATGCGCGCGCCGTCCACCCTGATCTCGATCCGGGTGCCGGGCTCGCTCTGATCGGGTGCCACGTAGGCGAGGCCGATGATCTTGTCGAGGTTCGGCGAATAGGCGACCGAGGTGACCCGCCCGGTGATTTCGCCCTCGCGGATCACGAGATGGCATTCCTTCGGCTGCTCGACCCCGACGCCCGGCATCTCGAAGCCCACCAGCTTGCGGTTGAGCCCCTTCGCCGCCTGCATCCGCACCGAGCGGATGCCGACGTAGAAAGGTTTCTTCTTGGCGAGCGCCCAGGCCATGTCGGCCTCGTGGGGGGTGGTGAGGCCGTCGGTGTCCTGGCCGATGATGATGTGGCCCTTCTCCAGCCTGAGGAGCCGCTGCGCCTCGACGCCGAAGGGCCGGATTCCGTGATCCTTGCCGGCATCGAGCAGCGCGTCCCAGAGCGCCTCGCCCTGGCTCGCCGGCACGTGCAGCTCGTAGCCGAGCTCGCCCACGAAGCCCACGCGGAGGAAGAGCGTGGGGATGCCGGCGACGTGGCCCTCGCGCACGCCCATGTAGGGGAAGCCCTCGGGCGAGAGGTCGACGTCGT
>JAPPHR010000068.1 GCA_028820995.1 Rhodospirillales bacterium
CATTGAACAATGGACAAGAACATAGTTCAACTAATTAATCGGACAGAGCACTAGCGTGGTTCGAAGGTCGCCCCATCGCCGACATCACCGCCCAAGATATCCAGCGCTGGTTCGCATCGCTCCACAACACCCCGGTGTCGGCCGACCGGTCTGCACCCATCCTGTCGGTGATCATGCGTCAGGCCGAGGTCTACGGCTACAGGCCCGAGGGAACCAATCCCTGCGCGGGCATCAAGCGCTATCGACGCCAGGGGCGGGAACGCTTCCTGTCGGTCGCGGAAATCGGACGACTGGGCGCGGTACTTGCACGCTACGAAGCCGACCATCCGCAGGTCGCGGCGATCATACGGCTGCTCTTGCTCACCGGGTGCCGCAAGGGCGAGATCATCACCTTGAGGTGGCGTTTCTACCGCGAGGGCAAGTTGTTCCTTCCCGACAGCAAGACCGGGCCGCGCACGGTCTGGCTCTCGTCTGCCGCCCGCACCATTCTCAATGGCCTGCCCCGCAAGACAACCTGGGTCTTCCCTTCGCCGCTGACGGACAGCCATCTGAGCGCAACGGCGGTCGAACTCATCTGGAATCGCGTAAGAGCAGACGCGGGCCTGCGCGATGTCCGCCTTCACGATCTGCGCCACAGCTACGCCAGCATGGCCCTGGCACAGGGCGAGACGGTGCTGACCATCGGCCGGCTTCTGGGACACCGCGATCCGGCAACGACGCTGAAGTACACCCACATGTCCGATACGATGGTGCGCGAGGCGGTCGATACCATCGGCGATGCGTTGGGGGGCTGAGGCGTGGCCGCAAAAAAGCGGCGTCTGACCGACGCCATGATCGCGAGGCTGACGCCGGCGGCCCGCGAATTCACGGTCTGGGACACGCGCCATGCGGGCCTCGGTGTGCGGGTCAGACCGTCCGGCCATCGGAGCTTCGTATATTATGGGAAGGGCAAGGACGGGGCCCGCAGGATCACACTCGGGTCTGCACCCCTGACGAGCGTCGAGGAAGCGCGCGGCAAGTGCCTCGCCATCGAGACTGGAGCACAGCTGGACCCAACCGAGCACGGCGCAGTCCCGACGTTTTGGGAGTTCGTGTGGGGTCCGGGGCGGGTGTGCATTGATCGATGCAAGCCATCAACCCAAAAGTCCGTGCGCTGGGTTCTGAACGCTCGCTTGCTTCCGACTTTCGGATCGCTGCCGTTGGATCAGATTACTCCTGCCGGCGTGACCCGCTGGTTCGACGAGTACAGTCGGGCTGCGCCAGGCGGGGCCAATCATGCATTGAAGCTGTTTCGCCGAATACTGAACCACGCGGTCGAGTGCGGCCATCTCCAGACGAATCCGGCTGGGAGCGTGAAGCGGAACCCCCGTCCAAAGCTCACGCGCTTCTTGTCGCGCGAAGAGATCCGTCGTCTTCATCGTGCGCTGGACCATTACGGCCGAGCGCGAGCGTCCCATGTACAGCAAGCCGATATCATCCGCCTTCTGTTACTGACCGGTTGCCGCAGGAACGAGATCCTGACCCTGCGATGGCAAGACATCGACGGGGATACTCTCAACTTGGGCGATAGCAAGACCGGGCCAAGACGGATCTTCCTCAGTGCGTCGGTCCGCGCCATCCTTGAGCGCCAGCTGCAATCGGGGAGCCCTTACGTCTTCCCTTCGCCGGTGGATTCCAGGCGACCACTTTCGCGCAACTTGCCGCTCTGGCCTTTGGTGCGGAAGGAAGCCGGCATCGAAGACGTACGTCTGCACGACCTCCGTCACACATTCGCCAGCCACGCCGTTCTGCAGGGTGTTCCTCTGCCGGTCGTCTCCCGCCTGTTGGGCCACAAGCAGCCGAGCATGACGCTACGCTACGCGCATGTTGGAGATCGCGAAACCGAGGCGGCGGCAGAACGCATTGGTGCGGTCATCGCGCGAGTGCTGGATGGCAGTGCCGACAAGGACGATTGACTCGGCGAAATCGTATTCCAGCCACCGTGATGTGAGTGTTCAACGGACCAACGCGGAGTCACCTCATTCAATCCAGCCGACAAGCATGTTGTTATGCTCGCCTTGTTGACCCCTCGCAATCGAGTGAGATCAAAGAGTTGCCGCGCCGATCGGCGCCGGGCGTCGAGACCCGACGGATAACCCTCAAGCAAACTACGGTTTCGCGGCCTCGACGATGATCCGGCCGCGGCCGCGTCTGATCAGATAGCCTCCGGGATCGCCAAGGCGCCCGGCTCGACCATCGGCGACGCCCTCGCGCGGGGCGAGCCGGTGGCCATCGCCGGGTTCGGGAAGTTCGCGACCCGCAGCCGCGCCGCGCGAACGGCCCGCAACCCACAGACCGGTGAGCCCGTCGCGGTCGCGGCCTCGAAGGCGCCTTCGTTCAAGGCCGCCAAGGCCCTTCGCGACGCGGTCAACGGATAGGGGAGCGGACCAACCGGCCCACTGCTCGCCGCCGACGCCGCAGCTGCGCACCATCGTCACGCCCGCGCCGGGTCGCGGCCCCGGATCTCCAGGAGTTCCGTCTCCGCCCGGCCCGGCGTCGCGCGAACCCGTCGGCCATCCGGTTTATTGAACGCCTATCGAGATTAAGGGCGAAAGCCCATCAAGATTGATGGGCGAAAGAAAGAGTAATCCGTCTATGGTCGACTCGTAGTTCGGGCGATCCCGCGGATGGAGACGGTGCCGGAAAGGTTTGCGCTTGACGGGGTCTCGGAAGGGCCGTTCGGGAAGCAACGGGGAAGACCAGGGATGTTAGGGCGGGGGGCTTGGGCTCTGACGGGCCGCGCTATCGAGGTTCGGTGCCGGTTACCCCGCCGGCCCGGTTCGCACCGCCTGGCGACTCCTGAGGCGTTCCGCGCCTCCCTGGAGCCGGCGGTCGGGTTCGGCGAACGGTTCCGCCGCGCCGCGCGCGATGCCGCGAAGCCTGCGTGCCTCGCCTTTCCGCCCGCCCGCCGGCGGGGGCGGGCGGCGTGACCCGGCGCGACGCGTTCGACCGCGCTGTTGCGGCCCTGCAGGAAGCGGCGTTCGACGACGACCGCTGGCCGGAGGCGGCCGGCCTGATCGACGAGGCCTGCCGGATCAAGGGCAACACGCTGACCTACGGCAGCGGCGCGTCGCACGACGACATGGTCATCTACCTGGCCCGGCTCTACTTTCGCGGCGAGCGCAGCGAGGAGATTGAGCGCCGGTATTTCGACGACTACTACCGTCAGGACGAGTGTCTGCCGCGCCTGCGGGCACTGCCGGACTGTCGGTTGACTCACATCTCCGATCTCTACACCGCGGAGGAGAAGACATCGTCCGCGGTGTACAACGAGATACTGCCCCAGTCGGACATGCAGAACTCCCTGCGCGTGCGAATGGACGGTCCGAAGGGATCGCGCATCGTCTGGTCGTTCGGCGACCCCACGGAAGGGGACGTCTGGTCCTTCGACCAGACGGACACGATCGAGCGCCTGCTGCCGCATCTACGCCAGTTCGTCCGCATCCGGCAGGTGCTGGCGGACATGGACGGGCTGAAGGCTTCCCTGGCGGCGCTGCTCGACCGCGGCGCCACCGGCGTCATCCAGCTCGACCGGCGGGGACGGATCGTGGCGATGAACGACCGGGCCCTTCACATGCTGAAGTCGCAAGAGGGGCTATTCGACCAGGGCGGCTTCCTGTGCGCCCACGCTGCGGCGGACAACGAGAAGCTCCAGGAACTCCTGTCACGGGCCCTGCCGCGTTTCGGCGGCCGGGGCGCCGGCGGGTCGATGGTGGTGAACGGCCGGCCGGCATTGCCGCGCGCTGTGCTGCACGTCACCCCGGTCGGGCCTCTGCGGGGCGAGGTCCCGTCCTGGAATGTCGCGGCGCTGGTGCTGGCGGTGGATCCGTACGGGCGGCTGCCGGTCGATCCCGCGCTGGTCGAGGCGGCGCTCGGCCTGACGCCGGCCGAGGGCCGGGTCGCCGCGTTGCTGGCCGAGGGTAAGACCGTCCGCGAGATCGCCGCGGCGACCGGCCGCAGCGAGCACACCATTCGCTGGCACATCAGGCAGATCTTCGAGAAGCAGGGCCTGACCAGGATCGGTCAGCTGGTGCCGCTGGTTCGATCGCTGGCGGGAGATTCTGGCACCGGGCCCTGAGAGTGCGACCGGGACCCGTCCGGGCCCGCGATGCGAACTCGCTCGCCGGGGAGGCGACGTCGGGGCGGCTGTCCGGCGGGTGCGGGGCAATCCTGTGGCAGGTGGGTAACCAGTTGCTAAGTGAAGTTTTGTTGAATCGCCATCAGGAATGATGGTCACAAGAGGCGCCTGATCAAAGAGGATCACCGAGGGCGTCTCTATTCGTTCCAATTACCCGTAACTCCCGCTTGCATAGCTGGCTCCGGTATTGCGCGGGGAACTTGGTCGGCGCCGTCCACCGCATTCAGGAGCCGGGACGCGTGACATGGACCTTCTCGCTGGCGTCGTAGGCGGGCTCGGCCTGTTCATCGTCGGGATGTGGCTCCTGACGGAGAACCTCAAGAAGCTCGCGAGCCGGCGCTTGCGCCACTTCGCGCATCGCTGGACCGGGAACCGGTTTGCGGCGCTCGTCTGGGGAACGCTCGGCGGCGGCATCACCCAGAGCATGACCGCGCTGACCTTCATCGTGGTCAGCATCCTGCGCTCCCGGCTGACCACCATGAGCGGCGCCTTGGCAATGATTCTGGGCGGGACCATCGGCGTGACGGGCCTCGTCATGATCGTCACCTTCGACATCAAGTTGGCCGCCCTCTACATCATCGGCGTTGCCGGTTCCGTCGTGGCCACGGAGAGGCTGGCGAGGTACCGGGCCATAGCCGGGTCGTTTCTGGGCGGGGCCCTGATCATCCTCGGACTGATTCTGCTCAAGGAGGCGGCAGCGCCGCTGGCCGACGAGCCCTGGTTCCGGGAGATGGTGGAGGAAACCGGGCACTCTCTGATACTCGCCTTCGTCGTCGCGGCCGCGCTGACCTTTGTCGTTCAGTCCTCGGGTGCGGTCTCCGTCTTCGGAATCAGCCTGGCGACGGTCGGCATCATTTCTGTCGATCAGGCCATCATGACGATCTACGGGAGCTTCATCGGTTCGGCCGCGATCCTCACCGTTCTGTCCGCCAATCTGACCGGGCGCTCGCGCCAGGTCGTCATGTACCTGGTAATCCTAAATTCTTTGGTCTGCGCGGTGGTCGTCCCGCTGCTATACGCCGAAATCTACTTTGGCGTTCCATCGATGAAGGCGGTGATCGAGGCGACCGGGTTCGACCTGCCTCAGCGCCTGGCTCTCGTCTACGTCATTCTCTCCGTGGTCCCGGCGCCGATCATGCTCGCCGTCCTGGGCCCATCGACCCGCATCCTCGAGAAGTTGTGGCCCGAATCGGAAATCGACGAGCTGTCGCGCGCGCAGTTCATTCACGGCCATGCGACGGTCGATATCGAGACGTCGCTGGTGCTGGCCGACCTGGAGCAGAAGCGCGCGTTCAAGATGCAGCTGCGCTATTTCGAGCTCGTGCGGGAGGGCAAGGACGTGCGCCCGCTCCGCGATGCGTCGCGCACCCTGATGACCGAGATCGAGGAGTTCGTGACGGAGCTGCAGCCGCTTCATCCCATGCAGGCGGTCGAGGACCGCAACGCGCTGCTCAACCGTCAGAAGCTGCTCACGTGGCTGGCGGATTCGGTAGCCGTCATGTGCGGTGCGCTCCTCGACATCGGCGACCGGCCGGAGCTGAAGCAGTTTCGGGAAAGCATGTGCGAGGGCGTGGACAGCGTGTTTCTCGCTCTGGACCACGCGATGGAGACCGATGACGAGACGTCCTGGGATATCGCGAAGGCGTTGTCGGGAGACCGCGGCGAGATCATGCGCAGACTGCGCGGCAAATACATGGAAGCGGATCTGAACTTGGACAAGTCAGACTTGCTGAACGTCGTTCTCGCGACCAACACGGCCGAGGACATATTCTTCCTGCTGTCGAAACTGGAAGAGGACTTCAATCCGTATCCGCACGTAGACAGGACATTGCTGCGCATCTGACCCGGACTTCGTACAACGGTCCTAACTGTGCGCCCGGTCAAGTCCGAGCGATGCCGGATATTTTGGGGAACTATATCGCAAAGTCAGATCGACGTTGGCCAGGTGGATCGATGACCACTCACTGCTTGTAGATGCCCACGCCGAAGATGTAGCCGTCGTGCAACACGGCCCAGCTCGACTTCCGTTCGATCTCTCCGGTGACCGGGTTCTTGAATTTGTAATCGACCCAGACCCCGTCGGGTGTGACGGCCTTCTTCATCTCCTCGCCGAATCGCTTGCCGTCGGCATCGACGAAGCTC
>JAPPHR010000077.1 GCA_028820995.1 Rhodospirillales bacterium
ACCCGCGCGGCAAGGTGCTGGTGTTCGAGGGCGATGCGCCCGGCGGGCAGGGGCATGAGACCACGGTGGCCCAGGCCGTCGCCCACAGCTTCGGCATCCATCCCAACGACGTGGTGGTGACGACCGGGGACACGGGCACCACGCCCTTCGGCTCCGGAACCGTGGGCGCGCGCGCGGGCTCCTACTTCGTCAGCGCCGCGGTCCAGGCCTGCGACGTGCTGAAGGAGAAAATCGCCCGCATCATGGCCCACGACCTGGCGCTTGCCGACGCGTCGCCGGCCGACTTCGACTTCAGGGACGGCTTCGTGACCTACGCGAAGGACACGAACATCAAGAAGACGTTCCGCGAGGCGGTGGAGCGCGTCATCATGGCGCCGATCAACCTGCCGGAAGGCGAGTCCGGCGGCCTCGAGCACACCGCCTTCTTCGAGGCCGAGAAGCCGATGATCGCCTTCAACGCCGATGTCTGCACGGTCGAGGTCGATATCGAGACCGGCCAGTTCAAGATCCTGAGCTGGACCACGTCGGAGGACGTGGGGCAGATCATCAACCCCCAGATCGTCGAAGGGCAGATGCAGGGCGCCATCGTCCAGGGGCTGTCGAACACCATGTTCGAGGAGTTCGTCTACGACGAGAACGGCCAGCAGCTCACCGCCGACTTCGAGAACTACAAGCTCGCGACGGCGGCCGACGTGCCGGACATCAAGGTGACCCACGCGCCGACGCCCTGCCCCTACACGCCCTTGGGCAGCCGGGGCATCGGCGAGGGGCGGCCGTCCGACGTGCCGGGCACGCTCTGCAACGCGATCTGTGACGCGCTGAGCCCCTTCGGTATCGAGATCACGGACCTGCCGCTCAGGCCGAATTCGCTCTGGCGCAAGATCCAGGCGGCGCGCGGGGCCTCCTGAGCCGAGTCTCCGCCATGCCGCACCGGTAGAGGGCGATGGCGGGGGCGCGCGTGCGCATCGGCTCCGGCGCGGGCTTTACCGGGGATCGCTGGGAGCCGGCAGTCGAGCTGGTCGAGCAGGGCGGTCTCGACTACATCGCCTTCGAGTGCCTGGCCGAGCGCACCATCGCGCGCGAAACGCTTAGCCTTCGGCGGGGGCAGGGGAGCGGCTACAACCCCCAGCTTGAGGACCGCATGCGCGCGGTGCTGCCGGCGGCGGCCGCGCAGGGCGTGCGGGTGCTCAGCAACATGGGCGCCGCCGACCCCCTGGCGGCGGGCCGCAAGACGGCCGAGATCGCGGCCGAGCTCGGGCTCGCCGACCGGCGCTGCGCGGTGCTGCTGGGCGACGACGTGCAAGACGCCGTCGCCGCCCGGCCGGGCCTGCCCCTGATGGAGACCGGCGCACCGCTGGAGAGCATCCTGCCCCGCATGGCGGCGGCGAATGCCTATCTTGGCGCGGACGCCGTGGCGTCGGCGCTGGAAACCGGGGCGCCGGTGGTGGTGACGGGCCGGGTGGCGGACCCATCGCTCTTCGTCGGCCCCATCGTCCATGCGCTGGGCTGGAGCTTCGACGATTACGCCCGCCTCGCCCAGGCCACGGCGACAGGGCACCTGCTGGAATGCGCGGGCCAGGTGACCGGCGGCTACTTCGCCGACCCCGGCGTCAAGGACGTGGCCGACCTCGCGCGCCTGGGCTTCCCCTTCGCGGACGTGACCGATGCGGGCGAGGTCACCATCGGCAAGTGCGCGGGCTCGGGCGGGCGCATCGACGCCGCCACCTGCACCGAGCAGCTTCTCTACGAGGTGGGCGACCCAGCGGCCTACGTCACGCCCGACTGCGTGCTCGACATGACCGACATCGCGTTTGGCGAGACGGGCCCCGACCGCGTGGCGGTCTCAGGCGCGCGGGCACAGGCGCGGACCGATACCTACAAGGTGAGCGTCGGCTACTTCGACGGCTATCTGGGCGAGGGGCAGCTTTCCTACGGCGGGCCTAATGCCGTTGCCCGGGCGCGGCTCGCCGGCGAGATCGTGGCGGAAAGACTGCGCCTGCGCGGCTTCGCCTATGACGCACTGGATGCAAGCCTGATCGGCCTCGACAGCCTGCACGGGCCGGGCGTGGGCCGCCCCGAGCCCTACGAGGTCAGGCTCCGCGTCACCGGCCGCACGCAGGACAGGAAGGCGGCAGAGGCCGTGGGCTTCGAGGTCGCGGCGCTCTACACCAACGGGCCGGCGGGCGGGGCGGGGGACGCGGCGAGCGTGCGCGAAATCCTCGCGGTGCAGTCGGTGCTGCTGCCCCGCGACTTAGTGCATCCACGCGTCGAGGTGGTGGACGCTTGCTGATGATGACCGTGCGCGATCTGGCCCATGCCCGCGCCGGCGACAAGGGGCACAGCGTCAACGTCTCGGTCGTGGCTCACGACGAGGCGGGCTACGAGCGGCTGCTGCGCGAGCTCACCGAGGCACGGGTGGCGGCGGCCTTCGCCGCGCTGGCCGACGGCCCCGTTCGCCGCTTCCCGCTGCCGGGTCTCGGCGCCTTCAACTTCGTGATCGAGCGGGTGCGGGGCGGCGGTGTCACCGCCACCGGCGCGCTCGACATCCACGGCAAGAGCCTGTCCTCGCTCATGCTCACGATCCCGCTCCCCGGCAACGAGCCGGAGGGCTGATAGCCTGCTCCCCAACTGTCTTCACTCAAGCTCTGCTCCAACCACGTCATGGCCGGCTTGTCCCGGCCATCCAAGTGTTTTTCGTGCGGCAAGGGCAAAGAACGTGGATGCCCGCAACAAGTGGGGGCATGACGACGTTGGGGAGGGGCGTGGTGGGAAGCGCGGGCTACTCGCTGCGCACCAGGATGAGGGGTCCGTTGGGGTGGTCGGGGTCGAGCGAAATGCGGCGCGCCGGGTCGTGCAGCATGCAGGGCCGCGCGAACCATCCCATCCGGTAGATCTTCGGCTCCAGCTCCGGTGCGACACACATCGTCTTCGCGCCCGCCGCCGCATGGCTTTCGATGGAGCGCTCGTAGGCGTCTCGGAATTTCTCGGCGATGAAGGGCGCGATCGTGTGCGAGCCGCACGATTCCTCGAAATAGCGGCCGGATGCGAAGAGCGCGGCGACCGCCTCGGAGAACTCGTTCAGCCGGGACGCAGCGATATCGACCGTAAGCCCGCCATGCCCGGCGCGCGCCGCGTGGCAAAAGGCCGTTCCCACGATGTCGCGCGCGGCGTCCTCGAGATCGTCGTCCTCGTCGACGCACCGAAGGGCGACGGTCCGCAGATGCCGCTGCATGAAGATATCGTTGCGTTCGGGCGAGAGCGCGACCATTGCGGCTGTCTCCCGGCTCCCTTGAAAATCGAGCCGTTTCAGGTCGGGCTGGCGCGCGAGCGCCATGCCGGCGTCCGTGCCGCTGCCCTGAACCAGATTGAAGACGCCGTCCGGCGCGCCGGCCCGGCCCAGCGCGTCGGCCAGGAACACCAGCGAGATCGGCGCCCGGATCGAGGGACGAACGACCGCCGTGTCGCCTGCCGCCAGGTCCACGGCGAGCGTTCGAATGCAGAGGATGAGCGGGCTGCTCCAGGAGAGAATCTGCCCGATCACGCCCGGCGCCTCGCCGTCGGCTGGCTCGGCCCCGCCGGCCAACTGCGTCCGCGTCTCGCAGATCGCCCTGCGCATGTCGTCCCTCGCGGCCCGCACGGGCAGTCCGGTGTCGCGGGACACGATCGCCGCGATGCGGTTGAACCGGTCGGCCACGCTCGCCAGCGCGGAGTCGACGATCTCCACACGGCGGGCGGCGCCAAGCGATGCCCAGAGGCCAAGGGCGGCGCGGGCCGCCGTCATCGCGGCGTCGATGTCGCGATGGGTGGAGAGCGGAACGGCGGCTATGACGGTGCTGTCGGCGGGATCGTAGATGTCGAACGAATAGCCCTCGCGCGTGAAGCGCCACGCGCCGCCGATGAAATTGCGCTCGGACTGCTCGTGCCAGGGCAGGTCGGCGGCGTTCCCGGTCATGGTCGTGACGACCTCGGAGGACATGATCGCGCGGGCGCGATCCGCCCCGGTCGGCCCGCCGCCCAAGCTGCCGGGAGCGCCGTCAGGCGTCGCCGCTGAGCCCCGCCTGCCACTTCAGCTCGGCCCAGCGCGCGAGCACGTCGTCGGCGACATCCTGGGCCGAGAGACCGTTGACGTTCGCCGCGATCATCTCCGCTCCCGACGCGATGATCGCCTCCGCGTGGCCGTTCCACTTGGCGGCCAGATTGCGCAGCACGTCCCGGTTCGCCGCATCCTGGTCCGTGACGTAGTTCATGGCCGCGACAGTCCAGCGGTTATGCCGCTCGCAGTCCTCGTAGATGTTCTCCAGCAGCAGGGCGTCCAGCTCGTCGCCGGCCTGGCGCGCCGCGCGCGATAGTTGGTTGACGAAGAGATTGTCGCAGACCGGCCGGATGACCAGGTTGAACCCGACCAGCGCTTCGTCCCACTCATAGGTGACCAGCAGCCTCTCCATGGCCTCGCGGACGGGCTGCCAAGACTGCGCCTCCTCCCAGGCCGCCCGCTCGCTGCTGCCGAAGCCGTGCGACGGGTGCTCGGTGCCGAGCTGGCGGGTGCGATAGGCGATGCGCTGCACGCGGCGAAGCGTATCCGCCACCTGGAACGACGCGCAGTTGGCGACGTAGGAGGACGCGGCAATCTGCTGGATGTAAGCAGACAGCATCTGCTGCACGTGCCCCAGATAGCGGCACGGCGTCATCGCCGTGAGCAGCAGCTGCAGGCACTCGTTGGAAAGCCGCCCGTCGCTCGTGTCCTCGGCGGTGAACGAGGCAAGAAGCTTGTCGACATAGGCTTCCTGCTCATCCTGCATCTTGACGTAGCTGTGGTAGGTCACCCGGTCCGGATCGCGGAAGCCATCCCAGCTCCCGACCTTGATGGAGATGTCGTCCCGGTACTTCTTGAGCCACACGTTGCCGTGGACGTCCGGCCCCATTTCGAGGGGCGTTTCGCCGGTCATGTGGTTCAGGCCGTGGGTGACGATCTCGTAGTCGCTGGGCTTGCCGGTGACTTCGCCCAACGCGCTCCAGGTCTTCTTCCGCGAGCGCCGCCGTGCTGTTTCTTCGGCCATGATTCCCCCCGGTGTCTCTCTGGCTGGCTGGAGCCGTCAGTTGACGTAGAACCAGCGCATCTGCTCCGTGCTCGATTGCATGCGGCCCTTGAAGGACGGCATCTCGATCTCGAGCATGGCCATGTTGAAGGCGCGGCCCAGGTGCTTCTCGATCGACGCCCTGGTCACGACGCAATTGCGCTCTGCGTGGATGCGGACGTAGTCCTCGCGTTCGAAGACCATCACCTCGCGATCCGGATTGTCCTCGATCGCCGCGTCGATCACCGCATCGGCGAGCTCGCCCGAGCGAACGACCGGGCCGACCAGGTTTTCGTTCATCGTCGTGAATTCGTCGGAACTCATGGTCCTCGTTCCTTTCTCGCGCTATCGGGCGTCGGGCTCGGCGCCCACGAAGACGCGGCCGTCTTCCACCTTCACGGGGAACGCCTTCAGGCACTCGTTGGCCGGGTTGATCCCCTGGCCGCCGTCGGCCCGGAACTCCCAGAGATGGGCGCGGCAGATGATGACGCCGTCCTCCGTCAACTCGCCGTCCGCCAGCGACGTGCTCTGGTGCGGGCAGATGGCGTCGTAGGCGAAGTAGCGGCCGCCGTAGCGGACCAGCAGCACCTCGTGCTCGCCCACGTCGAAGGCGTCCATGTCGCCGTCCCAGAGCTCGTCCTCTGCGCAAAGCTCGACGTACTCGACGCCGTCGGACGCCGCTGGTGCGGACGCTGCTACTCCTTCCATCGAATGTCGAACCATTGCAGCGGCAGGATCTCGGTCGTCGCCATCAGCTCCTCGAGCTTCTGATCGCCCGGCAGAACCTCGCCGTTGAACAGGACCTCGAAGCCGCTGGCGTCGGGATTGGCCGGCAGGCGCCGGCCCACGCTGTGAACCGCCGCCTTTTCCGCGATCTGGTCGAAGGTGTCCTCGGTATCGACCGCCACGAGGTGCGGAATGTGGTCGCCGACAACGCGGCCGGTGATCGGGAACAGAGCCATGTCGTTGCCTCCGCGCTGGGATTGCGGGTTGGACCGGTGCCCGGCCGCCTACTCGGCAGCCGCCGGCATCTCCTTGTAGTCCTCGGCCCAGGTGTAGCCGTACACGTCGTCGCCCATGACCTCGGGCGTGATGCTCATGTACTCCAGCCCGCCCGCGAGGTTCATCGGCTGGATCATGC
>JAPPHR010000072.1 GCA_028820995.1 Rhodospirillales bacterium
GCGAGGGGATCGACGATCTCCGCCCCTTCGAGGCCCGCGCCTTCGCCACCGCCCTGATGGGGCTGGACGAGTAAGTGGGTTTTAGCGCCGCGCGGCGATGCCTGGCCGGTAGTCGCCGACGTCGCCGGCGGGGTTGGTGAACGGCGCGAACTCCCCGCTCTCCGGCGCCTCGGCATGGTGGCGAAGCGCCCAGGTCACCGACGGGAACGCGAGGGAATCCCACGGGATGTCGTCCCGCTGGAAGAGCTCGACCTCCAGGCTCTCGAACCCCGGCGCGATCTCGGGCCGCACCAGGTGCGCCCGGTAGAAGAGTTGCACCAGGCTGATTCGCGGGATCGTGTAGACCGCGAGCAGCGCGTCGATCGCGATCTCGGCGCAGGCTTCTTCCTCGGCCTCCCGCCGGGCGCCCGCTGCGGGCTCCTCGTGCAGCTCAAGAAAGCCGGCCGGGAGCGTCCAGAAGCCGGCCTGCGGCTCGATCGAGCGCCGGCAGAGGAGGATGCGCCCCTCCCAGGTGGCGACCGAGCCCACGACGATCTTCGGATTCTCGTAGCGGATGAACCCGCACGCATCGCAGACCAGGCGCGGCCTGTCGTCGCCCTCCGGCACCCTGCGCACGATCGGGCCGCCGCTGCTCGGATAGCGCCCCATGGCCTGAGTATGCGGCCCGCGCTCGCCGCGAGTCCAGCCGCCCGGTCTGTGAACGGTGCTGCTGATTCCCTCGAGATTCATGGCGATGCTTCGTTACCGGCTCCCGCCGAATGAACCGATTAGTTCAGCCCGCTTTGGCGTGCCGCCCGTGGTTTCATGCCCGGCTTCAAAGAAGCCAGCCCGTCAGGACGGTGAATCGCCATCCGCGACGCATCTCTCCGGGGGAGCATAGCTGAACGCCCCGTCCTCGCTCCGGTACACCAAGGCGGCGGGCGCTTGTCCGCCCGGAATGTGCACCCTGTAAAGCAAACAGCCCTCCTCACTGTGGCTCACCGGGGTGTAGACGACGCCGTCCAGGACGATCGAGTTCCCCGAGTCCATCGGGGCAGGGGCACGCGGGGCTGTGCACGCAACTCCTAGAACCGCGACGCACGTGACTGTCAGGATACGAAAGCCGTTCATCGGCTCACCAATCCGTCCGGTACGCCAGGCCGATGCTCGCATCGCGTTCTCCCGGAACGTGGCCGGCATTCGCCGCCCCGCTGATCTCGAACGCCACGTCGCCGCCCAGAGCTTCCCGCTTGTGGCGCAGCGTGATCCTTACCTCACGCTCATCCGGCGAGAGCGGAATTCGATACTCGTCATAGAGGCGCCGCCCGTTCTCGATGTACCCGTTCTCGATCCGGAACATGCCGGTGCCGGTCTCGGCCCGTAGCGGCTGCTCGACCGTGAGCCCCCAGCGTTCCGTTCCGACCCTCAACGACATGGCCGACAGCACAGACGCAGAAGCCTCGAAGATTGCATTATCTTCGTATTGCGGCACGCCGAGGGCCAACGTGCCCACGATGCCCACGCCCCACCCGCCGGCAAGATCGCGACGGAACGCACGGGTGCTCCAGATCATGCCGGAGCGAGGGTCCGATCCGAACGCGCCGGATGTCTGGCTCCCCAGGTATCCGGCGCCGTCGAAGCGCAGGCCGTAACCCCATCCGTCGCCGTGCGGCAGGCGGGCAAGACTGGCGGATCGAGGGCCGAACGCTGTAACCCGACCGTGTTCGTCCGCCAGCCATAGGCTCTCTTTATCCGCGAAAGGCATCCAGTGGAGTCCGAGAGTGCTCGGGCCAGTCGCCGGCGTGCCGTCGACGGGTCCTTCGAGCCGCGGGATCGGGGAGCGGCCGGCTGGCCGGGTGGAGACCAGCGCCGTCATGGGCACCCAGAAGGGGAAGTCTTGCGCGTCGAACGAGGCGATTTCGATGTCTTCGAGGCGCCCGGCGACAGACCCGAAGGCTGCGGGCACCTGGAGCGTGGTGCGGCTGAGGGCCTGTGCCGACTGTCCGGCATTCAACGAGCCGACGGGCGAAAGGGCGGCTTCGAGATCGAGGTGTCCGGCGCCGTAAACTTCCAAGTCAGCGTACGGCCCGCTTCGATCCGCAGTATCGAGCATCCGCTTCACGATCTGGGTGTTGCCGCGCGTCCCGCGAAAATGCTCCATCATCAGCGCGAGCGCGCCCGAGACCATCGGCGCCGCGAAGCTGGTGCCCTGTATCCCGCCTCTTGCCTCGCCCTGTCCGGGCGAGTCCGGGACAGGCACAAGCCCGTGCACCGTCCCCGGCGCGGCCAAGCAGTAGTGCGGGCCGTGCGTCTCGGCATTCCAGTCTGGTGGGAGAGGGCCGCATCTATTGGAGGCTGGATGAATGGTTCTCGTCCGCGGGTCCGTCCAGGCGACGGCTAGCTGGTGACCGCGCAGTTCCGGGATGCCGTAGGGCAGGAGGGCTCCCAGACCAGGCGCAGGATCTCCGTCATTGCCCGCCGCGTAGACGATAATGGTCTTGTCGGCATCGGGTCTATCGGTCTGCCACAAGGCGTACAGGGTCTCCGGCATGTACGTCAGAAACCATCCCACCTGTTCGATGGTGCTGAGAACGGCAACCTCGGACAGCGTCACCCCATGGGACCGATTGATGATGTCAAATTTCTCGTAGGTTTCGGTCACATCCAGGGCCGTTGCATCGTCAAGCTGCTGCCTCAAGTCGATTGGGAGCGCTTCGACTACGCTTTGCACCTCCCTTGCCGCCTCAGAGTCCTCGGTCTGATCGTCCGTGAGATTTTGCGCGATGGGGATGATTGTGGCGCCCGGCGCGACACCGAGATTCGTCCCCGCTGCCACCGAAGCTACGATGGTGCCGTGGGGTCCGTTGCCTTCGTAGGGTGTCGGTACTTCGTGCCAACGCAAGAGTTCGTTGAGTGAACCGTCTGCCGGGTAGTAGTCATCGCGGATGAACACGGAGTCGTCCTCGGTGGGCCAGCCATCCTCGCTCACGATCTGCTGTACCCACCGGTTCACTGCGTCGGGATCGTCTTCGCTGTTGCCCGACCAAATGTCACAGACTTCGAGGATGATGCAGATATCGATTTCACTGAGACTTTGGTCCCCAAGCGGTCGGGAATACGCGATTTCTGCTCCGTCTGCTTCACCCAGCCTGACCCTGTTTCCGAACTCTGCGGTCTGTGTGTAGTCGACGATGGTGTCGTCGATCCCGATTCTCACGCCCCTGCCGGTGAGGCCCCTGGCATAGGCGTGGTGCGCCCCGATCTGCTCCAGCACGCGGGGCTGGTGCGTCGTGAAGCGTGGCGTATCAAGGTGATATTTCGGGTCAGACGGTGATAAAGACGGCGGCGGAGGTGACGTGGACGGAGGCGATCTGCCCGCAGGGCCGCTGCTGCCTCCGCCGCCACCGCATGCGCCGAGCACCAGGAGCCCGCTCAGGGCAACCACGACGATCTTGTTCATCGTCCTTTCCCCTCGCCCGGCAGGTTCGTGGCTCAACCGTATCAAAATCAACTTTGATATATATGTTTTGCGAACATATCTCTGTGACTCAGCTCGAATTCCGTCGGCAGCGCGCGGTTGCCGGTCGCTAGATCTGTTAGGCCGGGGGCGTGATTGGCGACCGGTCGAACGACACGATGTCGTGATTGGCGATACCGGATGCCGCGACTCATGTTATGCCCTACTGGTTCGGCACAACGACGCCGTCCGACGGTGCGCGCCTGGCACAGGGACCCGGCGCCGACGTCAGGAGGAGGAGGACCGGTGAGACTCACGAGAAGACGCTTCGTTCAGGCCTCTGCCATCGCCGCGGCATCGTCGATGGCGCCGTTCCCGTCCTTGATCGGGCGCGCGGAAGCGCAGGAGGCAAGCCACGGGCTCTCGCTCTTCGGCGACCTGAAGTACGGCGCCGACTTCGCGCACTTCGATTATGTGGACCCCACCGCGCCAAAGGGCGGCACGCTGCACCTCGCCACGGTCGACACCTACAGCACGGTCAATCCCTTCACGTTGAAGGGGCAGAGCGCGGCGGGCGCGGGGCTGCCCTTCGAGAGCCTGCTCGAAGGCTCGGCTGACGAGGCGGACGCGGCCTACGGGCTCATCGCCGAAGGCGTGGCGCTGGCGCCCGACCGGCGCTCCGTGCGCTTCCTCCTGCGGCCGGAGGCGCGCTGGCACGACGACACGCCGATTACGGCGCGCGATGTGGCGTTCTCGTTCGAAATCCTCACGACCGAGGGCCATCCCGCCTACGCCAACCAGCTTGCCGGCGTCGACCGCGTCGAGACCGCCGGCGATCGCGACGTCACGTTCCACCTCGCCGACCCCGACAACCGCAAGCTGCCGCTGATCGTCGGCGGCATGTCGGTCGTCTCCGAGGCCTACTTCAAGGATCGCGGCTTCGGCGAGACGACGATGGAGCCGCCGCTCGGCAGCGGCCACTACCGGGTAGCCAAGGTCGATCCCGGCCGCTCGATCACCTACGAACGCGTCGCGGACTATTGGGGCGCCGGACTTCCGCTCAATGTGGGGCGCTTCAATTTCGACACCGTCGTCTACGACTACTACCGCGATCGAACGGTGCTGGTAGAAGCGCTGAAGGCGGGCGAGTACGACCTCCACGAGGAGTTCACGTCGAAGGTCTGGGCGACGCAGTACGACATCCCCGCGGTCGAGGAAGGATGGCTCGTCAAGGACGTGCTGAAGGACAACACGCCGTCGGGCGTGCAGGCGTTCTTCTTCAACACGCGGCTCACCAAGTTCCAGGACCGCCGCGTGCGCGAGGCGCTCGCCTACGCCTTCGATTTCGAGTGGCTCAACAAGAATCAGTTCTATGGGCTCTACGACCGCATGGCGAGCTACTTCGAGAACTCGGAGCTGGCGGCGCGCGGCCTGCCGTCAGAGGCCGAGCTCGCGCTCCTGGAGCCCCATCGCGGCGCCGTGCCCGAGGAGGTGTTCACCGCCGAGTTCGTGCCACCCGCGACCGATGGCTCCGGCAACAACCGGCGCAACCTGCGCGCCGCGCGCGCGCTCCTCGAGGAGGCCGGCTGGGTCACGCGGGAACGCGCGCTGGTCAACGAGGCGACCGGCGAGCCGATGACGGTCGAGTTCCTCTACTTCGAGCCTACCTTCGAGCGCATCTATGCGGCCTACGCCCGCAGCCTCGAGCGCCTCGGCGTGGGCGTGACGCTCCGCCTCGTCGACGGCGCGCAGTACGAAGAGCGGCTCAAGACCCACGACTTCGAGATCACGACGATCCGCTTCGTGTTCAGCCTCTCCCCCGGCATCGAGCTCAGTTCCTACTTCGCGTGCGCCACCGTGGACCAGGTCGGCTCGTTCAACATCCCCGGCATCAAGGACCCGGTGGTCGATGCGCTGATCGCCGCTGTCGCCGCCGCCACTGACAGGGAGAGCCTCATCGCCGCCGCCCGCGCTCTCGACCGCGTGCTGCTCTGGGGCCACTACATGGTGCCTCAGTGGTATAAGGGGGCGCACCACCTCGTCTACTGGAACAAGTTCGACCGGCCCGCGGTCAAGCCCCGCTACGCGCGGGGCATCATCGACACCTGGTGGGTCGATGGGGAGAAGGACGACGCCTTGAGAGCCTACCGCGAAGGCACGGCGTGAGGGGCGTCCCGGCGCCCGGTCGGTCGCTCCCGCCGGTGAGGGGGTGCTGATGGAGAAACCGGGCTAACACTGACCGCACCGCGACAGTCATGTTTGCCTACATCGTCCGCCGCCTGCTGCTGATCGTGCCCACTCTGTTCGCGATCATGGTGATCAACTTCGCGATCATCCAGATCGCCCCCGGCGGGCCGGTGGAGCAGGCGATCGCGGAGCTCACCGGCAGCGCGGTCGGCGCCACGGCGCGTATCTCCGGCGCCGGCCCCGGCGAGGTGGGGACGGAGAGCCAGTTCGACATCTCGCAGCGGGCCGACACGAGCAAGTACCGTGGCGCGCGCGGCCTCGACCCCGAGCTGATCGAGCGGCTGGAGAAGGAATACGGCTTCGACAAGCCGCCGCTGGAGCGCTTCCTCCACATGATGGGCC
>JAPPHR010000044.1:0-10264 GCA_028820995.1 Rhodospirillales bacterium
CGACGGCGGCAGGCTCCGCCAGGTCGCTCTTCGTCAGCAGCAGCCGGTCGGCCACCGCCGCCTGCTTCACCGACTCGCCGTGGGCATCGAGAGTGTTCGCGCCGTTCACGCAGTCGACCGTGGCGACGACGCCGTCGAGGCGGTAGACGGCGACGATCAGACGGTCCCGCATCAGCGTGTGCAGGATCGGCGCCGGGTCGGCCAGCCCGGTGGTCTCGACCACGACACGCTCGAAGGGCGGCACCATGCCGTGCTTCCTGCGGCGGAAGAGATCCTGCAGCGCGCCCAGCAGGTCGCCACGCGCGGTGCAACAGAGGCAGCCGCCCTGCAGCTCGACGATGTCTTCGCTGGTCTTCCGCACCAGGACGTGGTCGAGGCTGATTTCCCCGAACTCGTTGATCACGACGGCGGTGTTGGCGAACGCGGGCTGGCCCAGCAGATGGGACAGCACGGTCGTCTTGCCGCTGCCCAGGAAGCCGGTGAGGACCGTCACCGGGATCAGGTCTTCGGGTGCACGTCTCGGCATCGCGCGGGGCTCGCTACCTGGCGGGCGGTTCGCTCACCGTTCGTCCCCGTCATGCAGGATGCCGCCGGGGACTTCGCCGGTCGGCGTCAGCTCGATGGTGCCGACATTCACATGGGCCGGCCGGGCCACGGCGTAGAGCACGGCATCGGCGACATCCTCCGGATCGAGAAGGCGACAGCTTTCGAGGAAGGCAGCCTTCCCGGCAGCGTCGTCTTCAAAGGCCCTGTCGAAGAACTCCGTGTGGGTGCTGCCGGGGCAGATCTCCGTCGCGCGCACGCCGGTCCCGAGGAGCTCGACGCGCAGAGTCTGGTGGAGCAGGTGCTGGCCGCCCTTGGTCGCGCCGTAGAGAGCCTGGCGTATGGGATAGAGTCCGCTGATCGAGCTGACGGTCACGACATGGCCGCGGCCGCGCGCGATCATGCCCGGCAGAACGAGGCGGCACGCATGGAGCGAGACCGTCAGGTTCGTGGCGACGGCCTGATCGATCACCGCCGGATCGACCTCGGACACGTGATCGCCGAAGCCAAGGCCCGTGGCGACGTTGTTCACGAGAATGTCAATCGCCAGCCCATCCAGCAGGCGCATCAGCGCCTCCGTATCGGTCGCATCGAAAGCGTGCGCCTGGCAGCCGGTCTGCTCGGCCAGCGCCGCCAGCCGATCCGCGCGGCGGGCGATGGCGTGGACCGTCAAGCCGGCAGCCGCCAAGGCGCGGACGACGGCCTCGCCGATGCCGCTCGACGCTCCGGTCACCAGGGCGGTCTCGTAGCCGTTCATGAGCCCTCCAGCGTCCATTCGAGATGATGGTCGTAGAGCGTGGCCGGGAGCGGCACGCCGGCGGCATCCCAGCCCATCATCTGATAGTAGGTGTCGATCACCCGGCGGAAGGTGGCGCGGTCCAGACGCTGGCCCTGCTTGGGCCCTTCCGAGATCGCTTCGTCGAAGAAGCGGTCCGGCAGCGTGTCGTCTTCCGGCCCCAGCCCCTCGCGGTTGTTGTAGACCCGGTAGAGGTGGTTGCGCCGCTCGCCGAAGCGCATGAGCTCGTGAGACGACGTCTCCCAGCCGGTGACGGCGGCGACGAGATCGGCCATCTGGGCCATGGTGAGGACGCGGGTCGGCGCCACGGCGAAGACGCAGAAGGAGAGCGCGTCGGCGGCCGACCACAGCGTGTTGAGCGCCTTGTAGTTGCGCACCTTGTCGATGCCAAGGTGCTCCATGGGGATGCGCTCGTAGATGCCGAGCGTGCGCGAGAGCTCCATCGCATGGGGCCAGCCGACCTCGACATCGTAGTCCCAGTCATGCTCGCAGATGTCGTAGCGGGGGCCGATGGAGGCCACGGCGAAGCCGGTCGCGAGATTGCCCTGGCTGCGCGGCTCGAAGGGCACCATCTCCAGGCCCTTGACGTGCATGGCGTAGCGCTCGGCGCCGCCGCCGATCCGAGCCGAGGCACGCTTCGCCCCCTCTGCCAGCAGGTCGCCCGCGCCTTCGCGGGTGGCGATGCGCTCGATCATCGCCCTCGTCGCCTCGACATTGCCGAAGCGGAGGTCGGTGCCGTCGAGGTCGCCGGCCGAGAGAATGCCGCGCTCCATGAGCTCCATCGCGAGCGAGAGCGTGAAGCCGAGCGAGACCGGGTCCATGCCAAGCTCGATCAGCCGCGTGTTGTAGGCGATCAGCGTGGCGACATCGGGCGTGCCGATGTTGGGGCCCATGGCGCCCGTCACCTCCTGGTGCATGGCGCTCGCTCGCGCGTCGCCGCGGCCCTCCACGTGATAGACCTTCATGCAGTCGTTGGCGCAGCCGGGGCACGGCGCCACACCGCGGTAGTAGGGCTCCCAATGGGGCTTGGCGTAGTTGTCGACGCTCCCGAACGTTGCCGTGCCAAAATTGTTCACGTCGAGGGCCGCGTCGATCCCGTGATCGTGGACCCAGACGGCGAAGCCGGGCTGCTCCTTTTGCCAGCTCGCCAGAATGTTACCGGGAATGGCGGCCGCGAATTCGGCGCTGATGCGCTGGCAGGTCGCGTCGTCCGCTACCGGTGGCGGCGCGCCGCCCTTGAGCACGACCGCCTTGAGATTCTTCGCGCCCATCACGGCGCCCATTCCCATACGCTGGGCCTGGTGGGTGCGGCCGCTGACGATGCTGGCGAAGCGCACCCGGTTCTCGCCGGCAGGGCCGATGACGGCGATCTCGGCGTCCGCGCCGAACCAGCCCTCAAGCGCGTCCGTCGCCTTGTCCGTGGTTAGCCCCCAGTGCCCGGCCGCGTCGAAGAACGTCACCACGCCGTCCTCGATCAGGAGCCCCGTGGGACGCTCGGCCGCGCCGTGGAATACGAGCGCATCGTAGCCCGTGCGCTTCAACGCGATGCCCCAGGGGCCCTCGACGCGGGTCTCGCCGATGCCGCCGGTGAGCGGCGACTTGGCGCAGACGACATGGCGCGGCAGGCCCGCCAGCGGATAGCCGCTGACGGCGCTGTTGGCGAAGATCAACAGGTTCTCCGGACCCAGCGGATCGATGCCGGGGGGCGTTCCCTCCAGCAGCAGGCGGGCGGCGAGCACGCCGGCGCCGCCGGTAATCCGGTACTGCAGGTCCGGCACGTCCTCGACCCGGCTCGTCCGGCGGCCGAGGTCCACGTGCAGCAATTGGCCGTGAAATCCGTACCGGCTCATCGCCTTGCTCTCCCCCGATTCAGGTCAGCGCGCAACACGGGGCACCCAGCGCGTGACGTAGCCTGCGGCCAGCACCACCAGGCGATCGGTCGCGAGCGCCACGAGGGTCACGTAGAAGATGCTGATGATGATGATGTCGAGGCCCTGCGCCGTCAGCATCATCGAGAACACCTTGCCGATGCCGACCGGCGCGCCGAGAAGCTCGGTTACGACCGCGATTCCCCAGGCGAGCGCCACGCCCACCCGGATGCCGCCCACGAGCTCCGGCACGATGGCCGGCAGCACGATGGTGCGGAACACCTGCCCGCGCGAGGCCCCCATGGTGAGCGCATAGTGGATGGAGACCTGCGGCACATTACGGATCGCTTCCAGCGTGTTGATGACGATGGCGAGGAACATGTAGCCGATCAGCATCACGTACTGGGTCGTCGCCGTCGGGCCGAACCAGATCAGCAGCATCGGCGCGATGGCGAGCGGCGGGATCGCGCGGAGCACCTCGATCGGCGGCTGAATGAAGTCGCGGAACTGGCGGATCCACCCCATCAGGAGGCCGACCGCGACGCCCATCCCGATGCCGATGACGCCGCCGATGCAGACGCGGATGATGGATGCCGTAATGTGGGGGGTGATGCCCTCCGAGCCGCCGCCCTGGGCCGCGATCTCGGGCGATTCGAACAAGACCTCGATGAGCCGCACCGCCACGGCGTCGGGGGACGGCAGGCGGGCCGGGCCGAGCCACGCGGCGAACCCCCACCAGGCGCCCAGGATGATCAGAAAGCCGTAGGTCTGGCGGACGTGAAAGCCTATGCGTCCCAGACGGATCAAGGAGCGGCCGAAAGGTGGGACCGGAGCGCCGCATGACGCCCCGGCCCGCACTCAAACGTGGGGTCTAGGACCCGGACTCGTGTGCGGCCCACTCGGCTGCCGCGCGGGCGAAGCGCCCGGCATCGTAGAAGTTGTAGATCGAGTCATGGAACTCGGCCTGGGCCAGCAGCTCGGCGGCCTGGGGCGTCGCGTCGGAGACCGCGGCCCGCGCCGCGACGATCGCCGCATGCGCGTCGACCTTGAGCGCCTGCATCTCGTGCCAGAACTCGATGGCGAAGGAGGCGTTGTCGGGCGTCCACTTGCCCGCCTCCAGCACTTCCTGCTCTTCCCACAGCTTGATGTGGGCGCCGGTGATGTTGGCGTAGTGCTCAGGGTTGGTGGAGCGATAGCGGTCCTCGTACCACACCGCCTGATCCTCGAAGGGCACGAAGGGGTTGAGCTCTTCGTAGATCACCTCGACGTCCACCGGCGTGAGCGTGGACCCCATGATCGAGTTGAGGAAGTCCGTGTGCGGCGGGATCGTCTCCTGCGGCCTGTCCACCATCAGCCTGAGCGTCCGGTAGATCATGCTGGCGAAGCGGTAGAGCGTCTCCTTGTTGTTCGCGTAGTACTCCCGCGTGGTCGCCCAGCCGTCGTGGAACACGGCCCGGAGCTCCTTGGAGTCCGGCGTCGCTGCCGCGAACTGCGAGATGTGCAAAGACGTCATCACCGGAACGAAACCTTCCAGCGTCATGGAGACGCGGCCCGGTGCGGAGCCGACGGCGAAGTCGGCGCGGCCGGAGATCATCTCGGCAACGATCTTCGAATCCGTGTCGAAGCTGTTGACGGTGATGTCGTCCATGCTCATGCCCGCGCTCTCCAGCGCGATGGTGATGAAGCCGCGGATGCCGCCCTCGTTCAGCGTCGCCAGGGTCTTGCCGCGGAACTGCTCGGCGGTCGCCTTGATCGAGGCGGTGGGTTCCATGCCCTCGTCGATGAAGTCGGTCACCGAGTTGTAGCCCGCCTCGGGATCGACCATGAAGCCGAAGCCCTGGAAGATGTCGCCGTGCATGAAGTCGACGTAGTTCGAGTTGGTGCTGTAGCCGGCGAGCGAGAACACGGTGGACCCGGAAGAGATGTCGACCGTGCCGGCGGTCAGCACCGAGACGATCTTGTCGGCGCCGACGCTGGTGCCGAACTTGCCGGGCGTGATGGTGATGCCGACGTCCTTGTCCCACCCCTTGGTGATTGGGATGACGATGTGGGTGTGATCGATGGCGTGCAGGCTGGCGTAGCTCACCTCCACCTGCGGAATTTCGGGCACCGCCGGCTGGGCCAGCGCCGACCCGCTGGCCACGACCATGGCCGCGCCGGCTGCGAGCGCCGTGGCCTTGGATGCGTATCGTTTCATGTCACTCTCCCTGGTTGCCGTGGTTGATTGATCGATCCTCGGAGCCTTGCCGACTCGACGCCTACCTTAGGAGACCTGCCGGCAGGCCGCTAGATCATGGCGAGCAGGCGGATCGGCGAACCCGTGCCGCCCTTGAAGCGCATCGGCGCCCCGATGACGCAGAACTCGTAGACCTTCTCGCGGACGATCTCCTCCAGGTAGACGTTCTCGATCAGGCGAATGCCGGACTTGCTCAGCATCTCGATATGCATGGGCAGGCACTCGCCCTCGGTCTCGAAGGGGATCGGGTCGATCGCGAACTGATCGAGGCCCCACATCATGATGTCGTGCTCGTTTGCCCACTCAGCGCAGGCCTTGCCGAGGCCAGGCTCGCCGGAGAGCAGCGTCTCCGGGTCCTCCCAGTGCTTGCCCCAGCCGGTGTGGACGAGGACGACATCGCCCTGGCGGACCTCCGTGCCGCCCTGGGCCTCTCGCGCGGCGTCGATCTCGTGGGGCTGGATCGCGTAGCCGGCCGGCATGATGTCGTGGCCCAGGTGGCCGGCGACATCGATCAGGATGCCGCGCGCGATGAAGGCGGGCACGTTCTCCATGCCGAGCCTGCGCGTCCCGAACGTGTCGATCACATCCTTGTTGCGGATGTTGTTGTAGAGATAGTAATCGCCGTCCGCCTGCCGCTGGCCGATATGGTTGAGGTTGTCGATGTGGGTGCCGGACTGGTCCGACATGTTGATTCGCAGGTTCTGCGCCGAATAGCCGTTCTTCATCACGCCGAGATACTTGTGATGCCAGTCCTCGCCGTTCTCCAGCGTGAACTGGGTATTGGCGAAGAACTGGCCGTGGAAGCCCGGCACCGGCATCTCCCCCTCCAGAACGTGGGAGAGGTCGTAGGTCTTCGCCTGCTTGATCATGGCCAGCGCCGCCAGCGTGCTCTCCGGCGTGACCAGATTCAGGGCGCCCATTTCGTCGTCCGGCCCCCAGCGTGACGGAAACGGACCAGTGGTAGCGTCAGTCATGGCATTGCCTCCCTTGACACAAGCCCGGCGCGGCTAGGGCACCCAGCGGTTGACGTATCGCGATGCCGCCAAATAGAGACCGTTCAGGATCAGCGACAAGATGACGAAGATGACGACGATCACGACGATGCGGCCGATCATGAAGAAACGCTCGGACAGGATCATCAGCCAGCCCAGCCCCGAGTCGGTCGCGAGCAATTCTCCCGCGAGGACGATAGCGAAGGAGAGCCCGAGGATCACCCGGATTCCGCCGTTCAGCGACGGCAGAATCGCGGGCACGATGACCGTGCGGTAGATCTGCCGCCGCGTGGCGCCCATGCAGCGCGCGTAGTCCTGGTAGATCGGCGGCACGTTGCGGATCGCCTCCAGCGTGTTGACGATCATCATCGAGAACACGGCGAAGGAGACGAAGATCAGGATGCCGATCTCCCGCGCACCGAACCAGAACATGAAGAGCGGAATGAGCGCGAGAATGGGGATCGTCCGCAGCAGCAACACCGGCGGCAGGACGACATCGCGGGCCCAGCGGCTCATGCCGACCAGAAGGCCGACGCCGATGCCGAGCCCGATGCCGGCGACCAGGCCGATCACGAGGCGGCGGATGGTGACGAGCGCGTTCTCGAAGAGCACCATGAGCGCCTGGCCGACGTTCTGGCGGTAGCCGAGCAGCCCCTCGTCGAACCCGTAATAGGTGGCGAACTCGGGAAACGAGACCGTGGCCACGTATTCGATGCGCGGGAACATGCGGTCGGCCCGGCGCGGGTTGTCGGTGAACACCCACCAGGCGAAGGCCTCGTAGGCGACGATCAGGCAGATCAGGCCGAGGATTTGCCAGTGGTTGGGCAGGAGTTGCCGCCACCTGCGCCAGCGCGACGGCCGCGCGGGCATTTCACTGGCTGAAAGACTCATCACGCTGCGCTCAGCGCAGCCTCCTGGTCCTCCGCCAGCTCGCCCCAGAGCGCCGCAAGAATCTCCCTGAACTGGGGTTCGGTGCGCATTTCCACCGTGCGCGGGCGGGCGAACGGAACCTGGATCACTTTCTCGATCTGGCCGGCACGCAGGACGAAAATGCGATCCGCCAGAAAAGTCGCCTCCTCGATGTCGTGAGTGACGAACAGCGTGGTCTTGCGCTCCTGCGTCCAGATGCGCAGCAGCTCCTGCTGCAGCGTCACCTTGGTCACGTAGTCGAGAGAGCCGAAGGGCTCGTCCATCAGCAGGACCTCGGGACTGTTGGCGAAAACCGCCGCGATCTGCACCCGCTTGCGCATGCCGCCGGAGAGGTCCTTGGGAAAGAAATCGGCGAAGCGTTCGAGACCCACCAGGCGCAGGTGCTCCTCGGCGATGCGGCGGCGCTCGGCCCGCGGCACGCCGCGCAGCTCCAGGCCGTATTCCACATTGCGCAGGACGGAGCGCCACATCAGGATCGCGTCCTGTTGAAAAACCATGCCGCGATCGCGCCCCGGGCCGGTCACGGGCTCACCGTCGAGCAATACCTGGCCGGCGCTCGGCTCGATCAGGCCGGCGACGACGTTCAGCAATGTCGACTTGCCGCAGCCGGAGGCGCCGATCAGGACGACGAATTCCTCGTCCGCAATCTCGGCGTCGATGCCGCGCAGCACCTGCAACTGGCCGCCATCCGGCGTCGCAAAGCTCTTCTCAATGCCCTGCAAGACGATCGGCATCCGCGCCGTCCCTCCCTGGTGCGGGGCATTATGGCACCCGCCAAAGCGCGTGATCCACCCCGGACCGCGCCAGCCTCTGGTGAACGTACGCCGGGTCGCGACTTCGGTGGGCGCCTCGGGCTAATTCGGCCAGCGCCGGTGCAGCCAGAGCCATTGCTCGGGCCGCTCGCGGATCCAGTCTTCCAGGACGCGGTTGACGGCAAGCGTGATCGCCCGAACTCGCTCCTCCCGCGTTCCTTCCTCGGGCATGGCGAGCTTGGGATAGACCGTGATGCGGAAGGTGGCACCAGCGAGCCGTTCCACCCGCACCGGCCACACGGGGCAGTCGTAGCGCAGCGCCAGTGTCGCCACCGCAGGCGCGGTCATGGCATCGCGGCCGAAGAAGGGCACCGGGATGCCGGTGTTAAGCTTCTGATCGACCAGGAGGGCGACGTGGTGGCCGGCGCCGAGGGCGCGCACCATCTCGCGGGTGGCATCTGCCCCCTTGGGCACGCGGCGTTGCGCGATCGTCACCCTGTACCGTTCGATCAGGCGGTCGACGATCGGGTTGTTGGCGGCACGGTAGATGGCGACCGCCGGCACGCCGGTTTGCTCCGGCGCGCGCGCCGCGATCTCCCAATTGCCGATGTGGCCGGAAAAGAAGATGCCGCCGTTGGCGGAGCGCTTGGCCTCGTCCAGATGGGTGCGCCCGACGAGCTCGATTCGCCCGTCGACCCTGAAGCGATGGATATGCGGATACTCCGCGGCGACGCGGCCGAGATGGCACCACATGCGGCGCGCGCAGCGGCGGACTTCTCGCGGCGACAGCTCCGGCAGCGCCCGGGCGAGGTTGTCGAGGCCCCGCCGGTGCACCGGGAGCAACGGGCCGACCACGCCGCCAAGAGCCGCGCCGGCGGCCGAAGCCCATCCCACCGGCAGCGCGCCGAACAGCGCGAAGACGGCGTAGGCGGCTGCGGCCTCGCACACGTGTCGTACGCCGCGCGCCCATCTAGCCCTAGCCATGGCGGCAGCGCGCCAGAAGCGGTGCCAACAGTCGGCGCGGCGCCGCCGGGTCGCGCCAGGCGAGCGTCACGGGCAGCGTGCGCACCATCGCCCTCGCTTCCGGCGGAAGCCGCACGTGGTCCTTCTCCGTCGTCACCGGCTGGGCGTCCCGTTCCTTCGCCTCATCGACGATGGCTGCGATCTCGCCCGGCTTATAGCGGTGGTGGTCGGCGAAGGCATAGCGCGCGATCACGGTGCAGCCGCTCTCCTCCAGCGTCTCGAAGAACTTCTCGGGCCGCCCGATCCCGGCGAAGGCGACGACCGGTCGCTCGCAGAGCGCACGGACCTCCTCGCCCGGCACCAGATCGGCTTCGATCACGGGCAGATCGTGCGCCCCGAGCGCCGCCAGTGCGCCCCGGCGGTCGTCCCCGACGAGTACGAGCGCATGGGCCCGGCTGAGCCCGCGCGCGAGAGGCTCGCGCAGCGGCCCGGCCGGCAGCACGCAACCGTTGCCGAAGCCCGCGCCGCCGTCGATGACCGCGAGGCAGAGGTTCTTCACCAGGGTCGGCGTCTGCATGCCATCGTCCATGAGCAGAATCGGTGCGCCGGCGGCGGCCGCCGCCGCGGCCCCCGCTGCCCGGTCGCGGGAAAGCCAGGTGGGTGCCGTGCGCGCAAGCAGCAGCGCCTCGTCGCCGACTGCGTCCGCGTCGTGACGGGCGGGATCGACCCGGAGCGGCCCGGCTTCGCTGCCGCCGTAGCCGCGGGTGAGGATGTGGGGGCGGATGCCCTCTTCGGCCAGCAGCGCGGCAAGGGCGAGCACCGTCGGCGTCTTGCCGGCGCCGCCTGCCGTGAAATTGCCGACGCAGATCACCGGAACGCCCGCCTCCACCGGCTGCGCCAGGGCGGCGCGTCGCCGTGCGCCGAGCCGGTAGAGCCAGGCGAGAGGCGTCAGAGCGCTGGCGGCAATCCCGCCGCGCTCAGCCGCCCAGAACGCCGGCGCGCGCATCGTGGTCGCGGAGTTCGAGACGTTCGCGGATCAGGCCGAGCGCCGCCTCGACCCCGCCGCCGAGCGCGCGGGCAGCCTCGTGAGCGGCGGCCGCGCCCCCCGCCCCCCCCGGTTGGGGGGAAAGCAAAGCCCCCCCCCCAAAAGCAAACCAGAGCGCCGAACAGACAACGCAGAACCC
>JAPPHR010000044.1:10274-49134 GCA_028820995.1 Rhodospirillales bacterium
CGGCAAGCGTGCGCGCGTCACTGACACGGCTGACCGCGCTGGCATCCTCCAGCGCGGCGTAGGCTTCGGTGAAGTTCTCCGTGTGCGGGCCGGTGACGAGCGCGCAGTCGAGCCGCGCCGGCTCGAGGGGATTGTGCCCGCCGTGGGGTGCGAGCGAGCCGCCCACGAAGGCGATGGAGGCGAGGCGGAAGATCAGGCCGAGCTCGCCCATCGTATCGACGAGGTAGACGGCCGTGCCCGGCGCGATCGCGCCCCCGGTCGAGTGCCGCACGGTGGCGAGACCGCTGCGCTCCAGCAGTTCGGCCGTGGTATCGCCCCGCTCCGGGTGACGCGGCGCCAGAATCGTCAGCAGATCGGGAAAGGTTCGGCGCAGGGCAAGAATCGACTCGGCGACGATCTCCTCTTCGCCTTCATGGGTGCTCGCTGCGGCCCAGCAAGGCCGGGCGCCGATTGCCTGCCCCAGCACTGCGACGCCTTTTTCATTCGCCGGCAGCGGGTGCGCATCGTTCTTGAGGTTCCCGCGAACGGCGACGTTCCGTGCGCCCAACGCGCGGAAGCGCTCGGCATCGGCCTCTGTCTGCGCCAGGACGCTGTCGAACGCCGCGAGCAGCGGCCGGCTCAACTGCGGCGCCCTTCGCCAGCGCGCGTTGGAGCGGTCGGACATGCGCCCGTTGAGCAGCAGCATCGGGCAGCCACGCGCCGCAGTTTCGAGAATGAGGTTGGGCCAGAGCTCGGACTCCACCCAGACCGCCAGGTCCGGCTGCCAGTGCCGCGTGAAGCGCCGGACTGCGCCCGGCCGGTCGGCTGGCACGAATTGATGCTGCACACCGGCCGGAAGGCGCTCGCGAAGCAACTGGGCCGAGGTCACGGTGCCCGACGTAATCAGGACCTGAATGTCGGGTAGCGCCTCGCGCAAGCGGGCGACAAGTGGCAACAGGGATATGCTCTCGCCGACGCTGGCGCCGTGCATCCAGACGAGCCGGCCTTCGGGCCGCGGCAGACTCGGCCGCCCGAGCCGTTCGCCGAAGCGGGCGCGGTCCTCCTTGCCGCGCCGCCGCCGGTGGGCGAGCCAGGCATCGATGAACGGGGTGGCCAGCAGACTGGCGTAGCGGTAACTGCGGGGCGTGATCAGGGTCTCGATCATGGGCGCGCACCGGCCGGTGCCGGCTCCGCTTGTCGCGGGGCCGCCCGCGGCGTGTCTCCGGCCGGCTCGATCGGTTCTGCGCCCACCATGCGGTCGGCTTCGGCGGTGAGCGCGTTGAGCCGCTCCTCCAGGGTCAGGCGCGCGTCCTCCTGTGCGGATTCGTCCGCATTCGCGGCGACGTAAAGCGGCGGCCCCCACGCGTAGACGCCGCGGCTGAACGGCAGCGCAATCACGAAGCGATCCCAACTTCTTGCGACCTTGCGCCGCGAGACCGCAAAGGTGAGCGGTACGATCGGTGCGCCGGAGAGGCGCGCCAATGCGATTGTCCCGGCTTGCACCCGCATCCTGGGGCCACGCGGCCCGTCCGGGGAGATGGCAACATAGCCCCCTTCCTTCAACTGACGCAGCGATGCCCGCAGCGCCGCCGCGCCGCCGCGGGTGCGCGACCCGCGGATCGCTGCCAATCCCAGATGCCGCATCGCGCGGGCGATGTTCTCGCCGTCGGGGTGCTGAGAGATGATGACATGCACCGTCGGCTCGGCCTGCCAGCCGTGGGGCGACATCATCAGCCGGCCATGCCAGAAGGCGGTGATGAAGGGCCGGCCCGCACGGAACAGCGCGTCGGCATCCTCGCGGCCCAGCGTCTGCCAGCGGGTCGTCACGAACACCAGGCTCGTGAAGCGCGCGTAAAGCCAGACGAGCACGGTACGCCCGAACCGGCTGCGCGAGAGGCGCTTGCCCAGACTCATGCCTATTCGGCGGCCATGTCCGTGGCGAATTGCATGGCGTGAAGCCGTGCATAGACGCCGCCCGCCGCCAGCAGCGATCGGTGCGTGCCCGATTCCGCGAGCCGGCCGTCTTCCAGAACGTAGATCAGGTTGGCGTCCTGGACCGTGGAGAGACGGTGGGCGATGACGAGGGTCGTCCGGCCCCGCATCAGGCGGCGCAGAGCCTCCTGCACCTGGCGCTCCGATTCGGCGTCGAGGGCGCTGGTCGCCTCGTCGAGCAGCAGGATGGGGGCATCCTTGAGCATGGCACGGGCGATGGAGAGCCGCTGCCGCTGGCCGCCGGAGAGCTTGACCCCGTGCTCGCCGATCATCGTGTCGTAGCCGTTGGGGAGCTCCCGGATGAAGCTGTCGGCGCCGGCCGCGCGGGCGGCGGCCTGGATGTCCTGCTCGCTCGCGTCCAGCCGGCCGTAAGCGATGTTGGCGCGAACCGTGTCGTCGAACAGCACCGCCTCCTGGCTTACCAGCGCCACCGCGTCGCGGAGACTCTCGATCGTCGCCGCGCGGACGTCGAGTCCGTCGATCCGGACCGCGCCCTCGTCCACGTCGTAGAACCGGGGGATGAGATTCAGCACCGTGGACTTGCCGGCGCCTGATGGGCCCACGAGGGCGACCGTCTCACCCGCCGGGATATCCAGGCTGAGATCGTGGAGGGCAGGCACGCCGTTGGGGTAGGTGAAGCGCACGTTCTCCAGCGCGACCGCGCCGCCTGCGACCCTGAGAGGACGCGCATCCGGGGCTTCGGCGATGCGGGGTTCGGTATCCAGCAGGTCGAACACGCGCTGGCTCGCGGCGAGGCCCTCCTGCAAGCTGGCGTTGAGGTTGGCGAGCGCCTTGAGCGGCCGGTAGGCGAGCAGCATGGCGGTGACGAAGGCGAAGAAGGCGCCCGGCGTGAGCGCGCCCTCGATCACCTGCCAGCCGCCGTAGAGGATCAGCACGGCGACGAAGATGCCGCCCAGCGTCTCCATCAGCGGCGAGGCGACGGCGCGCACACGATGCGACTTGAAGATGAGCCGAAAGACGCTTTCGATCAGGCGGTCGGTCCGTTCCGCCTCGAAGTCTTCCCGGTTGTAGGCCTTGACGTGGCGAGCACCCTGGAAGGCTTCGTTGAGCCGGGCCGTGAAGAGGCCGAGCTCGTTGAGCGCCGATGTCGAGACCTTGCGCATGCGCCGGCCGAGCTTTGCGATCGGGTAGATGGCGATGGGGAAGACCACGCAGGCGATCAGCGCGAGCTTCCAGTCCTTCTCGAACATGACGCCGACCAGGAACAGCAGGGTCAGCGAATCCTTGACCATGCCGGTGAGCGCGTTCGAGACGGCGTTGCGCATCATGTTGACGTCGTTGGTCAGCCGCGAGACGAGCCGGCCGGACGCCGTGTCCTGGAAGAAGGCGAGATCGAAGCGGAGGATGTGGGCGAAGACCCGGCTCTGCAGATCGGCGATGACGCGCTGGCCGACGAAGGCCATCAGCACCGCCTGCCCGTAGGTCGCGACCCCCCGGATCAGCGTTATTCCGATCACCGCAACCGGGACCACGATGAGCAGCGTGCGATCCTTCTCCAGGAAGATTTCGTCGAGCACGGGCTCCATCAGGTATGCGAGCGCGGCCGTGGCGCCGGCAGCCAGCACCATGCAGAGCCCGGCAAGCAGCAGCCGGCCCAGATGCGGGCGCACATGCTCGCGAATGAGGCGGACCAGAAGGTGCCTCGTCGAGCCTGGTTGCTGGGGCTGGTCAGGTCGTTCCACGGCTTTCGCCCGGCATCGGGGCAATGCCTAAACGCTTGAATTCAGTCCAATAGCACGGGAGCGGCGCGGGCTCCAGCCGGGGCGCGCAGGGTAGAGGCGTGCCGCCGGCCTTCAGCGGCCGGCCACGGTCATGCCGTCGATGCGCACGGTGGGGCTGTCGACCCCGTAGCGGAAGGCAAGATCGCCGCCTGGCGTGAGGTGGCGGAACATGTCCTTGAGGTTGCCCGCGACGGTGACCTCGCTCACCGGATAAGCGATCTCGCCCCCCTCGATCCAGAAGCCCGCCGCGCCCCGGCTGTAATCGCCGGTCACCTGGTTCACACCCATGCCGATCAGTTCGGTGACGTAGAGGCCGCTCGTCACCTCGCCGATGAGAGCGTCCGCGCTCTCGGGCCCGGGCTCCAGCCAGAGGTTGGTGCAGGCGGGCGAGGGCGGCCCGCCGGTGCCGCGCACCGCGTGGCCGGTGGTGGCGAGGCCGAGCTGGCGCGCGGAGCGGCTGTCGAGCAGCCACGTCTTGAGCACTCCGTCGGCGACAATCGCGCGCCGTTCCGTCGCCACGCCCTCACCGTCGAAGGGGAGGGAGCGCAAGCCCCGCTCCCGCAGCGGGTCGTCCACGACGGTGATATCGGGCGCAAACAACTGGGTCTCCAGCGCGTCCTTGAGGAAGCTCGTTCCACGCGCGATGGAGGGGCCCGAAATCGCGCCGGTGAGGTGGGAGAGCAGCCCGCCCGCGATGCGCGGGTCGTAGACCACCGGCACCTGGCCGGATTGCGCCTTGCGGGCGCCCAGTCTGCGCACCGCGCGCTCGCCCGCTCGCCGGCCGACCGACGCCGGCTCTTCCAGATCGGCCTCGTGCACCGCAGACGACCACCAATAGTCGCGTTCCATCGCGGTGCCTTCGCCGGCGAGCGCCGCCGCGCTGACCGAGTGGCTGCCGGATTCGGAGCAGCCGGCGAAGCCGTCGCTGGTGACCAGGGTCACCTCCCGCCGCCGCCAGCCGGCACCGGCGCCTTCGGAGTTGGTGACACCGACGACGGCGCGGGCGGCGTCCTCCGCCTCGAGCGCGTGGGCCATCAGGCTCTCGGCGTCGGGTTCGGCAGCATCGACGAGGTCGAGCATCGGCCAGTCGCGGGCGAGAAGGGCCGGGTCGGCGAGACCCGCGTAGGGGTCCTCCGGAACCGTGCGCGCCATGGCCATCACCCGCTCGGCGAGCGGCCCAAGGGCGCCTTGCGAAAAGTCCGTGGTCGAGACGATGGCCTGCCGTTTGCCGACGAAGACGCGCAGGCCCAAGCTCCGCACCTCGGAGCGGACGACCTCTTCCGGCTCTCCGAGGCGGCAGCTCGCGTCGAGGGCGCTGCCGCGCAGCATCACGGCGTCGGCGGCATCGGCGCCGAGCTGGCGTGCGTGCGCGATCAGGCCATCCAACAGGTCGGCGGACTCACCCGCCACGGCGGTTCCCATGATCGGTGCTGCGTAGCCGTCGGATCTTGCGGCGCGGTCCGGCGTGGAAGGTCAAGAGCGGAAAAGGCCGGAGCGGATGCGCCGGTTCTTCTCGAAGTACTGCTGGTGATAGTCCTCGGCCATCCAGAAGTCCGCCGCCGGCTCGATCAACGTCGCGATCTGATGCCCCGCCGCCACCAGCTTGGCCTTGCCGGCTTCGGCCGCCTCCTTCTGCGCGTCCGAGCCGCAGAAGACGACCGAGCGGTACTGGGTGCCGACGTCGGGCCCCTGGCGGTCCACCTGGGTCGGGTCATGGACCTGCCAGAAGAGCTCCAGCAGCGTCTCGTAGCTCACCCGCGCAGGGTCGAAGACGACCCGCACCACCTCCGCATGGCCAGTCTGGCCGCTGCACACGTCGTAGTAGCCCGGCTCGGCCATGTGGCCGCCCGCGTATCCCACCGCAGTCTCGACGACGCCATCGACCCGGCGAAACGCGGCCTCGACGCCCCAGAAGCAGCCCGCTCCGAAAATCGCCGTTTCAGTCATCTCGCCCTCATTCCCGTCTTCTCCTTGTGTGTTAGATAGCACCTCGCGGAGATGCGGCAAACAAAAGCGGCAGGAGTCACGGCATGGTGAACGCAGTTGAGATGGCGGGCGACTACGAGGCCTACCGCAAGCGTGTCTTTGACTTTCTCTGGCGGGAGGTCGAGCCCAGGGCGAGCGAGATGGAGCAGACGGGCAAGTTTCCGCAGGACGAGCTCTTCCCGCAGTTCCGTGAGCACGGCCTCTTCGGTGCGGTGATCCCCGAGGAATACGGCGGCATCGCGCTGAGCTGCACCCAGTACCTGCCGCTGCTCGCCGAATTCTCCAAGGTCTCGGGCGTCGTCCGGGTGCTGCTGCACGTCCACAACACGAGCGCGCGTGCGGTCGTCGCCTACGGCACCGAGGCCCAGAAGAGGGCGATCCTGCCGGCGCTGGCGACCGGCGAGCAGTCGCTCACCTTCGCAATCACCGAGCCCAACTCGGGCAGCGGCATGGATGTCGGCACCCATGCAAGGCACGAGGGCGACCGGTGGATCGTCAATGGCGCGAAGCACTACATCACCAATGCCGACTTCGCCACGGGCCACCTCATCTGCTGCCGCACGGGCGCGCGGGGCGACCGCCGCGGGCTCACCGCGCTGGTGGTGCCCACCGGCGCGCCCGGCTTCACCATCGAGCCCATGCCCGACATGATGGGCAACAACGGCCCGCCCCACGGCATCCTGCGCTTCAAGGACACCCCGGTGCCGGTGGACAGCATGGTGGGCGCGGAGGGAGATGGCCTGGAGGTCTTCCTTGGCGAGCTGGAGCCGAGCCGCGTCTTCGTCGCCGCAAGCTCGCTGGGGACGGCCGAGCGCGCGCTCGAGATCGCCCTCCATTTCGCCGGCGAGCGCGTGACCTTCGGCCGCCCCATCGCCGCCCGCCCCTCGGTCCAGTCCGAACTCGCCGACATGGCGCGGGACGTCTACGCGCTGCGCCTCATCCTGGACGACGTGGCCGCAAAGATCGACCGCGAGGAGCCGTGCGCGGTGGAGGCCTCCATCGCCAAGCTCTTCGGGCTTGAGACCGTGATGCGGGTGACCGACAAGGCGATGGACGTGGTCGGCGGGCGCGCCTACTTCACCGACTACCCCTATCCGCTGGAGCGGCTCTACCGCGAGTGCCGGATCAACATGCTGGAGGAGGGCACGCCCTCGATCCAGCGGCTAGTGATCGCGCGCAGCCTGCTCGAGCAATCGGTGCCGCTCGACATCGGCACGCTGGGCGCGCCCTATCAGCCGGCGGGCACCGACCCCGCTCTCGGCGACCGGCCTCCGCACGACCTCACCTACGCCCACGCGGAGGAGTAGCGGCGCAGCGGCGCCCCGCCCGGCGTCAGAGGGCCGGGCCGTGCTCGCCGATCAGGCGCTCGGCCTCGGCCAGGTCGTCCGCGCGGTTGGCGTTGAAGAAGGGGTCTACGGGCGCGCAGGGGAAGGCCACCTCCACGAGCCGGTGGCTTGCAGTCCAGCGGTCGATCTTGCGCTCGCCCTGCTCGACCAGGGCTTCCCGCAGGTCGGCGCGAAGCTCCAGCGGCCAGAGCCCGAACACGGGATGCGCCCGGCCGTCCGAGGCGGCGCAGGCGAGATCGGCGCCCGCGAGGTCGCGGGCCTCCACCATGGTCTCGACCAGGTCGCGCGGCAGGAACGGCGCGTCGGTGGCGAAGCTCGCCACCAGCGGGCAGTGGGGCGCGTTCTCCGCCGCCCAGTCGAGCGCGGTCAGGATGCCGGCGAGCGGCCCGGCGTTGCCCTCCACCACATCGGCCACCACCGTCAGGCCGTAAGACGCGAAGCGCTCAGGCTCGCCGTTGGCGTTCAGGATCAGCGGGCCGACCTGGGGTGCCACGCGCGCGATCACCCGCGTCAGCAGGGTCTCGCCGGCGAGCGGGCGCAGGCACTTGTCGCCGCCCCCCATGCGGCGCGCGAGGCCGCCTGCAAGCAGCACGCCTGCGATCTCCGTCATGTGTGCCACCTTACACATCTTTCGCAGGCGTGTGCTTTCGATGGCGCTTGCGAAAGCCACGAGCGTGGTGAAATCTCCGGGCTAACTGTCCGGGCTGCTTCCACCGCCTTCGGCCCAGCGCATCGCAGCCAGCGTGGCTGCGCCTGAGACGGCGAAGGCGCCGACCAGGGCGTACAGGGTCCCGTCGAACTGTTGGCCCACCAGGGCCCCCAACGGCACCGAGACGAAGGTGGAAACCGACGCGATGATCGCCGCTCCCACGCCGGCGATGTGGCCGAGAGGCTGCATGGCGAGAGCGTTCAGGTTCCCGAACAGCAGGCTGACGCTCACAAACACGGTGAGCAGATAAGCCATGAAGAACCAGAACGGCGGAAGCCCGTCGTAGGCGAAGACGGCGGCCGATGCGATCAGCGAAATCACCGCGACGAAGGCGGCCGATGCTTTCGAGAGCCGGCGCATCCCGTACTTCATCACAAGGCGGCTGTTCACGAGGGACCCGGCCCCGAACGAAAGCGCGAGCACCCCGAAATAGAGCGGGAAGAGCGCGCCGGTGCCGTAGGCATCCTGGAAGATCTGCTGGGCCGAGCCGAGGTAGGCGACGAAGGGCGCGAAGACGAACCCCGTGGCGAGAGTGTATCCGAGCGCAGGCCGAATCCTCAGTATCTCGCCCACGGCCTGGCCGATGGCGCGCGGCGAGAAGGGCCGCCGCCGGGCGACGGGCAGGGTCTCCGGCTGGCGCAGCGCAAACCACGCGAGAACGATCACGGCGATCACGAGGAAGGTGATGAATATCGCGTGCCAGCCTCCCAGGATGAGGAGGCCCTGTCCCAGCGCCGGGGCGATCGTGGGGACCAGGATGAACACGGCCATGGCGAACGACATGAGCCGGGCCATCAGGCGGCCCTCGTACTGATCGCGCACCAGCGCGATGGAGACGATGCGCGGTCCCGCCACGCCGACGCCCTGCAGGACACGGCCCGCGATCATGATCTCGAACGTGGGCGCGAAAATGCACACGAAGGATCCCGCCATGAACAGGACCAGGCCGGCATGGATGGCGGGCTTGCGGCCGATGCTGTCGGAGAGGGGGCCGAACAGCAGCTGGCCGAACCCGAGCCCGATGAACAGCGACATGATGACGAGCTGGGCGTCGTTGGGGTGCGCCGTGCCGAGGTCGCGGCCGATCGCGGGCAGCGCCGGAAGCATCGCGTCGATCGCAAGCGCGACCAGCGACATCAGGAGGCCGATGAGGGCTACGAATTCGGCGGTGCCGAGGGCAGACTTGCTCTCCGCTTGGCTCATTCCGCCCCCTTGCGCCCCGTCGCGGTTCAATTTGCACCTGCAACCGCACGTGGCAGCCGGACTGCGGGCTCAACCGTCGATTCCTCCCATACACTGGTATTTGATCGCACCCAAGCGGGCCAGTTCGTCCGGCCGGCGTCTCATTGCCAGCGCCGGCCACCGTGGCATACTGAGATCGGGCCGGAGGAGACTGCCGATGCAGACAGACAGCCACATTCTCGACGACGTGGCGCGGGTCGCCACCGGGGCCATGGGAGCCGCCAGCGGGCTCAAGGGCGAGCTCGACGCCATGGTCAGGCGCCGGCTCGAACAGATTCTGGCGCGCATGGACCTGGTCCCGCGGGACGAGTTCGACGCCGTCAAGGAGATGGCGGCCAAGGCCAGGACCGAGAGCGAGGCGCTCGCCGAGCGGGTCTCCCGGCTGGAAGCAAGGCTGACAGCGGAAGACGCCGGGGAGACGAGCGATGGACGATAAGACCCAGATCGAGCTGGAGGCCGCTGCCTTCCGCACCCTGGTCGCGCATCTGCGCAACCGCACGGACGTGCAGAACATCGAGCTGATGAACCTCGCCGGCTTCTGCCGCAACTGCCTCTCGAAGTGGTATCGCGCCGCGGCGGAAGACAAGGGCATCGACATGGACCTCGAGGAGGCGCGCCAGCAGGTCTACGGCATGACCTACGCTGAATGGAAGCAGCACTTCCAGACCAAGGCCACGCCCGAGCAGAAGCGCAAGTACGCCGAGGAGGCCGCGAAGCACGGCTTCTGACGCGCGCCCGTGCCATCTCAAGCCGAGGGAGCGCCGGGACACCGCGCTCCTCCCAACCCCACGGAAAAAGCGAGGCGGTCGATGACGAAACCGGTCGGTGTCGGGTTCCTGGGTTCGCAGTTTGTGAGCGGGATCCACGCCCGCGCACTGGTGCGCAATCCCCACGCAAAGTTGATCGGGGTGGCATCGCCCACGCCGGGCAATGCCGAGGCCTTCGCGAAGACCTACGGCCTCCCCCATCACCACACCGATCACCGCCCGCTGCTGGCGCACGACGACATCGACATGGTGGTCATCGGCACGCCCAACGACACCCACTGCCCGCTGGTGCTGGACTGCGCCGCAGCCGGCAAGCACGTCGTGCTGGAGAAGCCGATGTGCCTGAGCGTCGCCGAGGCCGACAGCATGATCGCGGCCTGCAAGGATGCCGGCGTGCTCTTCATGTATGCCGAGGAGGTGTGCTTCGCGCCCAAGTACGTGCGCGTGAAGTCGCTGCTCGATGCCGGTGCTCTCGGCACGCCCACCCTCGTCAAGCAGTCGGAGAAGCACGACGGCCCGCACGCGCCCCACTTCTGGGACGTCGATCGCGCCGGCGGCGGCGTGCTGGCGGACATGGGCTGCCACGGCATCGCGTTCGCCCGCTGGATGATGGACCGCACGCCCATCGTCTCGGTCTACGCCCAGCTCTCGACCCAGGTGCACGGCGACAAGACGAGGGGCGAGGACAACGCGCTCCTGATCCTGGAGTTCGAGGGCGGCTGCCTCTTCCTCAACGAGACGAGCTGGACCAAGCCCGGCGGCATGGACGACAGGTGTGAGGTGCACGGCTCCGCAGGCGTGGCCTACGCCGACCTGCTGCACGGCAACTCGATCGAGACCTACAGCCAGGGCGGCTACGACTACGCGGTGGAGAAGGGGGGCGGCACCCAGGGCTGGAGCTTCACCATCTACGAGGAGGAGTGGAATTACGGCTTCTGGGCCGAGTTCGACCACTTCGTGGATTGCGTGCAGAACGGCACGGAACCGCTGGTGACGGGCGAGGATGCGCGCGCCGTGCAGGAGGTGCTGTTCGCGGCCTACGAATCGGCCCGCACCGGCGCCAAGGTCGCGCTGCCGTTCACGAGCGACGCGGCCAGGCCCTGGGACCTTTGGCAGGGCGGCGCGGGCTGAAGCAGTGCAGTTTTCCGTTCTACCGGACCCGGAGGCGCTGGATCGTGAGGCCGCCGCGCTCATCTGGGAGGCGGCGCAGGCCAAGCCCGACCTCCTGATCTGCCTCGCGAGCGGGGACACGCCGACCGGGACCTACGCGGTGCTGGCCACTGATCCGGGGCGGCTCGCGAGCGCGCGCTTCATTCAGCTCGACGAGTGGGCGGGCCTCGGCGCTGGCGACCCCGGAAGCTGCGCCGCCTACCTGGAGAGCACGGTGCGCGGCCCCCTCGCGGTGCCGGCCGAACGCTGGATCGGCATTCGGGGCGACGCGCCCGATGCCACCGCCGAGTGCCGGCGGGTGGCGACGGCGTTGGCGGCGGCCGGGCCTATCGACCTCTGCATCCTCGGGCTCGGGCGGAACGGGCATCTGGGTCTGAACGAGCCTGCCCAGAGCTTCGATCCCTCCTGCCATGTCGCGACGCTTGCCGAGCAGTCGCGCAGCCACCCCATGCTGGCCGGAATCGACGACTCGGTCCGTGAAGGGCTGACACTCGGCCTCGGCGACATCCTGCGTTCGCGGCGTATCCTGCTGCTGGTCTCCGGCGCCGCCAAGCGGGAGCCGATGACCGGGCTCGCTGAGAGGCGGATCGCGCCGCAGCTGCCGGCCTCCTTCCTGTGGCTGCATGGAGATGCCGTCTGTCTCTGCGACGAGGACGCGGCGGCGGGCACGGGCCTTCACGGCGCAGGCGCATGAGCCGCGTCGCCATCGGCGTCGATATCGGCGGCACCAAGATCGCGGTCGGCGCGATCGGCGAGGACGGCACCATACGGGCGCGGCGGACGATCGCGACAGACGCTGAAGCGGGCTTCGATGCCGGGCTCGCCCGGCTCGCCCGCGCCATCGACGAGACGATGGCCGAGGCCGGCGTCGTTCCGGCTGCGCTCGCGGGCATCGGCCTCGGCTGCCCCGGCCCCTTCGACGAGGCCAGCGGGCGGATCGAGAACTTCTACACGCTCCCCGGCTGGGAGGGGAACGATATCGTAAGCCCGCTCACCGCCCGCTTCGGCACGCCAGTGCGCCTCGTCAACGACGCCGATGCGGCGCTGCTCGGCGAAGCGCTGGCAGGCGCGGCGCGCGGCGCGCGCATCGCGGTCATGCTGACCGTCGGCACCGGCATCGGCGGGGCGGCGCTGATCGACGGTGCGATTCTGCGGGGCGCCAAGGGCGAGCATCCCGAGATCGGTCACCTGATCGTCGACCCTGCCGGGCCCGAGTGCTATTGCGGAAGCCGGGGCTGCATCGAAGCCTTCGCCGCAGGCCCGGCGCTCGCCCGCGCGGGCGCCGAGTACGGCTACGCCGATGCCGAGGCCGTCTTCGCCGCCGCCAAGGCGGGCGAGGAACCGGCCAGGGCGATCGTCGCCCGCAGCGCGGAGGCGATGGAAACGGGAGTCTGGAGCCTCATCCACGCCTTCCTGCCCGAGGTACTGCTCATCGGTGGCGGCATGGGTGAGCGGCACTTCGCGCTCTATCGCGAGGCCGCCGGGCGCGCCATCGCTCGCGCCGTGCTGGCGCCCGAAGGCGCCATCCGCGTGGTCAAGGCGGCGCTCGGCAACGATGCCGGCATGGTGGGCGCGGCGGCGCTCATGCTGGATGCCGCGTGACCGTGGTCAGGCGTCCGCGCTAGACTCCGCTGCAGCAGGCAACGTGGGAGCGGCCATGGCCACGCCGTCGACACGAGAGAACGCCGAGAACGGTCGCCGCCAATCTGCGGCCGCGCCGGACGTGGACGCGGTCGTGGTGGGGGCGGGCTTCTCGGGCCTCTACATGCTCCATCGGCTGCGCGACCTGGGGCTCTCGGTGCGCGTCTTCGAGAGGGGGAGCGGGGTCGGCGGCACCTGGTACTGGAACCGCTATCCCGGCGCCCGCTGCGATACCGACAGTGTCGAGTACTCGTACCAATTCTCCGACGCGCTGCAGCAGGAATGGCGCTGGACCGAGCGCTTCGCCACGCAGCCCGAGATCCTGCGCTACCTGGAGCACGTCGCGGACCGCTTCGACCTGCGCCGGGACATAGCGTTCGGGACGACCGTCACCGAAGCGGCCTTCGACGAAGCAGCGGGATGCTGGCACATCGCCACCGACGACGGCGCGCGGCTTTCCGCCACTTACTGCATCATGGCGACCGGGTGCCTCTCTGCCCCCAACCGCCCTGCATTCGACGGCTTGGATCGCTTCGCCGGCGATTGGTACCACACCGGCGCCTGGCCCCATGAGGGGGTCTCCTTTGCCGGCCAGCGGGTCGGCATCGTCGGCACGGGCTCTTCCGCCATCCAGTCGATCCCGCTGATCGCGGCCGAAGCCAGCCACCTGACCGTCTTCCAGCGCCAGGCGAACTACACGATCCCGGCCCGCAACGCACCGCTGGACGCGGCTCGGTACGCCGGCATCAGGGCGCGGTACGGGGAACTCCGGCGGAACGCCAAGCAGACGCCGAATGGCTGCTGGTGGCCTGTGAACCCGGCTGCGGCCGACGAGATGAGCCCGTTGGAGCAACGGCGCGAGCTTGAGGCCCGGTGGGAGAAGGGCGGGCTCCGCATGTACAACGTCTTCAAGGACGTGCTGGTCAACGACAAGGCCAACGACATCGCTGCGGCCTTCATCCGCGAGAAGATACGCGAGCTGGTACACGACCCCCAGGTGGCGGCGCAGCTCTCACCTCACTCCTTCATCGGCTGCAAGCGCATCTGCCTCGATACCGACTACTACGAGACCTTCAACCGGCCCAACGTGACGCTGGTCGATATCAGCGACGCGCCGATCGAGGAGATCACGCAGAGCGGTCTTCGCACCGGTGGCACGGAGCACGCGCTGGACACGATCGTCTTCGCCATCGGCTTCGACGCCATGACCGGGCCGCTGCTCAGCATCGACATCCGCGGCAGGGGCGGGAGGACGTTGAAGGCGAAGTGGGCCGACGGGCCGCGCAGCTACCTCGGCCTAGCGATGGAGGGCTTCCCCAACCTGTTCACGATCACGGGGCCCTCCAGCCCGTCGGTGCTGACCAACATGGTCCCTGCCATCGAGCAGCACGTCGAATGGATCGCCGCGTGCATCGACCACGCGCGTGCCTGCGGGCGTCCCTGCATCGAAGCGAGCCGGGCGGCGGAGGACGCATGGATTGCCCACCACGACGAGGTCGCGGCCGGCACGCTCTTCCCCGGCTGCAACTCCTGGTACGTCGGTGCCAACGTGGCCGGCAAGCCGCGCAAGGTGACGCCCTACACCGGGGGCTTCCCGGCCTATATCGAGAAGTGCGAGGCGGTCGTCGCCAACGGCTACGAGGGGTTCACGCTGACTGCCGCGTGAGTCCCCCGCGCCTGACAGGTCGCTGGTGCGAAATCAGGTTCCGCCCAGGCACGCTCGACGCCGCGTGACCGTCCCGATCATTTGAGGCTAGACTTTGCCGCCTGAGGCAATGGGCGAGCGGCCATGGTCACGCCATCGACAGGTGAGAGTGCCGGGAAGCGCCGGCTATCCGCAGGCCGTCCGGATTTCGACGCGGTCGTCGTCGGTGCTGGCTTCGCCGGCCTCTACATGCTCCATCGGCTGCGCACGATGGGGCTCTCCGTGCGGGTCCTTGAGAAGGGCAGCGGGGTCGGCGGCACCTGGTACTGGAACCGCTATCCCGGCGCGCGCTGCGACGGCGACAGCGTCGAGTATTCCTACCAGTTCTCTGACGAACTGCAGCAGGAGTGGCGCTGGACCGAGCGCAACGCCTCACAGCCGGAGATCCTTCGCTATCTGGAGCATGTGGCGGATCGCTTCGACCTCCGCCGCGACATCAGCTTCGAGGCGACCGTCACCGAGGCCCGTTTCGACGAGGCGGCCGGATGCTGGCGGATTACGACCGGTGACGGCGCGCAGCTCTCCGCGACCTATTGCATCATGGCCACCGGGTGTCTCTCCGCCGTCAACAGACCGGCCTTCGACGGTCTCGAGCGCTTCCAGGGCGAGTGGTACCACACCGGCGCCTGGCCCCATGAGGAGGTCTCATTTGCCGACCAGCACGTCGGCATCATCGGAACCGGCTCCTCGGCCATTCAGTCGATCCCGGTGATCGCGGCGGAGGCGCGACACCTCACCGTCTTCCAACGCCAGCCGAACTACACCATCCCGGCCCGCAACGGGCCGCTCGACGAGGCGGAGTACGCCGCCTTCAGGGCCAGCTACGGGGAGCACCGGAGGCGGGCCAAGACGACGCCGACAGGCTCCATGTGGGCCGTGAACCCGGCGACCGCCGACGAGATGAGCCCGTCAGAGCGTCGGCGCGAGATGGAGGCTCGCTGGCAGAACGGCGGCCTCAGCTTCTACGGGGTCTTCGCCGACCTCCTGGTCAACGGCGAGGCGAACGACATCGCGACCGACTTCATCCGCAGCAAGATTCGCGCCGAGGTGCACGATCCCACGCTCGCGGCGCTGCTCTCGCCGCATTCGTACATGGGATGCAAGCGCATCTGCCTCGATACCGACTACTACGCCACCTTCAACCGGCCCAACGTCACGCTGGTGGACATCAGCGGCGCGCCTATCGAGGAGATCACGCGCACCGGGCTCCGCACCGGCGGCAGGGAGTACGTGCTGGACACGATCGTCTTCGCCATCGGATTCGATGCGATGACCGGGCCGCTGCTCGGGATCGACATCCGCGGCGGGGATGGGCGGACGCTCCGGTCGAAGTGGGCCGAAGGCCCGCGCACCTATCTCGGTCTCGCAATCGAGGGCTTCCCCAACCTGTTCACCGTCACGGGCCCTACCAGCCCCTCGGTGCTCACCAGCATGGTCCCCACAATTGAGCAGCACGTCGGCTGGATCGCCGACTGCATCGCCAATGCCCGCGCCTGCGGGCGCCCGCGCATCGAGGCCACGCGCGAGGCGGAGGACCGCTGGATGGCCCACCATGAGGAGGTCGCGGCCGAGACGCTCTTCCCCTCCTGCAACTCCTGGTATGTCGGTGCCAACGTTCCCGGCAAGCCGCGCACGGTGACGCCCTACACCGGGGGCATGCCGGCCTATGTCGAGAAGTGCGAGGCGGTCGTCGCCAACGGCTACGAGGGATTCACGCTCACTACCGCCTAAATCGCCCGCACCCAAAGGGTCGCGAGCGCGAATGGGAGTCTGTTAAGGCAGGAGGGCTACGCCTCCCCGTGCCGCCCCGGCGGCGGGTCGCAGGGCTCGGTGCCCATGTCGGCGGGGACCGAAATCTCGATCAGGTCGAAGGTGTCCGAGGTCGCCACCTCGTTGTGCGGCGTGCCGCCGGGGATGTAGAGCGAGTCCCCTTCCTCGATGCGAATCGTCTCATCCTCGAAGGCCAGGTCGATCCAGCCGCTCAGCATGTAGACGATCTGGCCCTCGCAGATGTGCGTGTGCCAGCCGGTGGGCCGCGTGAGCCCTTGCTTGGCCGAGGTGATCTGTGCGCGGATGCGCCCGTCGCTCGCCGCCGTGACGCCGAGATCGCGGTAGGTCATGAAGTCGCGCCGCCCCGGCACGAAGGTGGGATCGTCCTTCCTGACCAGGGTAAACGGGGGCTCCGGCGTGGCCGGGCTTGCAGCCGTCGCAGTCTGGGCCTTTGTCATGGCACGGGCTCCTCTCCGCCTAGCGGTTGCACCGGCATGGTAGGAAGCGCCGACCAGCGTGACAAGGCGTGTGCCGCCGGCCGCTCCAGAGTCAGGCCGGGTAGATGTCGCGGCGCAGGGCGTCGGTGAGGGTGGCCACAACGGGGCCCAATGCCCGGCCCTCCGCCGAATCGGGCAAGGTATCCCTGGCCACGGCCTCGAGATCGGCCAATGCTTGAGGCACGGGACGGTCCGTGACATCCAGAGCGCGCAGCGCGATCGGCACAAGGCTGGCGAGCGCCATGTCGAGGCAGCGGCCGGCGCGGTCCTGCTTGGACCATGCGAGGAACACGGGGCTCGCCACGTCGTTCTGGCCAAAGCCGCCGGACTCGCTGCCGGGCAGAAGGGTTGCCTGGGCGTAGAGGCGGGCTTCCTCCTCGTAGCCGGTCTGAGCCATCGGCATGCAGCCCAGGTAGGCGCGGGGGGCGTCGTCCGCGTTGAGCGCGTTCAGCTGATGGGGCAGCAACGAGACGGCGCCGTCCAGCAGCTTGGCCCCGTGGCGTTCGGCAAGCACGCAGAGATTGGCCGACGCGGCGGTGAGCGCGTCCATGGCGAGCACCGCGTGGGGGTTGTGATAGCCGCCGCACGTGACGAAGCGGCCGAAGGGATGATCCTCGTCAGTATCCGCGACCCAGACCGGGTTGTCGGTCACGGCCTGGAGCGACTCTGCCGCGACCTCGGCCGCGAGCGATGCCGCGCGCCGGGCCTGGCCCAGCATGCGGGGCAGGATGCGGTAGCTGACGGGCGCCTGATAGGGGCGGCGCGCGCCGCCGTGACCGCTCCCGACCAGCGCGCGAAGGCGCTCCAGCGCCCAGCCGTCGTGCGGGTTGTTCCAGTAGTCGCCGAGCGCTGCGTCGAGATGGTCGAGCGGCGCGTTGAAGGCCTCGAAGGAGAGCGCAAAGACCCGCGCCGCCACGTCGAGCCGTCTCGCGGCGACGAGCGAGGCATCGGAGACGAGGCCCGTGGCGGCTGGCGAACCGTTGACCAGGCACATCACGTCCTTCAGCGCGGGCTCGGCTGCTTCGGCGAGGCCCATGAAGAGATGGCTCAACGACAGGATCTCGCCGGCGCCGCCCTGGCCCATCGCCGGGAGCGCGGGCATCTCGTCCGCGTCCAGCATGGCGGCGACGCGCTGTGCGATCTCCGGCGAGACGGCGGCGTGGCCTTCCACGAAGTTGGTGAGCCGCGCGAGCACGATGGCGCGGACGACGCGCTCGGGCAGCGGATCGCCCCAGGATGTCGCGATCCGCGCCGGCGACATGCCGGCCCAGCGCTCGCGCTGCTCGGGCGTCAGCGTCTTGCCGGCGAGCTGGCCGGGGCCGGTGGTCACGCCATAAATCGTGACGTCCGGGTCATGCTCGATAATTCGCTCCAGGCGCTCCCGGCCGCGCGCCATGGCTGCAAGCGCCTGTGCGCCGAGTTCGACCCCTTCGCCCTCCCAGGCCACGCGCCGGGCAGCGTCGAGCGTGAGATCCGCTCGCGTTTCGACGAGTACCGTCATGGTTCAGATACGGTGTCGGGTGAAGCGAGGTGAGCCCGACGGGCGGCCGCCCGACGCGGGCTTCACTCTTCCTTCGGGCGCCGCAACTCCTCGAGCTGGGCAGGGGTGAGCTGGAAGCCGACGAGCGTCTCGTAGCCCGCCCCGGTCGCTCCCGGCCCGAGCGGGATCCACTGCTCGATCTCTTCCACCGTCTGCGCGCTTGCGTCGTCGGCCTCGAAGACCAATTGAGCCGAGAACACTTCCTTGGCGACGATCTGCCTGCCCGGGTCCGCGATAGCCACGAAATAGGGCACGCTCACCCGATCCGTCTCGGACGCCGGCCCGCGTGTCGCGTGGATGGGGAGAGCGAACGTCACCTCGACGCCGCCGCCGTCCTCGTCGTCGACATCGTAGTCGCAGTCCGAAGCCACGTTGCGAAGCCTGAGCGTGAAGCCCACGTTTGCGTCATCGCGCCCCGGCCCGTCGCCATAGAGGGTGAGGAGGCGGGTCTGCTTGAGGACGCTGACATTGGGGCAAGGCGGCGGATCGTCGGCGAACGGGTTGCAGCCGGCGAGCCCGACCAGTACCGCCGCGACGAGAAGCGCACCGCCCGCGCGCCCAAAGCCGCGGCGCCGGTACAGAGGCCCGGTTCCCGCGGGCCGCATGCCGGGCGAGCGCACGCTCAGATCGTGTTGTGCGTGCCGTCGCAGTGCGGCTTGCTCCCGGTCCGCTTGCAGCCGCAGAGCCACGCGGTCTCGCTCTCTTCTGCGGTGAAGACGATCGGGCGGATGTCGGTGGTCTTGTGCGAGCCGTCGCAGAAGGGCTGCTTGGCGCTGAGCCCGCAGGCGCACCAGAAATACTTCTCCCCGGCAACGAGCTCGGTTTCGTAGGGTTCCGCCTGGGCGACGACGGGTTCGCTCATGGTGGGCTGCCTCGACAGTCTGAAGGGCGGGATCGAACGAACTCACTCTAGCCCTGCATCCTGCGGCCGACAAGGCCGCCCGCGCAGATCGCTTGATCCGCCTTCGAGTCGCGGGCTAGGGTGCGCGCCGCTTTCGTCGGGGGCATGGGGCGTCATGACAGCCGAACCTGGATTCGTCGAACTGATCGGAAACACGCCGCTGATCCGCCTGCGTGGCGCGTCCGACGCGACCGGGTGCGAGATCCTCGGCAAGTGCGAGTTCCTGAACCCCGGCGGCTCGGTCAAGGACCGCGCGGCGCTCTTCATCATCCGCGATGCCGAACGGCGGGGCGTGCTGAAGCCCGGCGGCACCATCGTCGAGGGCACGGCCGGCAACACCGGCATCGGGCTCGCGCTGGTTGGCAACGCACTCGGCTATCGCTCGGTGATCGTGATCCCCGAGACCCAGAGCCAGGAAAAGAAGGACATGCTGCGCCTCTGCGGCGCGGAGCTGATCCAGGTGCCGGCGGTGCCCTATCGCGACCCTAACAACTACGTGAAGTATTCGGGCCGCCTCGCCGACGAGATTGCCGAGACGGAGCCCAACGGCGCGATCTGGGCCAACCAGTTCGACAACGTGGCCAACCGCCAGGCCCACATCGAGACGACCGGCCCCGAGATCTGGGAGCAGACGGGTGGCAGGGTCGACGGCTTCATCTGCGCCGTCGGCACCGGCGGCACGCTCGCCGGCGTCGGCATGGCCCTCAAGAAGCGCAAGCCTTCTGTCACGATCGGCCTCGCCGACCCCATGGGGGCGGCGCTCTACCACCACTATGCCCACGGCGAGCTCAAGGCGGAGGGCAGCTCGATCACGGAGGGGATCGGCCAGGGCAGGATCACCGCCAACCTCGAGGACGCGCCCATCGATGCGCCGTTCCAGATTCCGGACGCCGAAGCCCTGCCCGTGATCTTCGATCTGGCGCAGAACGAAGGCCACATCATGGGCGGCTCGACCGGGATCAACGTGGCCGGCGCGATCCGGCTGGCGAAGGAGATGGGCCCCGGCCACACCATCGTTACCGTGCTCTGCGACTACGGCACCCGCTACTTCAGCAAGCTCTTCAACGCCGCGTTCCTGCGCGAGCGCGACCTCCCTGTGCCGCCCTGGCTCGACGACGCCCCCGATGCCGCCGACTGAGTTGCTGTTCCGCGCCGATCCCTACGCCCGTTCCTGCGAGGCCCGCATCAGCGCGGCAGAGGCCGGAGCGGTGCGGCTCGACCGCACGGTCTTCTATCCCGAAGGCGGCGGCCAGCCGGGCGATACCGGGGTGCTGCGCACGGAGGACGGCACCGAGTTCGCCGTCCGCGACACGCGCAAGGGCGACGGCGCCGACGACGTCATCCATCTGATCGACCCCGACTCCCCACCGCCCGCGCCCGGCAGCCGCGTGACCGCCGAGATCGACTGGGAGCGCCGCTACCGCCACATGCGCATGCACACGTGCCTGCACCTGTTGAGCGCCGTCATCGATGCGCCGGTGACCGGGGGGCAGCTCTCGGCAGAGAAGGGGCGCCTCGACTTCGATGTCGATTCCAAGCCGGAGAAGACGGCGGTTCAGGACGAGCTCAATGCCCTGATCGCGCGGGATTTCCCGGTCGCGGCGCGCTGGATCAGCGACGAGGCGCTGGCCGCGCAGCCGGAGCTGGTGAAGACCATGCGGGTCAAGCCGCCCTCCGGCCAGGGGCAGGTCAGGCTGATCGACGTGGAGGGAATCGACCTGCAGCCCTGCGGCGGCACCCACGTTGCGCGGACCGGCGAGATCGGTCCGGTCATCGTACGCAAGATCGAGAGCAAGGGCCGGCAGAACCGGCGCGTCACGCTGGCCTTCGGAGACCCGGCGTGAGCGAGGGCGGGACGCCGCTGGTGGTGAGCCCCGCCTGGCTCGCAGCGAAGGGTGGGGCACGCGGCGGCGTGCGCGTGCTGGACGGCTCCTGGCACCTGCCGGCCATGGCGCGCGATCCGGCCGCCGAGTTCCTGCAGGCCCACATCCCCGGCGCGGCCTTCTTCGACATCGACTCGATTTGCGATCCCGGCTCGTCGTTGCCGCACATGCTGCCGCCGCCCGAGATGTTCGCCCAATGTGTCTCGGCGCTCGGAGTCGGCAACGATTCGCACGTCGTGGTGTACGATACCGTCGGTCTCTACAGCGCCGCGCGGGTGTGGTGGATGTTCCACGTATTCGGGCACGAGCGCGTTTCGGTTCTGGCCGGCGGTCTGCCGCGCTGGCAGGCGGAAGGCCGCCCGGTGGAGAGCGGGGAGTCTGCGATCGCGCCGGGCGCGTTCAGGGCCGCGGCGCGAGACGACACGCTGGTCCGCTCCTTCGAGCAGGTCCGCGCGACGCTTGGCTCAGGTCACGCGCAGATCGTGGACGCGCGCGCCGCCGCGCGTTTCACGGGCGAGGATCCGGGACCGAGGCCGGATCTGCCGCGCGGCCATATCCCCGGCAGCCGCAACGTCCCCTTCGATGCCGTCCTCGACGACGATGCCGCGCTGGGGGACGCCGCAGCGATACGGCGCGCTTTCGAGAATGCCGGAGTCGATCCCGCCCAGCCGGTCATCGCCACCTGCGGCTCGGGCATCACCGCGTGCACGCTGGCGCTCGCGCTTGCCGCGATCGGGGCCGAGCAGGTTGCCGTCTACGATGGCTCCTGGTCCGATTGGGGCAGCCGCGCGGACGCGCCGGTGGAAAGCGGCCCGGCCTAGGGGCGGCGAGAGATGCGGCAACGCACGGCATTCACCATCACAGGCGTCATGGCGGCGGTGCTCATGTGGGCAGCCACAGCCGGCGCCGCTTCACTGGAGCCGGAAGGCGAAGCCCGCTCCGGCGACATGATCGGCGCGCTGCGCCATGTCGTTGCCGACCACGAGGACACGCTGCTGGACCTCGCGCGCGCCAACAGCCTCGGCTACGTCGAGATGATCGCGGCCAACCGCGGCATCGACCCCTGGGTCCCCGGCGAGAGCACGACGGTCGTTCTGCCCACCGCGCACATCCTCCCGGAAGCCGAGCGGCAGGGTCTGGTGGTCAACCTCGCCGAGCATCGGCTCTACTATTTCGGCCCGCCGGGCACCGAGCCCGTGACCTTCCCTCTGGGCGTCGGCAGGGAGGGGTGGTCGACGCCGCTTGGCAGCACCGAGATCGTCCGCAAGAAGGAACGGCCGACCTGGTTCCCGCCCGAGTCGATCCGCGCCAAGAAGCCGGATCTGCCCAAGGTCGTGCCGCCGGGCCCCCACAATCCCCTCGGCAGCCATGCGCTCTATTTCGGCTGGCCCACGTACCTGATCCACGGCACCAACCGGCCGTGGGGCATCGGGCGGCGGGTGAGCCACGGCTGCATCCGCCTTTATCCGGAGGACATCGCCCGGCTCTACGAGATCGTGCCGGTCGGCACGCCGGTCCAGGTCATCAGCCAGGCGATCAAGATCGGCTGGTACGACGGCGAGCTCTACGTGGAGGCGCACCCCGAAGCCGGTCAGGCGGACGAGCTTGAGAGCACCGGCAAAATTGAGAGCGCCGACGCGCACTCGCGCGCCGACGCTCTTTACCGGATTACATCTCTGGCCGGTGCCGACCGGGATCGTCTGGACTGGCACCTTATCCGGAAGGCCTTCGAAGAACGGTCGGGCATCCCTGTCCAAGTGACCGTCGACCGAACCGAGCCCTCCGCTTAGCCGCAGCCGGGCGGCACGCGATGGCCGCCCGTCGAAACTACTTGCGCATCCCCTTCTGGAAGATGCGGTCGGCCTTGTCCGCAGCCGCCTGTGCTGCCTCGGCCGCTTCCTGAGCCGCTGCCGCTGCCGCCGCTGCGCTCTGGTTGGCCTCTTCCACCGCCGCTCTCAGCTCATCGACGGCCACCATGGCGTCGTTGGCGGTTTGCATGGCTTCCGCGGCCATCGCTTCTGCACCGGCGATTGCGGCCGCAGCCTGTTCCTGCTCGGCGGCAGACTGGCAGCCGGCGGCAACCGCCAGCGGAAGGGCGACAATCGCAATCCGCAACGCCCACGAACTCTTGAACATGGCCTCCTCCTGGCTCGAAATGGGTCACAGGGAGTTGACGGCGATTCGGCCGGTGGTGTCAAGCGAACTCCCCTAAATTTGATTGCTGAATCCGCAAATTGCGCCTTTTGTTCACCGGAACGGAGGCCTGCGCTTTACCGGCGTGCCTCGTAGCGATTACTCTCGCTCCATGGACCCATCCACGCCGCGCCCTTCGATCGAACCCGGAGGCGGTGAGGGACCCGAGGCGCCGGTCATCTTCGATGCGGTGCTGGCGCCCAACCGTTCGCTCGGGCGGGCCGGATTCGTCGCGGTCATGGCCGGTGTTATCGTGGTGAGCGTTGGCCTCGGCACCTACTTCCTGCTCCAGGGCGCATGGCCGGTGTTCGGGTTCTTCGGGCTCGACATCGCGCTGCTCTATCTCGCGTTCCGCCTGAGTTACCGCTCCGGCCGCTTGCGGGAGACCATACGGGTCACCGCAGACGAGGTCGTGGTGCGGCGCATCGCGCCCAACGGGCGCACCACGGAATGGCGCTTCAACCCCTACTGGCTCCGCGTCGCTCTCGACGAGCCGGTCGAGCACGAGAGCCAGATCAGGTTCACCTCGCACGGCCGCTCGCTCATCGTCGGCCCGTTCCTCGCGCCGGAGGAGCGCGCGAGCCTGGTGAAGGCGCTGCGTGAGGCCCTCGGCGAGGCCAACCGGCGCTATGCCGGTGCTCCGATACAGGAGGAAGAGGTCGGTACGGGCCAACCGGTCACCTGGCGCAGCTGAAGCTGCGTTCAGCCGATGGGCGGCGTGCGCACCGTCATCTTGCCGCGCATCGCCGCCGGCGTCTCGTCCTCCGAGACCTCGCCGGTCGCGCTCGCCTGGTAGGCGCGGGCGTACGCGATCACCTCCGCCGCGTACTCCGGCGTCAAGTGGCTGAAGCGCACGTGGTGCTTGCCGGCCGCGCGAAAGCCCACGTTGCACGGGCTCTTGCAGCCGTTGAGGCAATAGACCGCTCTGAGATTCAGGGTCTCCGGCAGGGGCTCGGCGTCGATCAGCTCATGGACCGCTTCCAGCAGGAAGGTGCCCTGGCGCTTGCCGTCGCGCTCCCGCGCCGATTCGGACCAGACGCAGGAGCGGCAGACGTAGAACGTCGCCGGCGCGGTGCCTCTCGACTTGGCGGCCCGCCCTGCGCGAGCGGCCCGCTTGGCAGCGGCAGGCCGAGCCTTGCCGGCGCCCGCTCGCGATCGAGCGGCCCGTCGCTTCCCCGATTTCGGCCGTGCCACGGGCCGGCCTAACTGAAGCTGAAGTAGAAGTTGAGCAGCACGCCGTTGACCTGCGTCGGCTTCTCGATCGGGGTCCAGTGGCCGCAGCCGGGGAGCACGACGACGCGGGAGCCCTTGATCCGGCCGCTCAAGGCCTTCACCGCCGGCGGCGGCGAGACGCCGTCTTCGTCACCGGTGATCAGCATCGTCGAGCAGCCGATGCTGGCGAGGTCCGCGCTGGTTGCGGCGGCGAGGGCCTCGCAGGTGCGCGCGTAGCCCTCGGCGTCCTGGCGCATGAGGATTTCCCGCACGAACGCCGCTGCAGCCGGGTGGTGCGACCTGGTCTCGGCCGAGATCGCGACCTCCACCAAGGTGTCGGCGATGGGCACCATGCCGCTCTTCCGCGCGACGCCCGCGCGGTCGCGGATCGCCTGGCGCGCGGGCTCCGGCGGCTCGGCCAGCGGGCCCAGGAGCGCGAGGCTCTTCACCCGCTCGGGGTGTTCGGCGGCGACGTGCTGGCAGACGATGGTGCCCATCGAGTGGCCGCAGAGATGGGCGGTCGGGATATCGAGTGCATCCATCACGGCGGTCACGTCGGCGGCGAACGAGGCGATGGAGAGCGCGCCCGTGGCGGGCGAGCGGCCCGAGCCTTCGAGGTCGAGCCGGACCACGCGGAAGAAGCGGGAGAGCGGGCCGACCTGCGGGTGCCAGCTGTTGCCGGTGCCGCCGAGGCCGTGGACCATCACCACCGCATCGCCGTCGCCGTGCTCCTCGACCGCGATTTGCTTGCCGTTGACGTCCATCGCCCTCGCTCCCTCAGAGCGCTTCCGTTTCGCACGGAAACGCTCTGACTCTTTGTCGCTCACGGCAGCCGGCCTGCGGCCGGCGCCTGCGCGGGCGCGCCGCATTCGCGGCGGGCCGCTGTCGCGGCCTGTCGCGTGTCCGTCAAGGACGGACACGCTCTGGCCGGCAGGCCCAGCACATAGCACGCGGCGGCGGCGGCCGGGTAGGCGATTTCCACCGCCGCTCCGGTTCTGGAGTCAGTCAAGGTGCGAGGTCTCGATCCTCTCGTATCCGGCGAGGGCGCGGAACAATCTCTGGCCCTCGCTCTCGCCGGGCCGGGGCGGCTCCGGCGCCGCCAGCTCCTGCGCCGCGAAGAGGCGCGCGACTGCGGTCTTGCGGGCGTCGCCTGCGCCCCAGTCGAGTGCCGCCTCCTCGACCAGGAGGGCGGCGGCCAGGCCCTTGGCCATGCGGTCCATGAGCCTGTGCGCCTGGCGCTGCGCCTCGGCTTCGTCGTCCTGGATCATGGCCGTCAGCGCCGCGGCCTCGCGCCGGGCCTGGAAGATGAGCCCGCGCGCCCGCACGAGGGCCGAATGGTTGGCGGCGAAGGGCATGTTGAGAATGGCGTCGAGCGTGGCATGGAAGGCCGCGAGCCCCGGCGAGCCCGCGCCCGCGAGCCGCAGCACCTCCAGCGCCTGGATGTTGGGCGGACCTTCCCACACCGTGAGCACCTGGGCGTCCCGGTAGAGCCGCGCTGTCGGGTACTCCTCGGTGTAGCCGTTGCCGCCCAGGATCTCGATGGCGCGGCTCGTGGCGGTGATCGCCCATTCCGCCGTGAGGTACTTGGCAAGCGCGGTGACGAGACGCATCCAGGGCTGCTCCGCCGGCTCGCTCTGTGCCGCATCGAAGGCGCGGGCCGCGGCGAAGGCGAGCGCCACGCTCGCCTCCAGGCGCACCTGCATCTCGACGAGCTGATCCTGCACCATCGGGTAGTCGGCGAGGCGATGGCCGAAGGCACGGCGCGCCTCGGCGTGGGCGAGAGCCTCGGCGAAGGCGCGCCGCTGTATGCCGGCCGAGGCCATCGCGTTGTGGATGCGGCTGTAGCCGAGCGCCGCCATCATGGTCTTGAGGCCGTCCGGCGGCGGCGCCACCTCCACCGCGTGGGCCTCCTCCAGCTCGATCTCGCCCGTGGCGAGGCCGCGGGTGCCGAGCTTCTCCTTCAGCCGCCTGATCCGGTAGCGGTTGGGCGCCCCGTCGGGACCGCGCGCCGGCACCAGGTAGAGGCCGAGCCCGCCACCGCCACCCGTCGCGCCCTCCGGCCGGGCGAGGGTGAGCGCGAGCCCGCCGTCGACGTTGCTGGCGAACCACTTGAGCCCGCTGAGGACGATGCCTTCGTTGGTGCGCCGGGCCACGGTCGCGGTCGCGCCGACGTCGCTGCCGCCCTGCTTCTCGGTGACCCAGGTGCCGCCGGTGGCCGCCTTGCCGTCCATGCGCGTGAGCGCGGGCAGGTAGTCGTCCCGCACCGGCTCCGGCGCGAAGCGGTCGAGCACGTGGGCGACCGCGCCGGTGAGCGTCACCGGGCAGTGGACCGCGATGTCGGACTGCGCGAGCAAGTAGCCCATCGCGAAGGTGAGCGTGAAGGGGCGGCGCGCGGGGCCGTAGTTGAGGCCGACGATGCCGTGCGCGTAGACCTCGCGGTGAACCGCGGCATAGAGCGGATTGTGGCGGACGACCGAGCGCGCCCGCCCGCCCTCGTCCAGAGTCTCGAGAACCGGCGGCGCGAAGCGGTTGGTGTAATCCGCCTGTTCGTCGACGGCGGTCGCGACCCAGGCGCCGAAGCCGCTCAGTCGCTCGGCGTCGTCTTCGGTGAGCCAGGGCGCGCTGCGGCCGAGGAGGGCCCGGAGGTTCCGGTCCGCCCGGTAGGCATTGCCGCCGACACCGCCGATGCCTTGCGCCATCGCTGTGCGACCTTTTGCGACGCAGGCGGTGCCTGCGGGGTATAGTCTCTCAATAGTATCCCCAATGGCCATGCACGTGGCGACACATGCGATGCCCGTGCGCGGTATGAGGCAGGCGATGGCGAGACTGGCGGGCAAGGTGGCGATCGTGACCGGGGCGACCAGCGGGCTCGGCGCCGCTGCGGCGACACGCATGGCCGAGGAAGGCGCGGCGGTCCTGGTGACGGGGCGCGACGAGGGCCGCGGCGAGGCGGTTGCCGAGACCATCGCCGCGGCGGGAGGCACGGCGCGCTTCCGTCCCCTCGACGTGACCGACGAGGCCGCCTGGCAGGATACGGTGGAGGCCGCTGAGGCAGAGCACGGGCGCCTCGACATCCTCTTCAACAACGCCGGTGCCACCCGCGCCGAGCCGCTGGCCCAGGTGACGCTGGAGACCTGGCGACGGATCATGGCGGTCAACGCCGACGGCGTCTTCCTCGGCACGAAGGCCGCGATTCCCGCCATGCGACGCTCGGGCGGCGGCTCCATCATCAACATGTCGTCGGTGCTCGGCCTGGTGGGCACGGCGCATCTCGCCGCCTACACGGCGTCGAAGGGTGCCGTCCGCTACTTCACCAAGTGCGTGGCGCTGGAATGCGCGCGAGACGGCAGCGGCATCCGCCTCAACTCGATCCATCCCGCCTTCATCCACACGCCGATGATGGACGAGACGGCGATCCGCATGTTCGGCGATGCGGCGGCGGGGCCGGCGGAGTTCGGCAAGCTGCACCCGGTGGGCCACGTCGGCGAGCCCGACGATGTCGCCAACGGCGTGGTCTACCTGGCCTCTGACGAGGCGAAGTTCGTCACCGGCACCGAGCTGGTGATCGACGGCGGCTACACGGCGGAGTAGGGCGGGCAGGCGGCGCCCGCCGGGGAGATCGGTCATGGCAGACGACTTCAGGGTGTACTGGCAGCCGGGGTGTTCGAGCTGCCTCCGGACCAAGGAGTTCCTGGCCAAGCGCGGGATCGCTTACGAATCGATCAACGTCCGCGCGCGGCCGGAGGCGATGGAGGAGCTTGCCGGCCTCGGCGCCCAGTCGGTGCCGGTGGTGGTGCAGGGGAAGCGCTTCGTCTTCGCCCAGGACCTGGGCGACCTCGCGCGCTTCATCGGAGTCGAGTTCGACGGGCCGCAGCTGCCGCCGGCGGAGCTGGTGCGACGGCTCGACATGATCCTCGCGGCGACCCAGCGCTATCTCGGCCAGTTCCCCGCCGCCGACCTGGAAGAAGGGCTGCCGGGCCGCGAACGCAACATCCTCGACCTCGGCTACCACATCTTCGTCATCCCGGCGGCCTTCCTCGACGCCGCCCACGGCGCAAGGCTGACATTCGACTATTTCGAGCGCACGCCGAGCCCAGACATGCGGGGCGCGTCCCAGGTCGCGGCCTACGGGCAGACCGTGCGGGATGCGCTTTCATCCTGGTGGCGCGCGGCGGATGCGGGGCGCCTCGGCACGCTCGATACCTACTACGGCATCCACCCGACGGAGCGCGTGCTGGAGCGCACGGCGTGGCACGCCGCCCAGCACGCCCGCCAGCTCATGGCGCTGCTGGAGCAGCGCGGCATCGCGCCCGACCGCCCCCTGGGCGAGGCCGAACTCGACGGCCTGCCTCTCCCTGAAGGGGTCTACGACGACGAGGTGGCGTTAGAACCGAATTCGGGCAGCCGCACCGCGCGTTGACCATCGGCCCATGACAACTATCGCCAGGACGATCGATCAGGTTCCTCAACGCCAACACAATCATGATCGAATGCGTCGTGCCGACAGCTGGCACCGGCGAAGCACGGAAGTCGGGTCCGACGCCGAGAAATTCATCTTCCTCTGGATTTCATTCAATGCGGCATATGGCGCCGATGTGACGTCGGCATACTTGGAGGAGACCCCCAGGGAGCGCGATAAATTCGGCGCCTTCCTGCAGAACATCGTGGACCGCGATGAAGACGGCCTTTTGGAGACGATTCTCTGGGACAGGATCGCCCCGCTAATCCGCCGCCTGCTGAATAACCAGTATGTGTTCAAACCGTTCTGGGACGCTGTATCGGGTTCTCCTGGCGCGGAACGGTGGCAAGACCAGTTCCGAAGAGCGAATCAGCGCGTGTCCGATGCCAGGCGTTACAGAGACGTTCGCGGCGTGCTTCGCGAGGTCTTCCTACGCCTCTATACGCTGCGGAACCAGCTGTTCCATGGCGGCGCAACGTATGCGACAGGGTGGGGCGGCGATCAGGTCAGGGACGGCGCGCGGATCATGGAGGCCCTGGTGCCCGTGATCCTGGATATCATGCGGGTGGATATCGAGATAAACCCGAAGTCCGACGTGTGGGGCCTGATTGCTTATCCCCGCATCAACCACGAGCCGCAGTAGCTGCGCCCGTCACCAGCCGCCGGTTTCGAGCCAGCGGTCGATCATCTCCAGCCGGTCGTGGCCCCAGAACATCTCGTCGCCCACGAAGACGGTGGGCGAGCCGAAGACGCCGCGCTCGATCGCCGCGTCGTTCTCGGCGCGCAAGCGGTCCTTGACCGCCTGATCCTGTACCGCCGCCACCAGCGCGTCGCCGTCGACGCCGAGCCCGCTTGCGGTCTCGACCACGGTCTCCGGCTGGCTGAGATCGCGGTTCTCGACGAAGTAGCCGCGATAGAGCGCGAGGGCCAAGTCGTGCGCGGTGGCGGGGTCGCTCCCCGCCAGCCAGTAGTAGGCGCGGCAGGCGGCGATGCTGTTGACCGGGAAGTTGTCGGGCACGTTGAAGGCGATGCCGTGCAGGCGCGCCGAGCGCAGCATGTCGTGGCGCGAGTACGGCCCCTTCATGGGCTGGTCGACCAGGGGGCTGCCGCCGATCTTCTGGAACACGGCGCCGAGCAGCATCGGCCGCCACGTGACGGCGCGCCCGTGCTTCGCCGCGAGACCGTCGATCCGCTCGGCCGCGAGGTAGCCGTAGGGCGAGGAGAAGTCGAAGTAGAAGTCGAGACTGTCGCTCATGTCCGCTTACTCCCGCGCGAGCGCCCGGCTGATGACCAGCCGCTGGACGTCGCTCGTGCCCTCGTAGATGGTGCAGACGCGCTGGTCGCGATAGATGCGCTCCACCGGGAAGTCGCTCAGGTAGCCGTAGCCGCCCAGCGTCTGGATCGCCTTGGAGCAGACCCGCTCGGCGGTCTCGGACGCGAAGAGCTTGGCCATCGAGGCTTCCTTCAGGCAGGGCTCGCCGGCATCGCGCAGCCGCGCGGCCTGCAGCGTGAGCAGCCGCGAGGCCTCGATCTCCGTCGCCATGTCGGCGAGGCGGAAGCCCACTGCTTGGTGCTCGATCAGCGGCTTGCCGAAGCTCGTGCGCTCCTTGGCGTAGGCGAGCGCGGCGTCGTAGGCGGCCCGCATGGCGCCGGTCGCCTGCGCCGCGACCCCGATGCGCCCGCCTTCCAGATTGCCGAGGGCGATGGCGTAGCCCTGGCCAGGCTCGCCCAGCATGAGGTCGGGGGTAAGGCGCACGTCCTCGAAGACGATCTGGCAGGTGTCGTGGGCGCGCTGGCCCATCTTGGTCTCGTGGCTGGCTACCGTGTAGCCCTCGGTATCCGTCGGCACGAGGAAGCAGCTGATCCCCTTCTTGCCGGCGTCGGGGTCGGTGACGGCGAAGACCATGGCCACGTCCGCCCTGGAGCCGCTTGAGACAAACTGCTTGGTGCCACTGAGGCGGTAGCCGTTGCCGTCCGCCACCGCGCGGGTGCGCAGGTTCGACGCATCCGAGCCCGCCTGCGGCTCGGTGAGGCAGAAGCACCCCAGCATGTCGCCGCGGGCGAGCGGGCGCAGGAAGCGCTCCTTCTGCGCCGTAGAACCGCCCTTGAGAATGCCGGCGCAGACCAGCGAGTTGTTGACGCTCATCGCCGTGGAGGTGCCGACGTCGCCGGCCGCGATCTCCTCCATGGCGAGCGCGTAGGCGACGTGGTCGGCGCCCGCGCCGTCCCATTCCGGCGGCACCAGCATCCCCATCAGCCCGAGCTGGCCCATGCGGGGCAGAATGTCGTCCGGATAGCCCCCGTTCAGGTCCCACGTGCCGGCATGGGGCGCGAGCTCGCCCGCGGCGAAGTCGCGCGCCATGTCGCGGATCATGCGCTGCTCGTCGGTCAGGAAGATGCCGTTCGCTGCCATGTTGCGGATCCTCAGAGCCGCTCGTAGGCGGCGTCCACCGGCGTGCACGCGACGCCGTTGATGGGGAGGATGTCCTGCGGGCAGCAGGAGAACGCCAGCACGATATCCATCTCCGCCCGCAGCACCACGTGATCGCCGGGGCTGGCGACGCCCGCCTCGAAGGAGACCGAGCCGTCCGCGCCCACGGGGATGTTCATCCACATGTTCCAGGGCGACGGCGTCTCGTTGGCTTCGAGGCCCAGCGCGGCGAGCGCGTCGTGCAGGTTGTCCTCGCAGTTGTCGTGGTCGTCGCCGGCGCCCAGCAGAATGTAGCGCCAGCGGTCGCAGGCGGCGATCAGCGTGTCGTGGATGCCGGGCGAGGTGTCCTCCACCAGGGTGAGGATGGGCCGGCGCTTGTTGGTGACCATGGTATCGCCGGGCCGGGGGAAGACTCCGCCGATGGCGACGCGGGAGTGCTCCATCGACATGCACTCGGCCATGTCGTCCGCGTTGAAGGCCCAGGTGTCCACCACCTGGGTGCCGTGGGTGTTGATGAGCCTGAGCGACTCGCCCGCACCGAGCCGGAGCGCCCGGCCGCCCCGGGCCGGAATGGTCTCACGCGCGCCCGTCATGGCGGCGGCCCTAGTGCAGGCGCTCGACGGCGAGCGCCGTGGCCTCGCCGCCGCCGATGCAGAGCGCCGCAGCGCCCTTGCCGAGACCGTACTTTTCCAGTGCCGCCAGCAGTGTAATGACGATGCGCGCGCCCGAGGCGCCGACCGGATGGCCGAGCGCGCAGGCGCCGCCGTGGACGTTCACCGTCTCGTGGTCGAGGTCGAGATCGCGCATCGCCGCCATGGCGACGACGGCGAAGGCCTCGTTGATCTCGTAGAGGTCCACGTCGTCCGCGTCCCAGCCCACCTTCTCGAAGAGCGTGCGCAGCGCCGGCCCCGGCGCGGTGGTGAACCAGGCGGGCGCCTGGGCGTGCGTCGCGTGGCCGTGGATGACGGCGATGGGCGTGAGCCCCCGGGTCTCGGCCTCGGAGCGACGCATCAGCACCAGCGCCGCGCCGCCGTCCGAGATCGAGCTGGAGTTCGCGGCGGTCACCGAGCCGTCTTTGGCGAAGGCCGGGCGCAGCGTCGGGATCTTGTCGAGGTCGGCGGTGAGCGGCTGCTCGTCCTGGCTGACGACGGTCTCGCCCTTGCGGTGCTTGACCGTGACCGGCGTGACCTCACCCTCGAAGGAGCCGTCCTCGATCGCCGACTTGGCGCGGTTGAGCGAGGTGATGGCGAATTCGTCCTGCTGCTCGCGGGTGAACTGGTAGGCGCGCGCGGTCTCCTCGGCGAAGTGGCCCATCAGCTTGCCCTTGTCGTAGGCGTCCTCCAGGCCGTCGAGGAACATGTGGTCCTGCACCTTGCCGTGGCCCATGCGGTAGCCGCTCCGCGCGCGGTCCAGCAGGTAGGGCGCGTTGGTCATGCTCTCCATGCCGCCAGCGACGACGATGGCGCCGGAGCCGGCCGCGATCAGGTCGTGGGCGAACATGGTGGCCTTCATGCCTGACCCGCACATCTTGTTGATGGTGGTGCAGCCGACGTGCTCGGGGATTCCGGCGCCGATGGAGGCCTGGCGCGCCGGCGCCTGCCCCTGTCCGGCAGAGAGGATGTTGCCCATGATCACTTCGTCGACCTCATCGGCGGCGACGCCTGCGCGGCCGAGCGCCGCTTCGATCGCGGCAGAGCCGAGCTCGGGTGCCCGTGCATCCTTCAGCGCGCCCTGAAACCCGCCCATGGGGGTGCGCGCCATGCCAACGATGACGATCGGATCGTCCATCATGTCCTGTGTTCTCCCGGCTCCGGCAGCCGAATGCTGCGCTGCAGCACACTACATAGTCGCTGCCCCTGCGAATATCCAGCCTGTGCGGCGGTCGGGGCGCGTCGGCCGTGCGACACGGGGATGCCGCCTGCCGAAGCCTGACTGGCAGGGATCGGCGCGCTATAGAGCTCCCGAACCCGCCCGCTGACTCGCTTCCCCCGCGATGAGGTGCATCCAATCATGAACCGGACCGCTGCGGCCCTGGTGATTGCTGCCGGCGCGGCCCTGGCCTGTGTTTCCATCGCCGGGGAGGGAGTCTCGGCCGATGCTCCCGAACATGCGCTCATTGATAAGGGCCCGGCACCCACTCCTCTCCCGCTCCGTGTTGCCGACGAGGGCGACACCGAGGAGGAGCGGAATCGACGGTTCAACGCGGCATTCTCCAGCGAATTCGACCGGAGCATCGCTCTGTTCAGGGGCGCATGCGAAAGCAACCTGTCGCCAGATAAACAGCTCGCTACGGTCGAGGCCGGCATCGACGCCCTGTTCGCGCTCGTCAGCAAGTACGAGCAAAAAGCGTATGAATTATGGACAAGAAATCACATTTTACTGCTGACTATTGAAGATCTGCTTTACCACGGCATGGTCTTTACAAGATGGGGCCACTCGCTGGCAGATCTGGTGCAGACCGAAGATCTCTCGGATAGCTTCGTAACCTATTACAAGTACATGCATAATCTGGGAGACAATGTAGAGGCCCGCGACTTTCAACAGAAATGGGCACGAGACATGGCCGAAGGGCTGGCGTGTCTCGATAGATGACCGGGGACGCCGCGCCCGACGCCTTGCGCAATTCGCGCAGCCGGCGCCGTCTCAGTCGCCGGGTGCAAAGAGGCGCTGGACGATGCGGCGCGCGGCGGCGCTGGGAGCGAGGGTCTGTGCCGTCACTTCGGCCTCGAGCGCTTCCACCGCCGGCGCGAGCCTGCCGTCGGCGCGGAGCCTTGCCATCAGCGAATCCTCGACCTCGCGCCAGAGCCAGGCCCTGGCCTGGGCGGCCCGCCTGGCCTCCAGCGCGCCGGCCTCGGCCATCGCCGCCCGGTGACGCTCCACCGCATCCGCGACCTCGTCGAGGCCCGTCCCCTCTACCGACGAGCAGGCGACGACGCAGGGCGTCCACGGCCCTTCGCCGGCGTGGAGTGAGAGCGCGGCCTCGAAGTCCGCCTTGGCGTGAGCGGCCGGGGCTGCCAGCTGGCCGTCGGCCTTGGTGACGACGACGATATCGGCGCGTTCCATCACGCCCCGCTTGATGCCCTGCAGCTCGTCGCCGGCGCCGGGCTGCACCAGGAGCATGAAGAGGTCCACCATGTCGGCGACGGCGGCCTCCGACTGGCCGACGCCCACGGTCTCGATCATCACGAGGTCGAAGCCCGCCGCCTCGCAGGCGATCATCGCATCGCGCGTGCGCCGCGCGACGCCGCCGAGCGTGCCCCGCGCGGGCGAGGCGCGGATGAAGCTTCTCTCGCTCCGCGCAAGCTCCGCCATCCGCGTCTTGTCGCCCAGGATAGAGCCGCCGGAGCGCTCGCTGGAGGGGTCGATGGCGAGCACGGCGAGCCGGCGGCCGGCCGCAATGGCGCGCGTGCCGAAGGCCTCGATGAAGGTCGACTTGCCGACGCCAGGCGCGCCCGAGATGCCGATGCGAACGGCCTTGCCAGCGTGCGGCAGCAGCGCCTGCAGCAGGTCCTCGGCGGGTTCGCGGTCGTCCTCCCGCGTCGATTCGATGAGGGTGATCGCCGCAGCCAGCGCCCGCCGGTCGCCCGCAAGAATATCGGCGAGCGGCGGCGCCCGGCTGAGGCCTTGCGGGCGCGCGGTCATGGCGTCGGGGCCTCGCCGGGCACGGGCGCCGCTTCCGTGACGTCTCCTTCCTCAACGGCGAGCCGCTGCTCCAGTTCTTCGCGCAGCTCGGCGGTCTCCTGCTGGCGCCACCACATATCGGCGTAGTGTCCGTCGCGCACCAGCAGTTCGGCATGGCGGCCGCGCTCGACGATGCGGCCCGCGCCCAGCACGAGGATCTGGTCGGCGTCGATGACCGTGGAAAGGCGGTGGGCGATCATCAGGGTGGAGCGGTCGCGGCTGACCTCCCGCAGACTCGCCTGAATCTCCTTCTCGGTTTGCGAATCGAGGGCCGAAGTGGCCTCGTCGAACAGCAGAATACGGGGATTCTTGAGGATCGTGCGCGCAATCGCCACCCGCTGCTTCTCGCCGCCCGAGAGCTTGAGGCCGCGCTCGCCGACCATGCTCTCATAGCCGTCGGGGAGGCTCGCGATGAAGTCGTGGATATGGGCGAGCCGCGCCGCCTCCTCCACCTCCTCCGCACTCGCGTCGGGGCGGCCATAGGCGATGTTGTAGAAGATGGTGTCGTTGAAGAGCACCGTGTCCTGCGGAACGATGCCGATGGCGGCGCGCAGGCTCTCCTGGCTCACGTCGCGCACGTCCTGGCCGTCGATCCTGACGCTGCCGGACTCGATGTCGTAGAAGCGGAAGAGGATGCGCGAGATGGTGGACTTGCCGGCGCCGCTCGCGCCGACGATGGCGGTGGTGGTGCCGGGCGTCACGCGGAAGGAGATGCCGTCGAGGATGCCGCGGCGCTCCTCGTAGCGGAAGCGCACGTCCTCGAATTCGATGGCGCCCGCCGTCACCGCGAGAGGCGGTGCGTCGGGCGCGTCCTCGATCTCGCGCTCCACCTTGAGGATGACGAACATCGCCTCCATGTCGGTGAGCGACTGCTTGATCTCGCGGTAGACGAAGCCCAGGAAGTTGAGCGGGATGTAGAGCTGGAGCAGGTAGGTGTTGACCAGCACGAAGTCGCCGATGGTCATGGTGCCGGCGGCGACCTCGTAGCCCGCCATGACGGTGATGCCGGTGAGCCCGGTGGCGATGATCACCCCTTGGCCGATGTTGAGCAGCGAGAGGCTGGTCTTGCTCTGGACCGCCGCCCGTTCGTACTGCCGGCGGGAGACGTCGAAGCGCTGCGCCTCGTGCATCTCGTTGCCGAAGTACTTGACCGTCTCGTAGTTGAGCAGGCTGTCGATCGCCTTGGTGTTGGCCTCGCTGTCCTTCTCGTTCATGCGCCGGCGGTACTTCAGCCGCCATTCGGTGACCGTGAGGGTGAAGGCGATAAAGAGTCCGATCGTGACGAAGGTTATCGCCGCGTAGGTGATGCCGTAGAGGACCCAGAGGATGCCGCAGACCATGGTGACCTCCACCAGGGTCGGCAGGATGTTGAACAGCATGAAGGTGAGCAGGAACTCGATCCCCTTGATGCCGCGCTCGATGGCGCGGCTGAGGCCGCCGGTGCGCCGCTCGATATGGTAGCGGAGCGAAAGTTCGTGCAGATGGTTGAAGACCTGCAGCGCGACGGTGCGGATCGCGCGCTCGCCGACCTTGGCGAAGACCGCGTCCCTGAGCTCCCCGAAAGCGACGGTGAGCACCCTGAGCGCGCCGTAGGCGAGCAGGATCGCCACCGGCACGACGATGACCGCCGTCGTGTTGTCAGAGAGGATGTCGACCGCATCCTTGTAGAGGATCGGCACATAGACGTTGGCCACCTTGGCGCCGATGAGGAGGATGACGGCCAGCACCACGCGGCCCCGCATCTCCAGCGAGCCGCGCGGCCAGAGGTAGGGCAGCAGCGTGCGGATGGTGTGCAGGTGCGAGCGTTCTCCCGCTTCCTGCACGCGGGCCTCGCGATCGAGAGCAACCATGGGGCCGTGATTTCGATGGCTCGCCCCGCCACGGGCGAGGCTCTGAGCGTGTCACATAAGCACGAAGCGGCGGCGGTTCAAATGCCGCCGTTCAAGCGACCCCACCTCTCCCTGTCCCCCTTCCCAGGAGGGCGGAGGGAGAACTCAAGCGGCGCCGGCCTCCGGCCCGCTACCACACCAGCCGGGTGCTCGGGAACGCGGCGTACCAGCCGAACCAGAACGCCCGCTGCGCCGGGACACGGTGGAGCACACGCCCGTCTTCGGCGGTGAGCGCGTGCTCGTCCATCGTCCAGACCGTGCCGGATCCGTCCTCCACGTGCCGGTCGCCGTCGTAGCGGGTGAACGTCACGTCTTCGCTCGCGTAGGCGCGGTTCGCGCCCGACGGATCGGTGAGCACCACGAGCGCCGTGCCTTCGATCGCATCGTGATGGACGGGAGTTCGGGCGAGGAACGCGGCCGAAATGGCAAGCGGTGCCTCGGGGTGGCCGGCGAGCAGCACCGTGAACACCTCGTCCTTGTTCGCAAGGCGCGTGTCGAGGACCGGGACCTGGAACATCAGCTCGTCGGTCGCGAAGTAGTCGCGGTAGGCGGACCCCTCGGCGTAGTCGCGCCGGTGGCCGGTATCGAGCGAGAGCACCCGGGTTCCGGGGTGCCGCCGCCGCCACTCGCCCCAGGTGGTCGTCACCACGCTGCCCCGCTCCAGCACGATGCCCTTGCCCACAAGCGGGCCTACGACCGGCGTGCCCCGCATCGTGCTCCACAGCGACTGGGTGGTCTGGTCGTACATGAGCTTGTTCGAACGGTAGAGGAAGCCGCTCGTGCCGAGCCGGTGATTCACGCCCTCGTGCTCGGTGCGGTAGAGGATCACAGTGCCGCAGAGCGTGCAGTACACGCCTGCGACCGGCACGCCGCCGACGGTGTCGACGAACATCTCGTGCCAGCCGAGGATACGCTTCGGATAGGCGCGGGCGTCGCCGTTGACGGAGAGGCCGAAGACGATGTGGTCGTCCTCCAAATAGCCGGCGTCTTCCCCGGCCAGCATCGCCGGGTTGCGAAGCGGCGGGATGCCATCCTGCCGCACTCCGCCCCAGACGATCTCGTCGAGGCGGATGAGCGCCTCGCCGGCCGTGTCGAAGTACGCCGAGAAGCGCGGGTCGATGAGGCTGTAGAGCGCGCTCTTGAAGGCGGCATAGCGCGGGTGCCGCGCCTCGGGCGCATTCCACATCGCGCGTTGCCAGGCGTCGAGGTCGCGGCCGAGCCCGGCGCCGGCCTGCCGTTCCATGATCCTCACCAGGGCCCCGGAGGCCTCCGCGCTGCGGCTGAGCCGGATCACCTCCAGAGCCATCGGCAGGAATGACGGCTCCCAGTGCCTCTCGATCAGCTCCGCGGCGCGCGCCGTGTCGCTCGCTCCCCCGGCAAGCAGGGTCAGGAACGCCCGTGTGACGGCGCGGTCGGTGATCTCCGCCCGGGCGGGAACGGCGGTCGCCGCCAGCATCATGACGATGCCGAACGCGACGGCGAGGCTGCGAATGGCAGGCATGGGATGTCTCCTCGACCTGCCCCCCGGCGACTGGCTCAGCAAAGCGAAGCCGCGCGGCTCAAATCTTGCCGAGCGCGCGCAGCACCTTTTGGGGCGTGAAGGGCATGTCGGTGAGCCGTGCGGCGAAGGGCGCGAGCGCGTCATTGAGCGCATTCATCACCGCGGCCGGCGCGCCGCAGGTGCCGGCCTCGCCCACCCCCTTGGCGCCGAGATCGGACTCGAACGTGGGCGAGACCACGTGGCCGCAACGCATGTCGGGCAGCTCCGCCGCCATGGGCACGAGATAGTCCGCCATGTTGGCGTTCAGCATCTGCCCGTCGCTGTCGTACACGCACTGCTCCCAGAGCGCACCGCCCAGCCCCTGCACGATACCGCCCCGGATCTGCTCGTCCACGAGCTGCGGGTTGATGACGGTGCCGCAGTCCTCGATGCACCAGTGATCCAGCAGGGAGATGAAGCCGGTCTCGACGTCGACCTCCAGATATGAAGCCTGCGCGCCGTTGGTGAAGGCGAAAGGATACTTGCGCGGGACATAGTGACGGGTTGCGACCAGTTCCGACTGGAAGCCGTCCGGCAGGGTATCGGGCCGGTAGTAGCAGACGCGCCCGACCTCATCGAGGCCGA